>CAZTFN010000264.1:0-5547 GCA_964612905.1 uncultured Flavobacterium sp. | reverse complement strand
TGAAGCAATGAAGTTATATGTAAAATGTTGATTTTTAGGAGGATCTGCAACAACGCCTTTAACGATCATTACATCTTTGTTATTATATAAAATGGTTTTTCCAATTGAGGATGTATCACCAAAGATTTTTTTCGCCAAAGATGCCGTCAATAGTATGGTATTCGGTTCATTTAAAGCACCTTTACCAATACCTTCTACAATTTCAGTATCGTAAATATCAAAAAAAGCGTTATCTGTAAAAAGACCTTGTTCTAAAAAAGAATCGTTGCCATTAACTAGTAAAACATTCCATGTATCTAAATTTGTGATAGATTCCACTTCTGGAAAATCTTGCTTCATAGCTGTACCTAAAGGCAACGGTGATACTGCAAAGTAATTAGTACCTCTGTATTCATTGCCTTCTTGTTGCTGAACAATTCTATAGATACGATCCGAATTTTTAAAATGCTTATCAAAACTTAATTCAAATTGAATGTAAAGAGCTATTAAAATAAAACAGGTCATTCCAATGGTCAATCCTGAAATGTTAATCATAGAATACACCTTGTTTTTCAACAAGTTTCTCAGTGCTATTTTTAAATAATTCTTTAACATGATTCTATGTTTATTCTGTTCTTAAAGAGTCTACAGGGTTAGACAGTGCGGACTTGATTGATTGATAACTTACTGTGATGAGCGTAATTCCCAATATGATACCTCCTGCCATCATGAAGATCCAGAAGTTGATTTGAATGCGATAGCTGTACTCCATCAACCATTGAGATGAGAAGTAATACCCTACAGGTAAAGCAATAACCAAAGAGAGTAATACTAAAATGATGAATTGTTTGGAAAGCATTTGCCAAATAGTCTGAATAGAGGCTCCTAGTACTTTTCGAATACCGATTTCTTTCTTGCGTTGAATGGCCATATAGGTTGACAATCCTAAAACCCCCAAGCAGCTGATAAAAATGGCTACTATTGAAAATAATAGCACCAATGTGGCAACCCGATTGATGTCATCAAACTTGCGTTCATGTTCCTCATCCATAAAGCTATAGGTGAACATATTATTCGGATCATGCTTTTGGAACGTTTGTTTTAAGGAAGCGATAGCTCCTTCAATGGTATTCGGATCGTTCCCAGCAATTTTTACATTCACATAACTAAGGAAGTCACCAAAATGGAGAATGTACAAAGCTGGTTTTGGTGGATCAAAAGGAGATCGAGTTACCATATCTTCAACAACTCCAATAATTTTGTAGTTGTCTTCGCCCCAGCTAACAATCTCGCCTATTGGGTTTTCCAAGTTCATATATTTTACAGCGGTTTCATTTGCGAGAAAAGCCAACGTATCACTCGGGAAATCTGCGGAAAAGTCTCTTCCTTTTAGCACTTTCCAATTTATCATATCGCCAAAACCAAGCGTTGCTCGAATCGTATTGAACTCCGCTGCCATTTTTGGGTCTTTATTTCTCCAGTTAAAACTTCCACCATTTGTGGTATAAGACTGTGTAATTTTCACGTCAGACGCCGTTACTTTACTGATACTAGGAGAGGCCAACAATTCTCGTTGAATCACGTCAAAGCTTTGTCTTACCTTATTATTTTTCATTCGAACACTCACCAATAAATCTTTATCAAATCCAATGGGTCGGTCTTTAACATGATTGATTTGTCCAATGATTGTCAGTGTTCCCATAATTAGGATTCCCGAAATGGCAAACTGAACCACAATGAGTGCCTTTCTTAGACTCACGGGAGTTTTGCTATTCGGTTTTAAGCCTTTCAATACTCTCACAGGTTTGAATCCTGATAAGTACAAAGAAGGATATAGACTACTTAAGATTGCAGTGAAGGCAATAAGTGAGAAGCAAGTCAACCAAAAACCTGATTCATCTAATGGAATAATTACTTCCTTTAAAGTGATGGTATTGAACCCAGGAAGTAATAGATATGCCAATACCAAGGCAATGACAAAAGAGAAGAGAATCATCAAAAATGACTCTGTAAAAAACTGAATGATTAATTGTTTGCGCGAAGAACCCAAGGTCTTTCTTACACCTACTTCTTTTCCTCTTCGTAAGGCTTGGGCTGTACTCAAATTCATAAAATTGATGCATGCCAAGAGCAAGATGAAAATTCCAATAATGCTAAAAATTTTCACGTATTCAATTCTTCCTCCTGTATTTATGCCATTTTCAAACTTTGAATACAGATGCCATTTTGATATTGGAAAAAGAAAAAGCTCGTAGCTTCTTTCCTTGCTTTTATCAATATATTTCTCCATAAAAACATCCTTGATCAAAGTAGATACATTTGCCATGTCTTTTTTATCCTGCATTTGCACATAAACTCGAAACCATTGATTTCCCCAACCCAGGCGTTCTTCATATCGAGCTCTTGTCTTCAGCAATTCCCAAGGACCTAAAAAATGCACATTCTTAAACGAAGAATTGACAGGCAAGTTCTTGTAAACACCCGCTACACTTACCTCTACTGTTGTACCAATCTTCATAAGCTTCCCTATGGGATTCTCATTACCAAAAACAGTTTTTGCGGTGCTTTCAGAAATCAAAATCGAGGAGATATCTTGTAAGGCATCTCTGTTCCCAGAAATCATTTCTAAATCCAAAATATTCACCATGCTTGGCTCGACGAATCTTCCATCGATCAACGTCATTTGGCCATTGTACTTTATGTTATATTCACTCGTTTGAGAACAAGTTGCTATTTCTTTAAAATGACTTCCATATTCCTCTCTCAATACAGGAGCCAATTGCATCGGCTGACCTGCAATTGTATTCACTTCGTCTAAACGCTTTTTATGGAGCATTACGGAGGCAATCTCATCATAATTGGTCAAGGATTTATTGTAATTCACCTCACTGTATACCCAAAGACTCACGAGCAGGACAGCGGTTAATCCGACGATCAAACCTCCAGAGTTCAATGCGAAGAAACCTTTATTCTTCACAATGTTTCTTAGTCCTATTTTAAAATTTGTAAAAATCATAGTTGTGTTGTTATGTTCTTTTTATTCTGATCGTAATGAATTCACAGGATCTGTTTTTGCTACTTGTAAAGTTTTTGCACTGATAATCAGTACTGCGAATAGAATCATCGCGAATCCACTGGCAAGAAATACCCAAAAGCTAATACTCGTTTTATAAGCAAAGTCTTGTAACCAATTGTGGATCCCGTACCAAGCAATAGGAGAGGCAACGATGAAGGCTATACCGACGATTACCAAGAATTCCTTGCATAAGAGTGAGTTGATCTGAAACAAGGATGCTCCCAAAACCTTTCTTACGCCAATCTCTTTCACACGTCTATTGGTTGTGTAGATCACCAACCCTAAAAGACCAAGACAGCTAATCAAGATAGAGAGTCCTGTTGCCCAATTGAGTAATTTGGATACCTTCTGCTCGCGATTATAGAATCTTGCAACGGTATCATCCATGAATTGAGCTCTGTAGTCTTCAACTTCTGTATAAACTTCTTTGTAAGCTGATTCGATTTTATTCATGGTTGCAGCTAAATTGCTGGCTTCACTATTCTTAAACTCTATATGTACCGCTCTGAATCTAGTAAACGATGAACGATACCCATCTCCCATCAGTGCCATAGGTTTGACTGCCGTTTTTAAGGATCGTTGATTGAAATCAGCCATTACACCCACAATAGGCTCCATTCCTTGACCTCTATTGATCATTTTACCTATTGCTTCTTGTGGCGTTGCGAACCCATAAGCTTTACTCGCAGTTTCATTAATTACCAATTCGTGGATTGTATCGTTGAGACGATCTCTACCTGCTAAAAATTCAAGGTCAAAGAGTTTTGCATATTCTTTATCTCCGAAAACAGCTTGAAGTTCTACTTGTTTTGTATCCACTCCGTTCGAATAAGTGGTAGTTGAAGTGTTGGAAGAAAATGAGGCTGGTGGCTGTCCTCCTAAGCTTATTTTTTCAATTTCTGGAATGGATCTTAATTTTTGAGCAAAACGTTCTTTTTTCTCCAACTCACCTTCACTTCTTGGGCTATAAACTGAAACAATCGCCTCCGTTTTAAATCCCATATCCTTCGTTAACATGAAATTGATTTGCTTTCCAACAAGTAGGGTTGCAATGATAAATACTTGTGCAATCGTAAACTGAAAGAAGGTTAAAAATTTTCTCAATTTTACTTTGTCTTTCCCTACAAATTTGTTTTTTAAAACGGAAACCACATTGAATTTAGAAAGTACCAAAGCTGGGTAATATCCTGACAAGAATGTTACTAGAATTAAGAGTCCCAGTAAGGAGAAAATAATCGTTGGCGTTTTGAACAACTCCAAACTTAATCCTGAAGGTATAAAGTCAGAAAAAATATCTAACAAGAACTTAGAGAGTAATAAAGATAGTAATGCTGCAATACACACCAACAAGAACGTCTCTCCTAAAAACTGAGCTATGAGCTGCTGCCTTGAGCTTCCTAAGGTTTTACGAATCCCAATTTCTTTAGATCTTTGAGTGGCTGTTGCCGTATTTAAGTTGATGAAATTGATACAACCTAGAATCAAGAGAAAGATCGCAACTAACACCAAATTTTGTAACAGTGATTTGCTTGCCCTTGCTTTTGACCAATCATAAATCCCGTAATCTGGGTTAAAATGTACATCGTCTAATGGTTGCATGGTAAATTTTCTTGACTGCTTGTATTTGATCTCGTATTCATCGCGGTTTTTTAAAGCCAATTCGTTCAATTGAACTTGCGCATTGTCTTTATCCGCCATTTTATTCAATTTCACAAACAGCTGCGAACTTGAGTTGGTAGAACCCCAACTTTTTTCTAGATATTCATCACGCATTGATGTACCAGCAAGGGTTGGGCTTGAGATGAATTCTTGAAAGATGAAGTCAGTTCTCTGTTTAAAACTCTCGACAACTCCTGTTACTTTGATGTTTAAAGAATCGTTGTAGACCAGTGTTTTTCCAATGATATCGTTGGGTTGTTGATTCGGGAAATAACGCGCTGCTCTTTCTTCAGAAAGAATTACGCTGTAAGGTTGTGACAAAGCGTTGGATTTATTTCCTGCTAAAAAGGTGTATTGAAAAATATCAAAATAATCTTCGTCTGTATAAATGACTGCGTCTGGCCATTTTACCTCAATATTCGCAGCCCTATTTTCTACTTTGGATGGTCTATTGACAAAGAATCCACTCACTTTTTCAAAATTGGAATTCTCTTGAATAGCATCTTCTAGAGCCGTTGTCACTCCAGAATTATAAAATTTACCATCAGGGCTACTGAAGTCAGTTACAACTCGATAGATTCTATCTCCATCTTCATGAAACGTATCAAAGGTATAGTCATAATACACCATCAAACTAATGATGAATGAAGCACTCAAACCAATGGTCAAACCAATCACATTGATAAATGAGAACACTTTGTATCTCATGATGTTTCTAAAGGCGATTTTTAAATATGTCTTGATCATTTCTATTTCTCTTTTATGGCCCTAATGGATTCTTTCACTCTGTTTTACACCAAAACGTTCTCCGCAACTTTTTGCCCGTCTAACAT
>CAZTFN010000263.1:0-5598 GCA_964612905.1 uncultured Flavobacterium sp. | reverse complement strand
AGGATTGTCATAGAAGTTGGATGCAACAATCGCTAGCGTTGCATCAGAATCCTGCACCTGAACATAGGTAACTCCTTCGACTCTATTTTCAGGCAAGTCTTCACATATTACTGAAGTCGCCCCAAGGTTGATTGCTTTGGAGATGAATCGATGACCATCTACAGTCACTCCTTTTTGAGCCACAAATAGATCATTCTGAGTCACTTTTCTTGAATCGAAATTGACTTGAGAAACCTCAATATCAGTATTTCCATAGACAGCTTCTACGGATACCTTATATAATATGTCTTTTAACTTCTTCAATTAAGATAGTTTTAAAACAATGGTTGTCCCCTTTCTTATGGGAGTTCCTTTTCTGATGGATTGACGTTTTACTTTTCCAACCCCTTCTACTTTCACCTTCAGCCCAACATTTTCCAAAATTGAAATGGCATCCATAGCAGGCATTCCTTTTACGTTGGGTACTTTTTTATCGTCTAGAGACTCTACATTCTGTGAGTAGGAATCTTGAATCATCTGTGCATTAAATTCTTCTGGAACTACCTCGTTTTGAACAGGTGTACTGGTGTAGATTTTTTGAGCAATCTCTCGAAACACTGGGGCAGCTACAGTAGCACCGTAGTATCCTTTTTTCTTAAGTGGATCATGAATCACCACAATACAGGAATACTTTGGTTTGTCTACAGGAAAGAATCCTGCAAATGAAGCCACATATCGTTTGTTGGAATATCCTGCAGAGATCGTATCCCCTTTTTCATTAACATGTTTAGGAACAAACTTCTTAGCCGTCCCCGTCTTTCCTGCCATTGAAAAATCTGGCGAATAAATATTGTCTGCCGTTCCTTTGATCACCACATTCTCCATGATCTTCTTCATCTGCTTGATGGTCTCAGGAGAAACGATTTGAGGATTGATCACTTCTTTTTCATAAACCTTCTCAACACGATTCTCTTTTCTCAGCTCTTTGATGAATCTTGGCTTGACCATTTCACCATCATTGGCAACTGCATTGTATAACATTAACAACTGCATTGCAGTTACCTGAACACTATACCCCCAAGATGTCCAAGCCAAAGTAACTTTGTTCCAAGCTTTGTCTTCAGGCCTGTATACAATTGGTCTTCCCTCACCTTTAATAGGAAGCCCAATCTTTTTAGTCAATCCAAAATTCTCTAAATGAGTTAAAAATTTCTCAGGATTGTCTTTGTAGTTTTCTTGGATCAGCTTTACAATCCCTACATTAGATGAAACCTCAAAAACTCGGGCAGCAGAGATTTCCCCATGACCTCCACGTTCTGAATCTTCTACTTTTCTTCCGTGTAAATAATATCTTCCCTTCTTTGTATCAACAACTGTAGCGGTGTCAATGACTTTATCTTCCAAGGCAGCCATTAAACTAGCCAGTTTGAAAGTCGAACCTGGTTCGTGCGACTCCCAAACTGCGTAGTTCCGCTTTTCAAAGTATTTTCCTTGTTTTGTTCTTCCTAAATTTGAGATGGCTTTGATTTCTCCAGTAGCTGTTTCCATCACCACAGCACAGCCATGATCTGCTTCAAAGTATTCTAGTTGACGTAAGAGTGCGTGATGCGTGATGTCTTGAATATTGACATCAATGGTTGTGATCACATCAAAACCATCAATAGGCTCTTGTTCGTTTACATTGTTGATAGGCTTCCATTGACCTTTACCAATCTTTTGCTTCAATCGAGAGCCATCCAAGCCTTGCATTTCTTCAGCAAAGGCCCCTTCAATTCCTGCATCACCACGATCGTCACTGTATCCAATGGTACGTTCAGCAATTTTTCCAATCGGATGTGCACGTACTGTCTTTTGTTCAGCAATGAACCCACCTTTAAAAACCCCCAATTTAAAGATGGGAAACTGCTTTACTTGGATATAATCATTATACCCAACATCTTTCGCAATGAACAGATACCTATTTTTTAGTTTCCGAGCATTGCGTAATTTTTGTTCATAATAATTGGTAGACTTCCCAAAGAAACCTGCCAATGATTTTGAGAGTGCTTTCACATCTCTTTCGAAGACTTTAGCATCCACAGACATCACATCCATACGAATGGTAAACTTCGACATGGAAGTTGCGAGCAAGTTTCCATCCGCAGCATACACATTACCCTTATTGGCATAAATGGTAAATGGTTTTTGTGTAAGATCTTTGGACATTTGACGATACTTATCGCCTTCTACGTATTGAATGTTTACAACCCTGAAGACAACTGAGAAGAGAAGAAGCGTCATAAAAGCAGCTACTATGTAGAATTTGGTGAGTATGCTTTTTTTATGATCTTTCAAGGCAGTTTGTTTTTTAGTCTTTAGGTTCTACTTTAATTCTTGTTGGTGGAGTCTGTGCAGGTTCTAGTCCCATTTTTTTTGCTTTTTCTCGAATGTTCGACTCCATTTTCATTCGCATGAGCGTTGTTTGCGTATCTATATACTCCGCTCTTAGTTCTCTCTTTAATTTGTTTAGCTCCGTAATCTTTAGCACTTTTTTATCGGCGTTATGAGCATTTGAGATCATAATTAATAAGAGAGCTACAATAAATATGATCATCCGCCAATTCTTAAAAGCCGATTCGTCTGTAAGGAATCTTCCTTTCAAGACATCATATACACTTTTTTTAACCTTAGACATTTACTTCTTTACTGTAGCCACTCTCAACTTAGCGCTTCGAGCCCGATTGTTGTTGTTAATTTCCTGTGGGGTAGGTACTATTAACTTTCCTACTTTCATTAATGGAACCTGAATGTTTCCAAAAAAATCTTTTTCGGGCTCGCCGCTAAATAATCCTGTACGTATAAATCTCTTCACCAACCTATCTTCCAAGGAGTGATAGGAGATCACACTTAATCTTCCATCGGGATGTAACAATCCCGGTATTTGATTCAAAAACTCTTTAAGAACTTCCAGCTCTTCATTTACTTCAATCCGAATGGCTTGAAAAATCTGAGCTAATATTTTATGTTCTCTTGCTTTTGGCAGGTATCGTTGCAACACCTGTTTTAGCTGAAAACTTGTTTCGATTTTTTCTCTTTCTCTTTCTTGAACAATAGTTTTAGCGATGGCTCTTGAGTTTCTTAACTCTCCATACAAAAACAAAATGTCCGCCAACTCTTTTTCTTCATAATCGTTCACCACATCTTTGGCCGAGACCTTTGCATTTTGATTCATTCTCATATCCAACTCACCGTCGAATCGGATGGAAAATCCTCTTTCGGCTTCATCAAACTGATGAGAGGAAACACCCAAATCAGCTAGCACACCATCTACCTTTCTTACCCCATAAAATTTTAAGAACCTACTGATGTATCGAAAATTCTCCTCAATCAGCACAAAACGATCATCATCTATCTTATTGTTTACCGCATCTTCATCTTGATCAAATGCAAACAACTTTCCTTTCTCTCCTAATCGTTTTAATATTTCTCGTGAGTGACCTCCACCTCCAAATGTCACATCAACATATACTCCATCTTCCTTAATATTGAGAGCATCCACACTCTCTTTCAACAAAACCGGATTATGATAACTCATCTACATCGGTATTCCCCATCACTTCTTCTGCAAGCTCAGCGAAATCCACCGCAGCATCATCAATTGCCTTTTCATACTTGTCTTTGTCCCAAACCTCAATGATGTTGATCGCAGACGACAACACTACATTCTTCTCAATCCCTGCAAATACGCATAGATCTTTTGGGATCAACAATCGTCCAGAAGCATCCATTTCAACCACCTTCACACCAGCAGTGAACCTTCTGATGAAATCATTGTTCTTCTTCACAAACCTGTTGAGTTTATTGATCTTACTCATCATTTGATTCCACTCTTGCATGGGATACAATTCTAAACAGGGTTGGAAAACAGCTCTTTTTACCACAAAGCCTTCTTGTAATACTGGAGACAACTGCTTTTTGAACGCAGATGAAATCATCAGTCGTCCCTTGGCATCCGCCTTGCACTCGTATGTCCCAGTTAAATTGATCAAGGTTTGATTTTGCTGTTGAAGCCAAAAGTAGGAAAAAATCCCCACTTTTTACCACTTTCTACCACTTTGTTGATAATTTTTCACACTTCACCCCAACTTTTGCCTTTTAGACTGCTAATTTTTTGAGTTTCAAGAAGATTCCAATTCAGCGTATTTGTCATAAAAAAAACCTACATTTGCGTCTCAGTCAAACCAAATCAATAATGACCGAAAGCTTAAAAACTGAAGGGAAATTTACTTATGCTGAAGCTGGTGAGGGAAGGGCAATCATTGTGTTGCACGGACTTATGGGAGCCCTAAGTAATTTCGATAAAACTTTTGAGTATTTCTCGGCCAGAGGCTATAAGGTCCTCATCCCTGAACTCCCCCTCTACACATTGCCTTTAATCAAGACAAACGTGAAGAATTTAGCAAAATTCTTACACGATTTTATTGCTTTTAAAGAGCTGAAGGATGTCATTCTACTGGGGAATTCTTTAGGAGGGCACATTGCTTTGTATTATACAAAACACTTTCCGGAAGACGTTGGGAGTTTGGTTTTGACAGGAAGCTCTGGGTTGTACGAAAAAGCCATGGGAGATAGTTATCCAAAACGCGGAAACTACGAATACATTGAGCAAAAAACGAAAGATGTTTTTTACGACCCAAAGATTGCCACCAAAGAATTGATTGATCAGGTATATGACATTGTTAATAACCGTAACTCGGTCATCAAAACATTGGCTATTGCAAAAAGCGCCATTCGCCATAACATGGCTGGCGATTTGCCAAACATGCATCAACCCACGTGTTTAATCTGGGGAAAACAGGACAATGTAACTCCACCTGAAGTTGCGGAAGACTTCCATAAATTACTCCCTGATTCAGATTTGTTCTGGATTGATAAATGCGGTCATGCCGCCATGATGGAAACTCCTGAAGAGTTCAATAAGATTCTAGGAGATTGGTTCAAGTCGCGTAACATCTAAATCATGAAAATCAAATCGGCAGAATTTGTCATGAGCAATAGCAATGTGATGAAGGCTCCAAAGGATCGTATTCCTGAGTATGCATTCATCGGCCGATCTAATGTTGGAAAATCGTCATTGATTAACATGTTGATGCAGCGCAAGAGTCTTGCGAAAACCTCAGGAACGCCGGGAAAGACTCAGTTAATCAATCATTTCAAAATAAACGACAGCTGGTTTTTAGTTGATTTACCTGGATATGGTTATGCAAAAGTCTCCAAGAAAAAGAGAGTGATCTTTCAACGTTTTATTGAGAATTACTTTAAGGAGAGAGAACAATTGGTTTGCACATTTGTTCTTGTAGATTCTAGACACGATCCTCAACGAATTGACTTGGATTTCATGCGTTTCTTAGGCGAAAATCAAATCCCATTTTGCATCGTTTTTACAAAAGCTGATAAATTGGGCAGCTCTAAATTGAACAAGCAAATTCTTTCCTACAAGAAGAAATTGCTACAAACTTGGGAAGAGGTTCCCATGTCCTTCATTACTTCTTCTTCCTCTGGATTAGGAAGAGATGAGTTTCTACAATTCATTCAAGACTTGAATGAGGATGTTGCCGAAAACTTTCAATAACCTACATG
>CAZTFN010000262.1:0-5616 GCA_964612905.1 uncultured Flavobacterium sp. | reverse complement strand
CCAACTCCTTGTGCATTGGATAAATACAAAGGTCAACCAGGGTGTCCTGATTCAGCAGGAGAAATTGTTCATGCCGCTGCACCAACGATGATGGCCATGGAAGAGCCCATGATTTTGGACGTAACTCCAACAGTTGGATCAGCTGTTGAGACTACCGCTAAAGAAGCATCTCCAACGCCTATTACAGTGTATTACTTACTGCAACCTGCTGTTGCTACAAAAGACGATGGAACAGATTGGAATCCATATGCGGTTTCATCATTAGTAATTCAGATGGATCCTAGCAACAATGGTTCAAAACAAACAAACTCAACCACACAGTTCTCTACATTATTGAGTGTATTGGCAAATTATATTGTAACGCTGATACCTTCAGGAACTGGTACAGATTTGACATCCATTTTAAATGCCATGTCTGTAGTTGTGCACAGTGATGAATTCTTTGATGAGTCTGATTCTTTCTTAGCAACGGACATCGTATTTACCATTGATAAGAGTAGTAGCCTTACTTCCGACACAGATAGTTATGCAATATTACCAATGTTCTCTCAATGTAAGATTACGTACAATGGAAACGATACCTCGTTGAATTCGCCAACAGTTCCTTCAAATTATGTAGAAGCTGTACAAGATTACTTCGATCATTACATGGTTTCTAATGACCCTGACAACTTGGAAATGACCGTTCAGGTGAACGAGGAGATTTCAGTAGAGGAGATGTTTGTAAAAGATTATTTTGTCATGCTAGCTCAACAACTTGTGTATGAGCTTGGCAATACTTTATCTGCTGCAACACCTCCAACAACAATTGCAGAAGCACTTGCAATGGCGAACAACTCCAATATTGCTGGATTTGTTTCTCAATTCATGTTGCAAGGATTGAGATTACCGACATTTACTGGAAGTACAATCAATATCAGCAATGATGATTGGGTAGGTATTTACAGTTTAGCTGGTTTGCAAACCCAATTAGTGACGGATAATAAAGGGGATTATATTACAACATTTACATTAGGGCTCTCGGATTCTTCAGCTTCTAGCTATATCAAGTTTGCTGGTAAAGACAATCCAACAAGTTTAACCGAAGATTTCCCTACAAGTAATATTTTAGACAAATCACCATCTACAACTTGGCTAGATAGTGCATCAGGAGGTGGAATTTCTATTTTAAATCCACTTGCTGCATCGCAAAAAACGTACAATCTGCAACAACCTAAAATATACACGGACAATACAAATACGAGCAGTTTATTCCCATTGCCAAATGCAATGCAAAAAGAATTGGAGCAATTAGGATCCCTAGTGCTAGACTTGAGTTTGATTTCAAATGATAGTACAGGTAGTTCACAAGATTCTAATGTTGGAACTGCTGTAAATGGTACACCTGCGTTATTCATCCCTTTGACGATCAATAAAGTTGCTCTTCCAGATTCCAATGATTCTTCAACCTATTATAAGGATACCTATGCAATCAAAGGTACAGATCAATTCACGAGAGAATTGCTAGAATTATTATTGAAACAATTCGATAGTAGTTCAACTTTGACTCTAATGATCAACACAGGAAAAAGTCAGTATGTAGCACCAAGTTCAACAGACAATATCGTGTTGGTGAAGAATAATTTGTCAACCGATGCTGAGCCAGAGAATTTCAACAATTCCAAGATGCTCTTTGCCACTGATTTTGATGAAAGTACAATGGGGCCAGTACAAGCTACACTGAGTGATGTAGAGGATTTCCTTCGACTCATTTGGGAAGAAAGCATAGTGAAGACTGCTGGTTATTATCTGCATTTAGAGAAGATGCCTGATGCTGCCTTTACAGGAGAATCTGCAACCATTGCCTTGTTAATTGGAGATGGTTCTACAGCTAAGTCAGAAATTACATTGAAGAACTATCATAATTTGATAGATATTAATCAAAGTTTGGATAAAGGAGCATTGGCTGCAGCTGTGAAGACTTCATCTGGTGATGCCATTCAGGTATATCAACCTAATTATGGACCTGGTAGTACAGGATTCTCTGTGAAGTGGTTAAATGCCAATCCAGAGCCAGAAGCAGGCAATACAACTGATTATGCTACCTCATTGTATCGAACTGTTCAATTCATTATTGATGATATTAGTGGTACAACTCCACCTTCTGATGGTTATTACTGGAGCAAACCAAATGCTGCTAAAAGAGAACCCGGAACCCAAGCAGGTAAAGATAACTGGGTATACCGTCAAACGATTCCAGCGTACCAATTTGTTGATAAAACAAATCCATATGCAGCCATTGGTAAAGACGTTTCTTTAGAAATTAGAGTATTGGATATGTATGGAAATGCACTTCCAAAGAGTCAGACGAAGGATCAAACCACAACCATTGTATACAATGATCCGATCAGTACCTTCAATCAATTGCAATGGTTAAAGGTAGCTTATTGTGTAGATTCTAAATCAGGTGCACCTGTTCTTGAAATTGACTTCGATTTTGATACTGATACGGTTCAACAATTGATCAATTCAGGTAGTGATGATGGAAAAACACAAGTACAACAAGCATTGGCAGAGTATAACAAAGCCATTGGACAGTATAGTGATGCGAATGCAAGTCTTACCATTCAAACAAGCCTGTCTGGAACTACATTTACCAAAGACGGAAATAACGATGGTACCTTGTTAAAAACATCTGTTATCAATTATTTGACCAGTGTTGCTGTGTATCTCCAAGATGTACTTGGTGGAAAAACAGTGGTAGATCCAGGTACGAAAGTATTGAGTTTGAATCTTGATTTCGATTTTGTTCAGAGCATAGAAAATACAGTTTTTGTAGTCAATGTAATTGCCACTATCTCAAGAACGAATACATCCGAAGATGTAACCAAACTATTACCAAGTGTTGGATCTGTCAGCATTCCTATAGCTCCTTTTGTTACACCTGGCAGTGGTACAGATACAACAGACACGCCAAGTCTATCAGCATTTGCCAATCAATTTGAACTGGCTTATGACGGTTTTGATGGCGCCAAAGGACAGCTAAAAATTGGAACTGGAAATGATTTCTCTGCTGGTTTACAAAATGTACAAGAAAACGCCATATGGGCGATGAAATGGAGTGTACCAAACGGAATGGCTGTTAGCATAAAAGACGGTACCTTACCATCATTCTATGCACCCGTTCCTCTTGCTACATCATTGATTACTCGAAACGAAGATGTGATCGTATATAACAGCACATGGAATGGAACAAGTAGTGATATCGACAAAACCATACAAGTAAACTTTGCCAATATTGATATGAACATATGGGCAAGTCAATTCCTGACAACATTCCACGACTTTATAACGCCAGAAATGGCTGCTGCCATTGCCAAGTTAGATGACACGACGTATGATTCTTTGATGGCCAATAAAAATACCCTTGCCGAAGCCATTGCGAATACCATCGATTTGATCATCGAACCTGATTCAGGTACCACGTTAGTGACAGATTATGAATCTGCCAAAGAGCGAATGCTTCAAAGCTTATTAGCATCGCTTGCCAATGATTACGGTACATCTGCATTGGTTCAGATGCCTACAGATGTTACCATTGTTGGACAGGTAGAGCCGAATATTGATAAGGAATATCCTCCAACACTGTTTGGTAAAATTTCAGCAACTATGGCCAAGGATACGAAGGCAGGTGATAAGAGTGATGCTGACACAGATAAGGATACTCCGTACACAGTTTCCAACGCTTATTTACCCTTGGTAGATGACTCGGATAATGAAAACAAAAGTCAGTTTTTGAATTTTATGGTTGCTGCCAAGCATCCTGAAGATCAAAAAGACTTGAATCTGGATTTACTATATGATATCGGATTTATCAATCATCAATTTGATTCTTCCGAAGATCAATATGGTTATGTTCCATCATCTTGGATGACAGTAGTGCTTCCAGAGCGATTAGTGGACGGAGCACAACCTCCTGCATTGCTTCAGATTCCTATGAATGATATCGACATTCCGATACCATTGAGAACCTTCCCAGCTTCACCTAGCTTTAATAGTCAAACAGCGAAGGCCAAAGAGGCTGATAAAATTGGCCAAGGTGATCAACCAAGTATCAAGGACTTTATCGATTGGACCTATACAATTCAAGTAAGCAGAACCAAAGCAGCTCAGGATGATTTGCATTTAGAAGTTTCATTCAATGAAAATATTGATGGTACAACATCTAACGGAGCCTTAAAATCAGGAATCTTTGTTGAAGGCAGACCTGCTCCAACAGATCTGTTTGAAGCATTGGCACGTTTCTCTTATGAGTATCCTGAAGTAGCTTCTTATTTGGAGAAAATACCAGATGCTGCTTTCAATGGAACCGATGTAGATGTCGCTAAGGCTGCCCTTTCTAGAATGACAGAGTTAATTGATGGGGTTGCCAATACTTGGAGTACTTGGAAAAATCCATCTGAAGCCAGAAAGACACAAAGACTTGCGGCATTAGCAGGTGGAACCAGTACAACAACGATTACGCCTATTGATCAAACCTATATTGTGAACTTCACAGAAGATGGAAAAACAATCACGATAACAGGAAAAGGTTACAAGGCAGATAATCCATTACCATTGTCGGAGTTACCATACCCAACAATTACAGGTTATACAAGTGACTTGAAACCTGTTGATAATGTTGTGACCTATACAGTAAAAGATGAAGTACCTGATTTTATAGAGATGTTGTTTACCGATTTAAACATTGGAACACATCAGAGCGGTATTGCAAGGGCTTACGTTGAGCGTAATGCAGACATTGCTCCAGAACACTTTACCACCAATGAGAAATTCATTTTCCATACACCAGTGGTATCTTTTAAAACACCGATTGTTCCATTGATTGAAGAAATGCAACCCATAAAATTGCCTGAGGCAAATACATTAACAGAAGTAATTTCGCAGTTCTTTAATGATTTCTTAGGTGATAACCCTGCAGATAGCGTTGTCAAAGAACTCCGATTTACATTGGAAGTGGGAGCAGAGTTTATGATCTCTTCAAATGCATCCAATCCAGAAGAGCAAACCTTGGTGAGTACCACACCAATTTTGTTCTCTCAAACTGCGGTTTCAATAAAACCATCAAACACATCAGGAACTCCTGCAACAACCCTTGCACAATATGAGTCAACCTTGGTGAGTCAAATTCTTGATTGGCATAACAACATTCATGATGAAAGTGGAAGTCCTACTCAGATGTTGAATCTTTCATTTACACTGTTTGCGGATGTTAGTGAGAGTAAACTACCATTATTGAGACTAGGACAGTTAGAAATTGTTCCAAGTTCTAATGATGATAGCTGGTGGAAATAATTTTATAGAATTCGATAAATAGCGAAAGGTGGATTTATCATTAAATCCACCTTTTGTATATCACAAAAAACAAGACTTTGTTATTTTTTGATGGTTGTCATAAGTTCAATTGAATGTTTCGTACCTTAGGGAATTCAAACAAATCATGAATTTCCAGCAAATGAAACATACTTTACGATTCCTCCTCGTTTCTCTTTTTATTTCTCAATTCACATTCGCACAAGATCGAATTACAGGTGAACCTTTTGCCACAAGATCTGTAGTATTAGGACAAAATGGGAT
>CAZTFN010000261.1:0-5668 GCA_964612905.1 uncultured Flavobacterium sp. | reverse complement strand
CAATTTTTCTGCCATCATCATTGCTTCAAAAGCCCCTGTAGGAATTGATATTGAAATGCAGCGTGATAAAATTGTCAAGATTGCTCGGAAGTTCACACCCATTCAAGAATACAAAACCATTGCCAATCACGATGCTTTGGTGAGTAAGCTGACTATTGTATGGGGAGGAAAAGAATCTTTGTATAAAATCTACGGAAAGAAAAAGCTACTATTTTTACACCACATCTACATCGAAGATTTTCGATTTTCGGATGGAAAAACAACAGGAGAAATTCGATACGAAAATCACTTTTCTAAACATGAAGTGCATTTCTTAGAGTTTGAAGGGTTCACCTGTGTTTATGCTTTTTGATGTTTAGTTCTTCGCTTTGTAAGCTTCGAACTATTGAATGTTAGATGAATTTCATAAATATATTTACGTTTTAGAAATTTATTTACACCCACTGTTATTTAATCATCAGAATCGTGTTGACTGAGCGAAGTCGAAGTTAACCAAGTAGTAACCTTTTTAAAAAAGGAGCACTACTTCACTGATCACTTTTAACTGATAATTGTCCACTGATCACTGCACACTGAGAAGGAATTTGTATTTTCGCCTCAGTGAGAATTTACCAAGAAATTTTAGCGGCAAAAGAATCGGACCAGAAGTTACTGGCTGTTCTCATCGACCCTGAAAAAATTCGAGCGGATCAAGTACATGAGTTCATCAAAAAGGTGAATCAGTCCATCGCTACGCACATCTTCGTAGGTGGAAGTACAGATCAAAACAATGATACAGAAAAGATTGTTGTTGAGATTAAGAAATACACCACATTACCTGTGATTCTATTTCCTGGTGATACACATCAGATCACACCAAAAGCAGATGGGATCTTATTTTTAAGCCTGATCTCTGGAAGAAATCCTGAGTATTTGATTGAGCAGCAAATTGATGCCGCATTTAAAGTGAATCAATCCAATTTGGAAGTCCTACCAACGGGTTACATCCTCATTGATGGTGGCAGAGAAACTTCCGTGCAAAAGGTGAGTAACACCAACCCTATTCCTCAAACGGATTATACTCTGATTTTGAAAACCGCTTTGGCTGGACAATTCTCTGGAAAAAGACTGATTTATCTGGAAGCGGGTTCTGGAGCAAAAACACCGGTAAGTTCTGTAATCATCAACTGTGTAAAAAGTGAATTGAAAATCCCTCTTATTGTAGGTGGTGGAATTCGAAGCATTCAACAATTGAACAATGCCTACAATGCAGGTGCCGATCTTGTGGTGATTGGAACTGCTTTTGAAAACGATCCCTCATTTTTTAATGAACTAAAAAATACGACTCATGAACATATCTGTGGAGTTGACACTCATGCCACTTCAAAATGACTTTGAAGCGCATATCATTAAATTTATTCAACAACTTAGAACCTCAGGATTCACCGTGATGGAAAATCCATTGAGCACGCAGATCTATGGCGACTATGACAAGCTGATGCCTTATTTGACACAAGAGATCAAAACCGCTTTTGAGCAGGAAGAAAATGTAGTATTAAACATGAAGATTGTAAAATCAGACAGAAGTAATTATGAACGAAATTATTGATTTCTTTGTTGAGCCTTACAGAGAAGCAACTGCATTGAACATCACCTTAGAAATTATTGCGGTGGTTTCTGGAATTGCTAGTGTTTGGTTTGCGAAAAAAGAAAGTATTTGGGTGTATCCTACTGGAATCATTAGTACGGTTATTTACGTATACATCTGCTATCAGTTCACGCTTTACGGCGATTTGATCATCAACATATATTACACTTTAATGAGTATTTATGGTTGGTACATGTGGACACGTTTGATTGATGATCACTACATTGAGATCACGAGAACAAATCAATCAGATAAATTGAAGGCTTTGGGCATCTTTTTGTTTACCGCAGGTTTTGTGGTGGCTGTCTATCTATATTTTAATCGCTTTGATAGGATTACCGATTATTTCGACACATTAACTACAGGAGTTTTCTTTGCGGCAATGTGGTTGATGGCAAACAAAAAAATTGAACATTGGACCCTTTGGATTGTTGGAAATATTATTTCTGTACCACTTTATTTTATCAAAGGACTTGGATTCTCAGGAATTCAATTTACCATATTTCTAGTGTTGGCTTATTTAGGATATAAATCATGGAGAAAAACCTTAGACAAGAGGATATCAACTTAGTAAAGATTGTTTTGTTTGGTCCTGAAAGTACAGGAAAAACAACGCTTTCTATTCAGCTTGCTAAACATTATAATACCGTTTGGGTGGAAGAGTTTGCACGCCCTTATTTACAAAGGGTTTGGAATCAAGAACGCAGAACTTGTGAACCGAAAGATATCATGCCCATTGCACATGGTCAAATAGCATTGGAAAACAGGCTTGCCAAACGGGCAGATAAAGTCTTGATCTGTGATACTGATCTACTAGAAACCAAAGTCTATTCGGAAGAATACTATGGTGGTTATGTAGATCCTTTGTTGGAAGCAGCTGCAACCGAAAACAGCTATGACCTCTACTTATTGACCTATATTGACACTCCTTGGGTAGAAGACGATTTACGAGACCGACCAGAGCAACGATTGGAAATGTTTAATGCCTTTCAAAAAGCTTTAGATGATTATGATCGACCTTATATTCTGTTGAAAGGCGACAAGGAAACTCGACTCAAAGCTGCCACGAAAGCTATTGATAAAATCATCGTTCAGAAAAAGAATTTGTATTCATATTCCGAATCTTTGAATTCATGAACAAAGAAGGAATTTTCAAAGAGCTACAATTCAAGGCCGTCCGAAGTTCGGGAGCTGGAGGTCAGCATGTCAACAAAGTTTCTTCCAAAGTAGAACTCTCTTTTGATCTTCTTAATTCTCAATCACTTTCAGAAAGAGAAAAAATTCTACTCGCCAAAAACCTTTCCAATCGGTTGACCAAAGAAGGGATTCTTCTGCTCTCTTCGGGTGAGAGTCGCAGTCAGCATACCAACAAAGAAAAAGTTGTTAAGAGACTGTTCCAACTACTAGAGAAAGGATTGATCGTCCCCAAAAAGCGCAAACCTAAACAAATCAGCAAAGCACAAAAGCAAAAAAGATTGCAGCAGAAAAAGAAGCAATCTGAAAAAAAAGGGCTTCGAAAAAAACCTGATCTCAATTAAAAACAGAGGCATAAAAGCCCCTGTTCTTTTGAATACATGGATCACCTTCCTTTTCACAGAAAATGGACTGTAAAGATATTGTGGAATCAGTACTCAACCTATAGCTACAGGCTATAAAATGAATCACTCTTTTTTGACTCACCCTATTTTTCGTATGTTTGGATAATTGCTAACCATATGAAAGAGAAAGAACTACAATTGATTTGTGATAAAATCAGAAAACTTCGTTACGACCAAGGTCTTAGTCAAGAAAAAGTTGCCAACCACTTAAATATTAGTCAAAATGCCTATCACAAAATTGAAAATGGCCGCACCAAATTGTTGGTTTTGACACTACTCATGCTTGCTGATGTTTTTAAGGTCAGCCCCAATCATTTCTTTGAAAATTTTGGGTAAACAATAGTTTATTAAAAAGAAAAAAGGAAGTTGTTGCAACAACTTCCTTTAGGATAATTACTGTCCCCCGTTAGTAATTACTGGTTCTCTGAAAAGAATTCAGAGCTCACTTAAAGATTCCTTTTGTACTAGAAACTTGGAACAAAGCTACAAATACTTGGTAGTGAATAAAATAGCCTATTGCTATAAATTATAGCTTATGAAACTAACCAATAGTAGTGAGTCCAAAAAGCTATAAATATCCCTAAAAAGTGGGAAATGAAGGGCTTTACGTTTTTCCTAATTTTGTTTATTGAACTTCTCCCCCATCTCGTAAACACCTATAAAAACTGAATATATGCCTTCCTCCGAACAGTTGGTAAATGATATTCGCAAGAGAATCAAAAAAATAAGAGTTGAAAAAGGATATTCACAAGAATACATGGCCGATATGTTAAGTATCAGTCAAAACGCTTATCATAAATTAGAACGCGGACGTACCAGAATTAATCTTAAAAAGTTTATTGAAATTGCTAAAATTTTAGAAATCGAGATCTCAGAACTCATTAACGGTCCTGAATATGTCTACATGTTTTCTAGATATTATCAAACACACAGAGCTCGGAAATTGGAATAGCTTTTCTTTTTTGATATCCAATTGAATTGTATCTTTGCGCCGTTCTCATAAAGGGGTGCTTTTTCAGTGATCAATTAACAGGAGACCACTATCAATATCAATTGATAACTGTTAACTGATAATTGTTAACTGAGTAAGGCTGAGATCATACCCGTAGAACCTAGAACAGGTAATGCTGTTTAGGGACTTATGAATGTCGACGTAGGGTCAAACCTACCCGACTATTATTAATTATTCAATTAAATATTACAAGAATAATTACCTCTTTTTATTCGTTTTAAATTTTCTTTAAAATGAAAAAAATCACATTTTTTTTATTCTTGTTTGCAGGCTTGCTTGTGAACGCCCAGGAGTACGTGTTGTCCGGAAGAGTTGTAGACAAAACTCAAAAACGCTTGTATGGTGCAACTGTTGTTGTGAAAGAAACCAAGGCTGGAACCTCTTCCAACGAAGCTGGAGAGTTCAAATTCCGTCTAGGTAAAGGAACTTACACTTTACAGGTTTCTTATGTTGGTTATAAAACCATCGAAAGAACAGTTGAACTGAATGAAAACCAAAACCTCATCCTTGTTCTTTATGAGGATGAAAATGTGCTCGATGAAGTATTGGTGAAAGCCGTAAGAGCTACTTCCAATATTCCAGTCACATTCTCTAATCTCTCGAAACAAGAAATTGCCAAGAGAAACTTAGGTCAAGACATTCCGATCCTACTAAACTACTTGCCGTCTGTCGTTTCATCGTCAGATGCAGGAGCGGGAGTTGGATATACCTACTTAAACGTAAGAGGATCCAATAGCGAACGTATCAACGTGACTATTAACGGGATTCCTTACAACGACGCAGAAAGTCACGGAACTTTTTGGGTGAACTTAGGTGACTTCGCTTCTTCCACTGAAAACTTACAGTTGCAAAGAGGTGTGGGAACGTCTACCAACGGATCAGGTGCTTTTGGAGCAAGCTTGAACATCTTAACAGATGCCTTTTCTGAAGATGCTTTTGGTGAAATTTCAAACTCTTTTGGTTCTTTTGGTACAAGAAAGCACACCGTCAAATTCAGTACAGGAAAACTCAATGACCACTTTGAACTCTCAGGGCGCTTGTCTAATATCTATTCAGATGGATATGTAGATAGAGCCTATGCTGATTTAAAGTCTTACTTCTTACAAGGAGCTTATGTTGATGACAATACTTTGATCAAAGCGATTGCTTTTGGAGGAACAGAAGTTACCTACCAAGCTTGGTTTGGTTTGACTCCCGAACAATTGGAAGAGGACAGAAGACAAAATCCTTATACCTATGATAATGAGGTAGATGACTACCAACAAAATCACTACCAATTTCACTGGAATGAAAAATTAAATGAAAACTGGTCTACAAACTTAGGTTTGAACTATACCAAAGGACAAGGCTTCTTCGAACAGTTCAAAGCAGGTGAAGATGCTGCAGATTTTGACAATTTAATTGTAGACGGAAGTGATGTCATTGTAAGAA
>CAZTFN010000260.1:0-5750 GCA_964612905.1 uncultured Flavobacterium sp. | reverse complement strand
CATATCTTCTAAGATCTTGTCCACGTCGATTTGCGGCGTCAACTGGATCTTGTTTTTACTCATAAAATAACTTGGATAGCTTTCTCTCAAGGTTTTACAAGAAATCTTTTTGTTCGCTAAATGTGATAAAAACAAAGCTACTCCGACCAAGCTATCACGACCGTAATGCGAAGCTGGCTAAATGATTCCACCATTTCCTTCTCCACCAATTACTGTATTGGTTTCTTTCATGGCGATGACTACGTTCACCTCTCCCACCGCACTGGCAGTATAGGTTCCGCCGTGTTTCTGGGTGACGTCTCTCAAGGCTCGAGACGATGATAAATTAGAAACCGTATTTCCACCTCCATGTTTTCCTAAAACGTAATCTGCACAGGCAACCAATGTATATTCCTCACCAAACATAGAACCGTCTTCACAAATCAATGCCAAACGATCTACGTCTGGATCTACCACAATTCCGAAATCCGCTCCTTCTTTCACCACTAATTCTGAGATATCAGTCAAGTGTTCTTTTAAAGGCTCTGGGTTGTGTGGGAAATGTCCGTTGGGCTCGCAATAGAGCTCAATGCATTCTACGTTCAATTCTTTGAGTAAGGCTGGAATGGCGATTCCCCCTGTAGAGTTCACACCATCTACCACCACTTTAAATCCCGCATTTCTAATGGCATCAATATCTACCAATTCCAAAGCGAGTACTTCCTGAATGTGCTTGTCGATGTAACCAGATAGCTTCGTATAACTTCCCAAATCATCTACTTCGGAATAGCTATAATCGTCACTGGCTGCGATGTCTAAGATTTGCTTTCCATCTTCTCCGTTTAAGAATTCCCCCTTCTCGTTTAAGAGTTTGAGTGCGTTCCATTGCTTGGGATTGTGACTTGCGGTTAAGATGATTCCACCTTGAGCTTTTTCCAAGGGAACAGCTACCTCTACCGTTGGAGTGGTTGACAAACCTAGGTCCACCACATCAATCCCCAGACCTACTAGAGTATTGGCGACTAAAGAACTAATCATCTTTCCTGAGATTCGGGCATCACGACCCAAAACCACTTTGATTTTAGATTGATCCGAATGTCTAGCTTTGATAAAAGTTCCGTATGCAGAAGCGAATTTCACAGCGTCTAAAGGCGTAAGGTTGTCCCCTATATTTCCACCAATAGTACCACGAATTCCTGAGATTGATTTGATTAAGGTCATGTCTGATTTTTAGGTTCAGACAAAGATAAATTTTTTGGGAGGAAATTGCACAAGAAAATAAAGCACGATCCATCCTTACAATTTTGAATAAAACTTAATGATTTTTATATATAGCCTGCCCTGATCTTTACAACGAATTATCCATTTTAGTCTAATTCTTAAACTCCTTAACAAACTTATTATGAACAAAATAAAGATTATTTTTTGTCCGAGAACAAGCCACATAGAATTTATTTCTTGTAATGCGTGATTTAAAAGTTATAATGTTTTCTGATTTAATTTTTTTGTATAACTCATCATTCACAATTACACAAACATCTTCATACCCAAGGCCTTTACAAGCTCCCCAATTATCAGATCTACAGCTATAATTATAATGTCTTGTCAAAAATAACTTAACAATACTATTGTTGCTTAATATTTTTTGGGCCTCTTCCTTGTTATCAATTAATTTACATTCAGTGATTCGATTAGAGTTTGATTCTATTCTAATTCCGACACGATTCTGAATAAATTCACAAGTTGTTTTACTGCATCTCCGACTTTTTATTAAAGTAAAATCATCAAAATTAAAGCCTGCAGTTTTAAAACGTGCAATATACTTAGCCAAGCTACTATACAAATTTTGATTGGTTTTTTTATCTCTGCTAGTATCAAAAGTATGCTGGAAGAAATCACCCACAAGAAGAAACTTTACTTTTGATTTAGTTAATTCTAATAAAAAGTTAAAATCATTACCACCAAAGTCTTGAATCTCATCGAATAGGACATAATCATAATATTTCTCAAGTCTGCTTCTGACATCTAAAATATTATCTTGGTCTATTAATAATTTTGATATCCTATTATGGTACAAGTAATTGTTTTTGGTAAAGAATGAATTATCAAAGAAACTTTTAGGGTAGTTCCATGTAATACCCCTGTCATTATATTCATCGGCAAAAAATGGTTTATAACAAAATGAATAAAGGAAGGAGAAGTAATTCTTAATTTTTATGTTTTTCGGTAAATATCCAAATTGATTTATTACCTCATTTTTAATACTCTTTATCCCACTGATTGTGTAAGTAATAAGAAGGTATCTATTTTTAAGATCAAGTTGCTTAACGATGTGATAGGTTTTACCAGAGCCAGCAACAGCCAAAATTAATTGTTTATCCATTCAAAAGCTTTGTTGATATAATCTGGGATATTTAATTCTTTTGACTTATTTTCCAGCAATTGAAAAGCAGTTTCTGCCTTATTTTTGAGCATATATTCTTGAACTGAGAGCGTTCTTCTATTTGCCGAAAACAAACCTTCACAGATATTAGTATTTTCCTTATATACACATACTTCAAAAGTATAGTTATCATCATTAATGTCTGCAAAGACTCCAATGTTCTTTTGATTATATTTCGAATATCTATTTTTTATATTTTCAGCGTAGTTTTTATCATTATCAGTTATTACGGCCGTTTTAATTTCTAGAATTTTTGCCATATCTAAATATCTTGGGAAACTTGTACCGCCAACGGCAATAACATGGATATGATCTTCACTCAGTTTTTTATTTGTCTTTTTTTGATAAAATGCTTCCATTAAAATAAATTCTGCATCTCCTTCTACTAAAATCACTTTTTCTGATAATATAAATTCCAGAATATTATTATCAGGCGCTTTAATAAAGAATTTAGAGGTGTCCTCCGGTAGATTCTCCAATTTTATTCTACCTTCTGTACTGCTATTCAATAATATTGATTTTCTTAAATCAAGCCTGGTACTTACCAAATCGCTATGAGTAGCCACAAAAATTTGTTTACCAGTGGAATTTACCACTTCTTGAATAAGTTTTTTCATATTACTATGACTTAAATGATTCTCTGGCTCCTCCAAAAGAACAGCATCAATGGTATCTCCAGATTTACTTAAAGCCAATGAAGTCTTGATAATAGATTGCCTCCCTTTTCCCTTATTGTCGATTGAAATATCACCCTCATAAATAATCAGATCACTCTCTAGATTTGATTTGGAATTTGAATTTATTGCGAATTTATAATCATTATCCAATCGTTTATTAATTTCCTTAAAGGCTTTATTCTTAAACTCTTCTTTAAAATTTCTATACTCATGCTGATGTTGAAATTTCTCGGAAGAATTCAATACTTTACTATTATATATATCTTTAACATATTCTTTCATAGCATACTCATTACTAGTCAAAGTATTATCTATCAAAAGATGTTTTAAATGTTTGTTATATCCATTGTACGGAATATCATTAAATGTTGTGAAAGAAATTGAGTAATATTCAAATGGAAATAAGCACTCAGGCTTTTTAAGCACTTCTCTTATTGATTGGTGGTAATCTTCATTTGGTTTACATATAAGTCTCACTCCGTCACAAGGTCTTTTATCCAAATTATTTTTCCCATTAGTAATCTCGTTGTTTTGTTCGTTGAGATAAAGTTCAACTCTTAATTCAGGTAATCTTGCAAGATCCCTATCTGATTTAAGAAACTCAATAATCGTATTAGCGTTAAATAATGCTTCGAGACCAAGTCTTTCAACCTTATTTCTACTTCCTCGCATTACCAAATCCAAAGCTAAAAGAATAGTGCTTTTTCCAGACTCATTGTCTCCAATCAAGAGGTTAATCTTATTATCAAAACTAACTTCGAAATCTTTGAATTTTTTAAAATTCTGAAGTCTTAATTTATTTACTATTTTCATGAGAAACGCAATATTCTAAAATTGTACTTAACTTCTTTATTTGTAGAGCTATACCACATCTTTACATCTGAATATAAGAAGCTTTATTGTTAACAAAAAACAAGGTAGGGATTTCATTTATAGGTAACATACGGAATCCCGCATTTCAAACTGCAGATTTCTGCATCCTTCGATGTAAACATCTTCGGATGACAAGCCATACGCCGTTCCAACGAGCTTCGTACTGCGGTGCATTTATTTGTTATCAATGTCATCTCGACCCAACCTGTGGCAGGCAGGCGAAGCGGAGAGATCTCAAAAAAGAGATTTCTCTCCAATCATATAAACCTCAGAGATTCCTCCACTGCGGTCGGAATGACACTTCTAGTTTGTTCGGATCAAAAGCACCCTTCCACAAATTTCAATATATTTGAGAATCATAAAAAAAATAACAACGCTATGGAAACAACAACTACCCAAACCATGTCTTGCTCTCATTGTGGCAAAGAAATGGATGCTACCGCAACCTTCTGTGATCATTGTGGATACCCTGAAAATGGAACAGATCAGCAGAAATCGGCATTTATTGGAAAACTGGCTTTTAATAGAACTTGGAACGAAGAGGCCAAAGAGAAAATCAAATCGGCACGAAATACTTTGTATGTCCTAAGTGGTATTATGGCCGTTTTTGGATTCATACAATACGGGTTTCACGAAAGTGTTGTAGCCTTGGGGATTGACTTTGGTTTGTCGCTCATCTATCTCGCCTTGGCGTTTTGGACCGATTCCAAACCCTTGATTGCCGTACTCATTGGACTCCTCCTCTACTTAACCCTTATTGTGGTGAATGCTATTGTGGACCCAACGTCCTTGTTCCGTGGAATTATCTGGAAAGTGGTCATCATTTCCTTCTTAGGGAAAGGAATCTACTCAGCATCCAGTATTAAGAAAGACGTACTGCCCTCGTGAGCACTGAACCGATAACTTGTCCAGATTGTGGCACTGTGAACAAAGCAGAAGCCAGATACTGCAAAAACTGTGGTGCTTTTTTAAAAGCCATGGCTCACAGAAAGGAAATGTCTACCATTAACAAGATTATTGTCTTTTATGTGGTGACCATTGTCTTTCTTGGGATTTCCTATTTCATTTACACAGCCTTTCCAAACAATTTGGCAGTAGACCTAGGATTGGAAATCGTATTTGTATTGACGGTGGTTGGCTTTACTTGGACAGAGCTTCAGAATATTTTACCGTTATACAAGGTTCCGAAGGTTAGTCTTGAAGCCATTCTATTGACTATTATAGTACCCATCATCACTGGATTTACGGTTTATTTTGGTATGGACTGGGTCAATGAGCAGCTATTTACCGAGTCGGAAATGCACAGCTACCTTTGGGAATATGCGTATCTAGACAACCCTCTGCTCTGGGCCATTTTGTTCGTGGCAATTTCTGCACCTGTTTTTGAGGAATTGGCTTTTCGTGGGTATTTATACCATCAACTCCAGAAAGTAACTTCAGAAAACCTGACCATTGTAGCCACCGCAGCACTGTTTGCGCTGGTTCATTTTTCATTTTTATCCATCATCTGGATTTTTCCATTTGGATTGTTCCTTGGATATCTCAGAAAACGATACAAGACCCTTTGGTTACCCATGATTGTACATTTCATTCACAACTTTATCGTGGTGATGTTGGATTATTACTATTTCAGCATAGAGGTTTTTTAGGATTTACCATCTCTAAGGTTTATTGAAGTTTTAAAGGCTCCATTTGATTTATAAATCGATGAAAATTTGCCCTAATCCTCTTTAATACTGGGTGATTGATCTTTTGACACTTTTTAAAGAGATCTTTAG
>CAZTFN010000259.1:0-5827 GCA_964612905.1 uncultured Flavobacterium sp. | reverse complement strand
ACGCTTGCAAAAGCTTTGGGAGATCTTGGTTTTGAACAAATCAATTCGCATTATGTCGATACGATTCAACTCAAAGTAGAAGCCAATGTATTGAAGCCTGTTGCGGAAGCTCATGAAATCAACTTCAACTATATTGACGACAATACAGTTTCCATTTCCTTAAATGAAACGGTTGGATTGAAAGAGATTAATGCGATTGTCAATGTATTTACAAGTGCTTTCAATATTGAATCAAAAGAGGTTACTGAATTTTCAGATGCTGATGTGATTCCAGATTTAGCGAAAAGAAATACTTCTTTCTTAGATCATGAGGTATTCAATTCGTATCAATCAGAAACAGAAATGATGCGTTATATCAAACGCTTAGAGCGAAAAGATTTAGCACTGAATCATTCCATGATTTCCCTTGGATCTTGTACGATGAAATTGAATGCAGCTTCTGAAATGTTGCCGTTAAGTTTGGCAAACTGGGGAAATATTCACCCATTTGTTCCTTTGAACCAGGCAGAAGGCTATCAAATTGTTTTGAAAAAACTAGAAGAGCAATTGAATGAAATCACTGGCTTTGCTGGAACTTCCTTACAACCAAATTCGGGAGCTCAAGGTGAATTTGCTGGATTGATGACCATTAGAGCTTATCACCAAAACAATGGTGATCATAACAGAAATATTTGTTTGATTCCATCTTCTGCGCATGGAACGAATCCCGCCTCTGCAGTGATGGCTGGAATGAAAGTAGTGGTCACCAAAACAGACGAACACGGAAACATTGATGTAGAAGACTTACGAGAAAAAGCTACAGCGCATTCTGAGAATTTAGCTGCTTTAATGGTAACCTATCCATCAACACACGGAGTATTTGAATCTGCGATTCGTGAGATTACTCAAATCATTCATGACAACGGAGGGCAAGTATATATGGACGGTGCTAACATGAATGCCCAGGTAGGATTAACCAATCCCGCAACCATTGGTGCAGATGTTTGTCACTTGAACCTTCACAAAACCTTTGCGATTCCACATGGTGGTGGTGGACCAGGAGTTGGACCGATTTGTGTCGCTCCACAATTGGTTCCTTTCTTACCAAGCAACCCTGTGGTTCCAACGGGCGGAGAACAAGGAATTACTGCCATTTCTGGAGCTCCTTGGGGATCTGCTTTAGCATGTTTAATCTCATATGGATACATTACCATGTTAGGTGCAGAAGGAGTGACAAACTCAACAAGGCTTGCCATTCTAAATGCGAATTATATTAAAGAGCGCTTGGAAGGTCATTATGAAACTTTGTATACAGGAGAAAAAGGACGTGCAGCGCACGAGATGATTATTGACTGCCGTGATTTTAAAGCAAACGGAGTTCAAGTTGTGGACATTGCGAAGCGATTGATGGATTACGGATTCCACGCTCCAACAGTATCCTTCCCTGTAGGTGGAACCATGATGATTGAACCTACTGAATCAGAAAACAAAGCTGAATTGGATCGTTTTTGTGACGCGATGATCTCCATTAGAAAAGAGATAGCCTTCGCGAAGAAAGAAGACCCAAACAACGTATTGAAAAACGCACCACACACCATGGCGATGTTGACTGCTGATGAATGGGATTTTCCTTATTCTAGACAAGAAGCAGCTTTCCCATTAACATTTGTTTCGGACAACAAATTCTGGCCAACAGTGCGACGTGTTGATGAGGCTTATGGCGATAGAAACTTAGTATGCTCTTGTAATCCGATTGAGGATTATATGGAAGCGTAAGTCTAGTTGCAAAGTCTCAAAGTTCTGCCTCCGGCAGTGAGGTACAAAGTAGTCTGAATAACAAAAAATATAAATTTAAACCGCTTGGTCATACTGTCCCGATCCTTCGGGAGTTTCAGTATCCGAGCGGTTTTTCACTGTTATTAGTGATCATAGAATCTCTTTTGTTTTCTAATCATCATAATCATCACCATAGTCAACCAACCCCTCTAGAAGCTCAGTAAAAGAATTTGAAATCTTCATAGGTTCTTGATCAGGATAATAAACGAAAACACTACCTGAATCTTGGGCTCCTAGCGACATACTAATTCCACCTGTTTCTGTTCTCGCTATACTTATATGATTTTGAGGAAGGAAGTCTTGTGTAATTTCTCTCATTTTCTCTAATGTTGGGGATCCATTTTTCAAAGGGTGGAAATAATAAAGATTTATATCATCTTCAACCTTCCCAAAGAACACTCCTGTAGTTTTCGCTGCTCCTCCATTATACTTTAACATATGCTGTTTATAGTCAAGAGGTAACTTATATCCTATATTGTTTTCGAAAGCATTCAAATCTGAACTATTTATAAGACTTTCTTTAATGTCAAATTCTATCATAATTACTCTAAATTAAATTTAAGAATTTTCTATTCAGACTTTTAATGAGACTTTACTTTCTTGAAAGATGATCATAGATTTTATTCAATGTTCATAATCAATGACATTAAAAAATCGTAGCAATACTGAATCAAATTCAGCATAAACCACTGGGGTTTTTATCAGTTACGGACGACTAAATCTTTCTAGCTATGATCTCTTACAAACCTTTTGAAGTCTTCTAAGAATTGAAGAAACTTCTCATAACTCCAAGTTATATCAGGAGTAGAACTATCTCTTGCCCACATTAATACTTCATCCTTTTTTACAAGGATGTAAAAATCACTGCCCTCAACCTCATAATCAAATTCTTCATCGTCAGACAAAGAATTGCAATTGTTAATTATTTCTTGCAACCTGTTAGTTGTCCAACCATTCCAACCAATTTCAGTTAAAGCAATCTCTTCTTCATTTAGCCCCCTATAATCAACACCGTAAAAACCATCGATATCATGAGCACTTGCTGTGAATTTATATTTTGTGGTACTCAATGTATAGAAATGTGCTAGCTATTATCTTTCACAAAACTCTTAAAGTCTTCCAGAAATTGAAGGAAGTCACTATGCGACAAATAATAATCATGTTTCCCCGATCCTCTATCTGCTCTTTTACTAATTAAATCGACAAAGAAAAGACCATATTTATTACTGCGTAAATAAACATCTTCACTACTCCATTCAAATGAGTCTTCGTCCTCGGACAATCTACTCTTCTCAACACCATCAATAATTTCCTGAATCTTGTATGGCGTCCAAAAGAAATCAGTAAATCTAGAAACTACTTTATTCTCATCGTTTGTTTCAACGAAAAACAAAGTATCTCCTAAATTTTCTTTTATTTTAAACTCGTACGATTTCAATTTTTGCTTTGAGAGTTATATCTAATCAATAAATCACAAATCAAGATTATCAAAAATTATTATGTTTTTTATCGTTTATTCAAACTTAAAAATTAACCAGCTCTTATAGATAACTTTTAGGATTACTCCTAACTTTGGCTGCCAGTTCATCTAAAAATTCTTCGCCACTATTTTCATACTTTTTGATTTGATCAATACTCAAGGTGATATCAACCTCAAATATCCCAACAGTTCCGCAAACTACTGAAAGTATATAATCATTACTATTAGTTTTACTCAAAACATATTCATAAGGTTTTTTAAGTATTTCTTCCATTAAATTAGTCGTAGAAAATTAAATTCTCAAAGCAGGTATCACTTTTTCAGATATGGCTCAATCACCTTTTGCCAAATAGCATACCCTTTGGCATTCATGTGAAGATTGTCTTCTATAAAGATATCTACCATGGGGTTTCCTCTAGAGTCTAACATGGGAGTCCAAACATCGATATAATCCAAATAACTATACTGATTGGCATAGCTCTGAAGTCGGTAATTAAGTTGTAGATACTGATTTTTCAAATTCCAACGAGCGATGCTAGGTTTGGCCGAAAGGAAAATGATTTTTGTATTTGGCAACTCCTGATGAATCTTTTGAACGATTTCTTTTGCTTCTTTCAAAATAGCATTGGAATCTTCTTTATCGTTAATGTCATTATCACCTTCGTAAATAAACACTTTTCTTGGTTTGTGTTTGAGTACCAATTCATCCAAATAGTAAAGTAAATCGCTCATATGCGAACCTCCAAAACCTCGATTCAACACTTCATAGTCAGGAAAATCCTGTTGCAATGTAGTCCAAAATCGAATGCTGGAACTTCCTACAAAAAGAATATCACCTTCCGAAGGCTTTTGTTTGTCGAGTTCTTCAAACTTTTGAATGTCTTCCGCAAAACGTTTTGGATCTTGACCAAAAGAAGAGTTGATGATTCCTACAAAAAGTAAAATGGAGAGTAATTGAATGCGAGTCATATTGGATTTTTGTACAAGGTAAAAAATTTACTTTATACACTCCAATACCTCAAACTTAGCATTGGACTTCAATTGAGTAATTTTTGAAAATGACTTTTGCAAGTGCGTTGTATAATTCAGATGTTTATTTGCGACAAGGACGAATCGACCTTCTGGCTTCAAGCATTCATATACTTGTTTAAAAAGACTCAGAGAAACTTCAATATTATTCTCGTATTCGAAGTGAAAAGGCGGATTCGACAAGACCAAATCAAAATGATCTTTAGAAAATCGAGATAGGTTATCACTACAAACAAATTGAGCTTTCTTGATATTCAACTTTGAAGACTCAATGGCTAAAATAGAATCGTCAACCAAGCTAAGATTGGCTTTAGGGTTCAATCGAGAAACTTCCAGTGCAATAATTCCATTTCCTGATGCTAAGTCAAGAACTTCCGTTTCATCTTGGTCAATTGACAAGTCTTCCAATAAGAATTGTGTACCGATATCAATTTTACCCGAGGAGAAAACACCATAATATTGTTTCAAAGTTTGATCTTTCCATGGAATTAAATTCTTTAATTCATCATAAATCACTTCTTTTTTCGGACTCTTCAGAATCAATAGTCGCGCTTTTTTCCAAGCCAAACTTTGGGAAACATCCTCAAAATACTTCGAAGCTAATTTCAACAGTGAAGGATTAAAGTATTTGGTCATAAATCCGCAGACAACCTCTGTATGTTCATGCGAAGCTTTGTGAATTTCTTGCAAGTACAATTGAAATAGTTCTAATGATTTGGGAACCTTTATCAATGCAATATCAACCGTCGCCAATCCGTCTAAAGAAGTTTTGAAGGTCACTCTTTTTTCAGGTAAGTCATTCTTACGGATATTTTGCATAATTGCTTCTACCTGACTTGCATAATCAATCACAGATATGGTATCCTCATGATTGAGCGCACAGCTCCAAACCCCAAATCGATCGTTAAAAATGTGATAATTGGTCGCTTGTTTCTCTTCAATATAATTCAAGGCCAACAACTCGGCATTGCTAAAAGGCATCAGCGACCTATTGTTTGTTTTAGGATAGCGCTCAAAAAAGTATTTTTTATTTGTTTGAGCAAAAAGTTTCAAATGCATGAATTTTTTATTCCATCATTTAAAATATAAAATGGGTTCTAAAATAGCTAGATTTAATAAACATGTTCATAGTCAAGAACCGTGCGTTCGAGCAAAAAAGATGAACATGATTATCAAATTGTTCAAAAAAGTACCAGTAGATAATTAATGTGCTGGATATACTTTTAGTTTATTTTAAATTTCGAAACAAAATAATTTTTTTTGAGTTCTGCTAAATTTGATATCCCAAATATGGTGAAATAAGCTTTACAAATATAAAAAAACAGAAATTGGATGATACTGAGTCAGTACTAAAGTCAATAAAAGGAACTTCAGATATAAGCATGATATGGATTGAGTTTGAAGGGGAAATTTTAAATGTCATCTTTTAAAAATTTACTAAGCAGATTGAACACTTAGAACTACATTACTTCAGTATATTTTATTGAGAATGACTTCAAAGGA
>CAZTFN010000258.1:0-5852 GCA_964612905.1 uncultured Flavobacterium sp. | reverse complement strand
TACACTCTTTCTCTTCCTCTTCTTCAATGGCATTCGATTTGGTCCATCGCTTCAAAACTTTTTTAAACCATGCATATTTGTCGATGGTTGCTGGATCAATTCCTTGTTTTTCAATCTCTAGTCGTTCTGATTTTTCCAAGGAAAATATGCTGAGCGCCTCCTTCATGACTACCATAATGATGACTCCAACCAGAATAATCACAACCAATGGATTTTCATAAACATCAAATGGGTTTTCATAAGAGACCATTGCAACATGCAACGCATACAGAGCTGCAAACAAACAAATGATATATGCCGTGGATTGGAAATATTTTTTCATGACCCTATAGTTTTAAATGTTCTTCTAATGGAATGTTACTCATCCTTTTGATGTACTCTTTCTTTGCGGTAAACACCCACCAAAAAAGTGCAACAAAAAAGGTGAAGAAAATGACCAATGAAATCAAAGGATAGATCTCTATTCCTGTAATGGTCTCTAAATGATTCTTTACAAACTTTAACATGGTATTATTCTTTTAAACTTAATTGATCTTCAATGTCCGCGAGCTTGATATCTGTTCCCAATCGCTGTAAATAAGCAATCAGTGATATGATCTCTCTTTTATTCAATGGAACGAATTCCTCTCCTAGATCTGTTTTCTCTTGCTCAAAAGAAGCTTTGATATCAGGATCATCGAACAAATTCTTTACAATCTGTTGTGCTTGTTCTTCCATGCTTCGTTTCGCTCCCATGATATCTTCATCGGTATAAGGAACTCCCAAAGCAACCATGGCTCTCATCTTGGCTTCAATATTTGAAACGTTGTGTTCATTTTTAATCAACCATTGGTAGGCTGGCATAATAGATCCTGACGAGGTACTTTGAGGATCATACATATGGTTGAAATGCCAACTATCTGGATACTTGCCTCCGACTCTTAAAAGATCAGGGCCTGTACGTTTACTACCCCATAAGAATGGATGATCGTATACATATTCACCCGCCTTGGAGTATTCACCATATCGTTCTACCTCACTTCTAAAAGGCCGAATCATTTGTGAGTGGCACCCCACACATCCTTCTCTGATGTATAGATCTCTTCCCTCCAATTCTAAAGGTGTATACGGTTTGACACTAGTAATCGTTGGTATGTTAGAATCGACTAACAATGTTGGTATGATTTGCACCACTCCTCCAATTAAAATGGCAATGGTCGCATAAATGGTCAACTTCACTGGTTTTCTCTCCAACCAGGTATGATATCCTTCTCCTCTTAATCTTCTCTTAGGCACTTTTTTCAATGCTGGAGCTTCTGCCAGTTCATCAGCAACACCTGATCCTGAGCGTACCGTCATGATCACATTGTACAGCATTACCAAAGCTCCAATGATGAATAAACTTCCTCCAATCGCTCTCATCCAATACATAGGAATGATCTCATTGACTGTTTCTAAGAAGTTTCCGTAGGTTAACGTTCCATCCGCATTGAATTGATCCCACATGGTCGCTTGCACAAATCCAGCTACATACATGGGTAAAGCATAGATGACAATTCCCAAGGTTCCAATCCAAAAGTGGAAGTTTGCCAATCCTTTGGAGAACAAAGTAGTTTTGAAGAGTCTTGGAATTAACCAGTACAACATACCGAAGGTTAAAAATCCGTTCCAAGCTAAGGCTCCAACATGCACGTGGGCTATTACCCAATCGCTAAAGTGTGCCACCGCATTTACATTCTTCAAGGACAACATCGGACCTTCAAAAGTTGCCATACCATAACCAGTAATGGCTACAACCATAAATTTTAGAACGGGATCGGTACGTACTTTATCCCAAGCTCCACGTAAGGTTAACAATCCGTTGATCATACCTCCCCAAGAAGGAGCGATCAACATGATTGAGAAAGCTACTCCCAAGTTTTGTGCCCAATCTGGTAATGCAGAGTACAACAAGTGGTGAGGTCCTGCCCAGATGTAGATAAAGATCAATGACCAGAAGTGTACAATGGACAAACGATAAGAATATACGGGTCTGTTTGCTGCTTTGGGAACAAAATAGTACATCAATCCCAAGAAAGGTGTTGTCAAGAAAAATGCTACAGCATTGTGTCCGTACCACCATTGAACTAGGGCATCTTGTACTCCTGCATACACTGAATAACTTTTCAGAAATCCAACGGGTAATTCTAAACTATTGAAGATGTGCAATACTGCAACCGTCACAAAGGTTCCTAGATAGAACCAAATAGCCACATATAAGTGTCTTTGCCTTCTCTTTAAAATGGTCCAGATCATGTTCACTCCAAAGGCTACCCAAACCAGAGCGATGGCAATATCAATTGGCCATTCCAGTTCTGCATATTCCTTGGAAGTGGTATACCCCAAAGGCAATGTAATTGCTGCTGCTACAATGATGAGCTGCCAACCCCAAAAGTTGAAGTTACTTAGAAAATCGCTGGCCATTCTGGTTTTTAGAAGTCGCTGAAGCGAATAGTAAACACCCGCAAAAATGGCGTTTCCTACAAAGGCGAAAATGACGGCATTGGTATGTAAAGGTCTAATACGACCAAAACTCAACCATGAGATTCCGTCTGTTATGTTGGGAAACAAAAACATCAACGCAAGCAATAGTCCAACGGCGAATCCAACGGTTCCCCAAAGCATGGTTGCGTAAATGAATTTTTTTACGATTTTGTTGTCGTAATAAAATTGTTGTAATTCCATAATCGAATCTTTTAAACTGATTTAGTAGATGAATCTTCCTTGATTTCTTTTACGATCTCATCGTCGAATAACATTCTGACTGAAGGCGTATATGAATCATCGTATTGACCACTTTTTACAGAGATGATAAACGCGACGAAAAAGATGATAGCAACGAGAATGCTTAATGCTAGTAGTAAATAAATTACGCTCATAAGATGCCTGATAAAATCAATGTAAAATTACCGCTGCATCAGATTTTAAAACATGATATTTGTCATGTTTGAGGAGATTTTAATGAGAAAGTTTGATGCTGAATGTAGGGTGCGCAGTACTTCGCTTTTCAAGCTTTATTCTGTTTGGATGTTGGGTGTTTGGTGAAAAGGTGGATTGGTGCATTATCAAAGAGATTTCGCCTCTCCTACGTCGCTTGCAAAGACAGCGTTGTCACTAAGAACATCAATACATTCAGTTCTCGACACAATCACACTAAGTTGTGATTACTCGAACTGACATGAAGTAATAGTATTATATTTTAAACCGTTAGCGAGAATAGTTTTTCTCGGGTTCTCTTTTGTTGAAGATAGACATCAAAAGTCATGCAAACGTTTCGAACAAATGGTTTGCCCTCCTCAAATATTTCAACCCCGTTGGGTGTTAGTCCAATAAGATTGTCTTCTTCCAATTCTTTGAGCAAAGTTTCATCTAAAATATCTTCTTCAAAACCAAGATCCCATGAAGTTTCGAATCGACACATGAGGTTTAAAATGTGCTTTCTAATTTCCAAATCTTGCTGAGTTAAAATGTGTCCTCGAAAAACAGGAATCTCACCTTGATCAACTAATGTTTGGTATTCTTTGACGGTCTTCACATTTTGAGCAAATGCTCCCCAAGAATCGGAGATCGCCGACATCCCCAATCCAATCATCAAAGAAGTTTTTTGAGCCGTGTAACCCATAAAGTTCCGATGTAATTTCCCATTGATGGACGATGTATACAATTCATCAGAAGTCAATGCAAAATGATCCATTCCTATTTCTACATAGCCTAAATCAAAAAGCATAGATTTTCCTACTTCGTATAGTTCTCTTTTTTCAGAACCGCTCGGTAAATCTTTCTCGTTGAAACCGCGCTGCCCTACTCCCTTTACCCAAGGAACATGAGCATAGCTATAGAAGGAAATTCGGTCCGGTTGCAATGATTTGGTCTTATTGATGGTTTCCACCATGCAATCCAAGGTTTGAAAGGGCAAACCAAAAACAATATCATGACTCACTGAAGTATAACCAATCTCTCTTGCCAATTCGGTGACCTTTTTCACAGCTTCAAAAGGTTGAATTCTATGAATGGCTTGCTGCACTTTCTCATTGTAATCTTGCACTCCAAAACTCACTCTTCGAAAACCTAAATTGTACAAGGCTTCTAAATGTTCGCGACTGGTATTGTTCGGATGGCCCTCAAAACTAAACTCATAATCCTCCGCTAATTGAGAACGCATCAAAATCCCTTTGATTAATACTTCTAAATTCTCTGGAGAAAAGAAGGTAGGTGTTCCTCCTCCTAAGTGGATTTCTTTGATGACAGGGGTTTCATTCATCAATTTTGTGTAGAGAATCCATTCTCTCAAGACGGTTTGGATGTACGGATGCTCTACCTCATGTCTTTTGGTGATATGTTTATGACAAGCACAAAAGGTGCACAAACTTTCGCAAAAAGGAAGATGAATATACAAGCTTATTCCTTCTGTCTTATTGGTTGTATGAAAAGTCTCTTGAAAGGATTGCACCCATTGATCTTTAGAAAAACTCTCAGCATTCCAAAATGGAACTGTCGGATAGCTCGTATATCTCGGTCCTGGTACATTGTATTTTTGAATGAGTGTATTCATGGTTCGTGTTATTTTTTTGAGAGTAACCCTTCTACAATTGCGATACCTGAAGAAGTTCCCAATCTCGTGGCACCAGCTTCTACATACTTCATAGCAGTTTCACAATCTCTGATACCTCCAGAAGCTTTCACTTCTGCCAATTGTCCCACAACTTCTTTCATCAATAGAACATCTTCAAGCTTGGCACCTTCCATCCCAAAACCTGTTGAAGTTTTTACAAAATCGGCTTTCCCACTAACTACCATTTGTGAGGCGACGATAATTTCTTCATTGGTCAAATAACAAGTTTCCAAAATTACCTTTAATATTTTATCACCGATCGCTTCTTTCATCAATCGAATCTCGTCGGCAACCTGTATATAACACCCCGACTTTAAAAAACTAATATTCAACACCATATCAATTTCATCAGCACCGTATTCAATACATTTTTTTGCTTCAAAAATCTTAGATTCAACATCCATGGCTCCTAAAGGAAAACCCACAACTGCAGCTACTTTCACTGACGATCCTTTCAACAATTCTGTGGCATACTTCACATAGCAACCATTTACACAAACCGCATAAAAATTGTGCTTTACCGCTTCTTCACAAAGTTGTTTTACTTGCTTTTTTGTTGCTGTAGGTTTCAACAATGTATGGTCTATGTATTTGGAAATGTTCATGAGATAATTTTTTTGCTGGTGATATTCGTAGCAATGGTGGTAAACACTACAATGCTAATAGAACTTAAAGGCATTAAGATTGCCGCTACTACAGGGGATAGTTGGCCCGTTACGGCAAAATACAGTCCAATGATATTGTAAACCAAGGAGATTAAAAAAGCGGTTCTAATAATTTTCATGGATTGTTGTGCAAGCTTCATAAATACGGGAATCTCACTAAACTTTTCTGCAGACAAAATGCCATCACATGCTGGTGAAAATACGTTAATATCTTCTGAAACTGCAATTCCCACATCACTTTGTGCCAATGCTCCAGAGTCATTCAATCCATCACCTACCATCATTATATGACCATCATTCTGTTGACTTTCTTCAATAAAAGTAAGTTTATGTTCAGGTTTTTGATTGAAATACATCTGAGTATTCTTAGGTAATAATGACTGCAGGAAGCTCTTTTCTCCTTCGTTGTCTCCTGATAAAATAGCAATTTCACAATTGGATGATAAAGTTCCAAACACATCTTTTACCCCTTTTCGGTATGAATTTTTAATGGTATACTTTCCTGCATATTGATCATTAAAACTAACGTGTACAGAAGTATCATAATTAAACGGATC
>CAZTFN010000257.1:0-5908 GCA_964612905.1 uncultured Flavobacterium sp. | reverse complement strand
GGTTCGGTCGCGTAGCTCAGCTGGATAGAGCATCTGCCTTCTAAGCAGACGGTCATAGGTTCGAATCCTATCGCGATCACAGATAAACAAAGCCTGACAAGAAATTGTCAGGCTTTTCTGTTTCAAGAAAGAAAAGACTTTAGTCTTGAATTTCGGAAACAGAAAAGACAAGATGCCGAGAGGCATCAGGCTTTGTTTTCAAAATGGATTGCAATAGGATCGGCGAAGCTAATCCTATCTTTTATTTACCAGACAAAAGACTGGATACTATTAGGCATCAGGCTTTATTTTCAAAATGGATCATGCTAGGATCTATAATCCTTTTTAACAACTTTTTGATTTTAAAATGGAATGCGTTGGATAGACAAGGCAACCCCATATTTATTCTTCAATCTATTTGCTAAATAAAAGATATGATACCATTAGATATCAAGTTTTATACAACTATTCCAATGGAAGCATACCCCCAGACTTGTGACCATTATTTCCGATAAAATCTAGTTGTTTATCAGTCTAAGAGAACTCATGTAATTATGACTAGTGCTTTCTTAACTCTTTGAAAAACAGGATTTTTTGAGGAGAAAGACACTAGAAATCTTTTCTTTTTCCATAAAACGGGTAAAACTACCTGTAAAAGAACGAGGCAAAAAAAATACATTTGTTAGTATCGAGCTTTAACAAAACTTTAAGACTTGGAGTTTTGTAGTGTATAGCGTTATCTGCGTCAACAACCAACCAACTATATCACTTAGATATTTTACACTTATTGATTAAATACCCAACATGAAATCAACTATTAATCTTCAAAAAATTCTATCGTTATTATTATTCTTCGGAATTGTAGTAATGTCCGAGGCCCAACAAACACGAGATACTGTGTATGTTGAAATGGCAGCCATTGATCAGCCATTTATGTATAACCGACTTGGTGCGGCACAACCCACAGGAATGGTGTTTGCTCTAACCAAGGATTTGGATACCACACTACCAGCTAACGGAGTGATTCCTGATAGCTACCTCGGTACCGTAAGACTAGACTCTACTAAAAGACCTAGACCCATCGTATTGAGAGCTAATGAGGGCGATATTTTGAAAATCAAGTTTACCAACTTATTGTCAAAGTATGACCCTACGGCTATTATCAATGCTTATGATACTATCAAACCGGGTACCGTAGATCAGTTAACCGCCAGTCAAAAGAGTTCAAATCAAGGACCAACAGGAAGTACTTTTCAGAAAACTAGAAGTGCAGGTGTGCATATTATGGGAACCGAAATGGTAAGTAGTATTCTTTCTGATGGTAGTAATGCCGGTTTTAATGACTCAAGCTTGGTGCAACCAGGAGGTACGATTACCTATACACTGATTGTTCCTAAAGAGGGAGTCTATATGCTGTATAGCACCGCTGCTCAAATAGCTGCAGGAGGACAAAAAGGAGGACAATTGAGTAATGGGTTGTTCGGTTCGTTAAATGTTGAACCTAGGGGAGCAGAATGGTACAGAAGTCAGGTTTCTGAAGAAGATATGGATTTGGCGATTGCCTACTACATGAAAAAGAATTCAGATGGCTCAATAGCAAAAGTAGCCAAAAAAGATGTAGACAATATATACGAATCAAATGATGTATATCCGTTTGTAGATTATGATAAGACTTATGATAATGGCGATCCAATCTTAAAAATGTACAAAAAGATCGGACCCAATACTCGACAATTAATGTATACCGATCTTACGGCAATCATTACAGGACCTAATCGAGGAGATTTTACAGGAGATGGCCCCACATTTTTCCCAGTTCCTGCTTCTCCAGATAGAAGACAGTCTTTTAGAGAAATCTCGATTCATTATCATGAATCTCCATATACGGTTCAAGCTTTCCCGATATCATACGAAGCCACTCGAGATAGTATTACTCCATTAGGTGAAGTAATCAGTGTAAGTAATACCAGCGTGAGAAATACCATTGCCACAGGAAACGATGCTTTTTCCATCAACTATGGTTCGGGAGGAATTGGTGCAGAAATCTATGCAAATAGAATTGGTGTAGGACCTATGGCAGATTGTGAAGACTGTGCCTATGAAGAGTTTTTCTTAAGCTCTTGGTCTGTTGGAGATCCAGCGATGGTTGTAGATGTACCTGCTAATGCAAATAAAAACGCAGGAGTGAATCAAACCCTACAAAATCAGTTTTACCTTCAACAAAATGGAAGTTCACCAGATTCTAGTATCGTACCAACTGATAACCCCAAGGCGACAAGAACTTTGTATGCAGCAGATCCTTCCAATGTTTATCATAGTTATATGAATGACCATGTGAAGTTTAGATTAACTCATGCTGGAAAAGGGTTGACGCACGTGCATCATCAACACGCACATCAGTGGTTGCATACACCAGATAGTGATAATGGTCATTATTTAGACAGTCAAACAATCAATCCAGGTTCATCTTACACTTTAGAAATGGTGTATGACGGAAGTGGGAACTTAAATAAAACGGTAGGAGATCAAATCTTCCACTGTCACTTTTATCCTCACTTTGCCGCGGGAATGTGGGCATTATGGAGAGTACATGATGTATTAGAATTAGGAACAGAATTAGACGAGAATGGAATTGCCAAACCCAATTCTAGAGCCTTACCAGATGGCGAAATCAAAAATGGAACGGCTATTCCAGGTGTAGTACCCATTCCTCAATTGGCAATGGCACCAGTACCATCAAAAGTACATATTGAAGACGGGAACATTGTAGTAGACGATGTTTCTAGAAACCCAGGATATCCTTTCTTTATTCCAGGATTAGCAGGAAGTAGAGCGCCAAATCCTCCAATGGATTATGCCATCGGAAATACATACAATGCCGATGGTTCTATCAAAGCCTATGACCAAATTTTGAACGGGGGACTTCCAAGAAGTGTGATTTCTAAAGCGAACGTTGCTTTTGAAAACCACTCTCAATTCGACTGGACAAAAATTATCAAAGATATTGAGATTATCGAGCTTCCAAACGATGGAACCATTGTTGAAAGAGTTGCGATGAAAGCGCATGCAACTCGTAATCATTATACATTGACGCCAACAGGTAAAAATGGAATCTTCAACCTAAACGGGCGCCCTCCTGTACAAGGAGCTCCTTATGCAGACCCTGCCGTTGATTTGGATGGAAATGGGGTTGGAACCAAAAGAACCTACAAAGGAGCAAACATTCAATTGGATGTTGTTTTCAACAAAAAAGGATGGCACTATCCACAGCAACGAATCATTTCATTATGGGGAGACGTGAACGCCAATATGGAAGGAATCAAACCACCAGAACCTTTCTTCATGAGAGCCGAATCAACTGAATATATAGAATACTGGCACACCAACTTGGTTCCGGAATACTATGAATTGGACGATTTCCAAGTGAGAACACCAACAGATATTATCGGTCAACACATTCACTTGGTGAAATTTGATGTGACTTCTTCGGATGGAGCTGCTAATGGATTTAACTATGAAGATGGAACCTTGGCACCAGACATGGTAAGAGAACGCATCGACGCTATTAATAATGGAGGAAAGAGATATATATCCGCTTATGTACCAGGAAGTAACACTTTTACTGTTGCAGATACCACCAATTTTAATACAACTAAAGATTTACTAGTAGCCCAAGAACCAAACCCAATTTGGGGGAAGACCGCAGGTCAAGATTGGAGAGGAGCACAAACAACGATCCAACGATGGTATGCGGACCCATTATTAAATAATAGAGGAGAAGATAGAACCTTAAGAACAGTATTTACGCACGATCACTTTGGACCATCAACGCACCAGCAGATCGGATTGTATGGGGGTCTTTTGATTGAACCTGAAAATACAAAGTGGATTGATCCAGTAACAGGACAACAATTAAGCACGGCTACTGATGATAACCAGAGAGGCGTAATAGTTGGTGGTACTTCTATGTTGGTGAGTGATGGAGGACCTACAAGTTGGCAAGCAAATATTGTGTATGAAGATAAGCCTGAGGAAAGCTACAGAGAATTCATGCTAGAGTTCCAAGATACACAACAAGCGTATTTGGCTGGAAGTAAAGATACTATAGATCCTTATCCAGTTTTCCCAGAAGATTGGACAAACAAGGACACCTTGAATTCTTTTGTAGAAAAAGTTCAGAAGTACCGCGGTTGGTTGGATCCTGCAAATGCAATCCATAACAATGGGTATCCTGAATTGATCTCATTTGGATTTAGAGGTACTTATTCTATGAACTATAGAAATGAGCCGCTTCCTTTAAGAGCATCAGAAATGGTAAAACAAACGGGTGATAGCGTGTATTACTCCAATAGAAATGGTGAAAAAGGATATGATTTATCAAATGTATATAGTTCTACAGTACCAAAACCTGATCCTGCATTTAATACACAACCAATAGGAGGTTCTAGGATCGCTCCAGATTCTAAGTTTAAGTACCCAGAGCAGCCAATAAGCCCTGGAATGCAACCAATGGATCCATATACACCGTTGATGAGGGCTTATGCAAATGATAAGATACAAATCAGAACCCTAGTAGGCGCACACGTAACTTCACACTGGTTCAATGTACATGGAGTTAAATGGTTGTTTGAACCTTCGTTTAAGAATTCAGGTTTCAGATCTACCCAAAATATGAGTTTGTCTGAGCATTTTGAAATGAACTTCAAAATACCAGTAAATGGAAGTAAAAACACCACAGATTACTTGTATCAAGCAAGTGCAGATGCTGCTGGATTGGAAGGTGGTCTTTGGGGATTAATGAGAGCTTACACGAGTGAGAGAGTAGATGTAATACCATTACCAAACAATGAAATTGGCAAGAACCCAATTTCAAACATGGAGAAAGATTGTGGATGTCCTGATGGAGCAAACCCCAGAAACTTTTATGTAGCTGCTTATTCTATCAATGCATTAACTGGAGGGTCTCTTTCCTATAACAATCAATTTAATATCACGCAATCAGATGCCTTGGTATTCGTAGGAAAAGAGAGTGATACTCCATTAACCGCAGAGGATCTGAAATCTGCTTGGAAAGGAGAACCGATGGTGCTAAGAGCGAATGCAGGTGATTGTATCACTGTGAACTTGATGAATGCCATTCCTAGCGATTATATCACAACCGCTGCTACGGATCCGATTACCAATTATCAAAGTGCAATTCCATCAGGTATTATAGCAGATACTTTAACCGTATCAACAAGAGTTGGTTTGCACGCTGAATTATTGTCCTATGACGTGAGTCAGTCTGATGGTTCTCATGTTGGACTCAATTCTGACCAAACAGTTGGAATCGGAGAGCCTGCAAAAAAATATGTTTGGTATGCGGGTCAATGGGTTGATGGAAAAGCACAACCTGTTGAGTTCGGATCGATCTTATTATCTTCTTCAGATCGAGTTGAGCAATACAGAAAAGGATTGTTTGGAGCTTTGATTATTGAACCTATGGGTGCAACGTGGAAAGTAGATGAAAACTCAGACAATTCAGCAAATGTATATATCGAGGATAAAAATGAAGAGTTCAGAGAATTTGTTTTCCAATTTCAAGATAATATAGCACCAGGTTATGCTATTAACTACAAAACAGAACCTATTGCGAACATCGTTAGCGGTAATTTGAATCAGAATGATTTGACCGATATGCTATCCATGAAGAGCGATACCATTTACAACCATCAGTATCCGGAAACTCCACATTTTGTGGCGACATTAGGAACACCAATGCGTTTACGTATGCTTCATACAGGTGGGCTCGGAGGAGGAGAAACCTTCACCTTACATGGTCACTCATGGCAAGAAGAACCTTACACGAAAGGATCTACTGAACTCGGGTACAACCCAATGTCACAGCAGTTCGGATTTAGAGATCAATTTGGGCCTTTAACTTATTTCG
>CAZTFN010000256.1:0-5918 GCA_964612905.1 uncultured Flavobacterium sp. | reverse complement strand
ATGATTGTTACAGGTAAACTTTGAATGTCGAATTTTTGAAACAGCTCTTTTTTGTGATCCAAATAGAAGGCAAAACTGAAGTTCTTGTTTTTTAAAAAAGATTTGGTTTTGGTTTCGTCTTCATTGTTTACAGCAATGATTTGAATAGTGTTTTTATATTTTTCTTGAATATCATTGAGTTTTGGAAAAGCAGCAATACATGGAGCACACCAAGTGGCCCAAAAATCAATGATCAGTAATTCTTTCGTGTTATCAACTTTGGTTGAACTTAATTGAGTTAGTTGATAGTTCTTTAAATTGATCACTTCATTGATTCTTGCAGTTTCGGTGATGGCATTTTTTGTCCTTGATGTTTCTTCGCATCCCATAATAATGAATACGACAAGCAAGGTTAACCCAAGTTTGATGTTATTAATTTCTAATCTTTTCATTTTATTCTTTATTCGTGTTTTTTACAATAAATCACTTAGATGACTTGTGTTTGACTAATTATAAAAACAAGATGGTCTTTAGATAGAATTACCTAGTAAAATCGATTTTGCTTTTTTTTCATGACAAGTTCATTGTGTATAGCTGCTTTATAAATTTCACTTGTTATTTAAATATATGCTTACAAGTCTTGTGATTTTGGTAAGGCATATTCAAAACCATAAGATATCATGGCCAATGCTCTTCGTAACTCTGGAATATGTTTTGAACTATTATTGCTTAAGATGAGTATTGCAGAACCCGTTTTTGGGTTGATACTAACGGAATGCGAAAATCCTCCAAAGATGCTGGAGTCAGCCATACTAAGGCTTTTGTTTTTAGGAAATATAGGGATGTGCCACCCAAATCCATAATATTCCTTTTTACCATTTGCCAAAACGGGTCTTTCATAAGCTTGTTTGAACTCTTCTCTTTTTATGAGTTTGTAATCGGATAAAGCCACCAACCACTTAGAAAAGTCTTCACTAGTACTGTAAATGTTGTACCTGCTATTAATGTTGACGTCTTTAATTGTCTTATTCTCTAGATTGATAGTGTCGCCTTCTTCAAGTTTATAACCATAAACTTTATTTTGAAAATTTATGGAACCTTTTAAATTCACCACATAAGAGTTGTGCATTCCTAAGGGCTGAAAAATATATTGATCGATAAAATCAGAGTACTTTTTTGCACTCACTTTTTCAATAATCAAGGCGAGTAAGTAGTAATTGGTATTGCTTAAGTAGAATTGTCCGTTAGGAGAAAATCCTTCACCTACCAGAGCTGAGCTTACAATAGTTGAGGATGTTGAAGCATTCTGCAGATAATGATCATACTCTAAAATACCCGAAGTATGATTTAATAGGTTTCGTATGGTGATACTTTCATTTTTAAACTCGTTTAAATAATCTTTCACAGGACGATCGTATACTAGTTTTCCTTGTTGCTGTAAAATCATGATTGCCATTGCAGTAAACTGATTGCTTAAATTGCCAAGTGGGAATTGAGAGTGCGATGTAAGTAGGGATGTATGATTTTTTCCATCAAAACCTACAGACTTATTCCAAACAATGTCTAGATCTTTGTCGATAATTAAGACACTACCATTAAAAAGACCTTTTTCTTGATAAAAATTAAGCACTTTGTCTAATTCTGAGTTCTTCTCTTCAATCTTAGAGTTTTTGCAACTTAGTATAGATAGACAGCAAAGAAATAGGACAAAAGTATTTGAGGATTTCATTTAGTTGAGACTTTTGAATATTATTCGCAAAATGAAGTAAAAATCACATTTAAGTTGTATTTAGGTGTGGGTTGGATCCATTCATGGAATTGAGAATATAATTTCAATCTCCTTTAAAAAAACTGGTTGCATTGCAGTATTAAAAAAGACATGGGCTTTATGCTTTGATTTTGTACATCCCTGGTGCCTCCTCTTTTCTTTCGATATATCCAAATTTTTTATAAAATCCACTTACACCAGAAGCGGCTATAAGTGAAATGAATGAATTTGATAAAGCATTTAACGTAAGGTATTGCTCAATTTGCTTCATAATCAAACTACCAAAACCTTCTTTCTGATAGTCTGGCAAAACAATAATGTCTTGAATGTAAAAATAGATAGCACCATCTCCTACAATCCTTCCCATTGCTATTGGGCTATTGTCTTTATAGATGCAAACTGAGAATAATTCGTTTTTCAAGGATTTTTTAACTGCACTTTTGTCAATATGACTCCAACCTACAGATTTCCTAAAAAAAATGTATTCATCAACAGTTAATCGATTCTTTTTGATAATGATATTAGGGACTTGCTTTCTATTCATTAATTTTCCACTGAAACATTCCTTTATGATGAAGTTTAGCACCTAGGCTTCTATAAAATTTAATGGCTCTTGCATTGTCAATTTCGACTTCCCATTTAATAATGTCTGTGTCTAAATGTCTTCCAATTTCTTGAATTTTATGCATTAGAGCTTTTCCTATTTTCATGCCTCTAAATCTTTTTAAAATGAATACATCATCAATATATAAGTGTTTTGTTCCTAGCCATATGGAGTACTTATTGTAATAGCTGACATATCCCGCAACTTCATTTTGATGATAAACAAACAAGGCTTCAATTTTAGGATAGCTATCCTCAAGAACTTTGGCAATTATTTTTGGATTCGTTTTTAAGCTTTCTACTTGATGATGATGTTTAGCTAACCCGCTCATCAACTCGAATAAAACCTTACTGTCTTCTGGTTTAGCATTTTTAAATTCGATCATTACTATTAGTATTTAGGGCTTCTAATTATTGACGATGTAACACTGTAAAAATCATATGCAAATTGAATGAAGAGTATGGACTTCGAAGTCGTTTTGAACAAAAGAAGCCATACACTTCATTTAGAATAAAAGAAAGAATTAATTTGGTTTTCCTGTGCCATCCCCTGAAACTTTTCCAGTGCCATCACCTTCAGATTTACCAGTCCCATCTCCAGATACTTTGCCATTATTACTTGTAGGTGGAATATCTGGACCATCGTCGTGTTTGGTAGTTGGAGGAATATCAGGATCTTCTTCTTGCTTTGTAGTTGGAGGAATGTCAGGATTTTCAGCTTGCTTAGCCGTCGTCTGTATGTTTGCCTCTAGTTCTCCGTAGTTGTCCTCTAGAAACTCATTAGTACAAGCGCCTAATAGTATTAAGCCGATAATTAGCAACCCTATAAGGTTTGAATAGTTTTTCATAATGTTGGATTTAAATTAATACAAACTTTTTTCAAATTTTGTTTACTTCGATTTATTTTATTTTAAGAAAGATTTGATGATGTTTATAAATTTATCTGGTTGTTCCCACCAGATTTCATGACCTGCGTTTTCAATAAAAAAGTAGCGACTGTGTTGATATAATTTTACGTATTCTATTGCAACACTGTAGGGGATATAATCGCACTGACCTTGCAACACGATAACAGGGATTTTTAAGCTTCTGATTTTGTCTCTAATTGGATCTATCTCGTCATCATTATTTGTTGCCATGAAGGCATAAAAACCTCCACCTCCTTCTTCCGGAAGTACATTTTTTTTATCGCATACCATGCCGGCAGTGAATTTTGATGCCAGTGTATTTAGAACTCTGTCCATTTGTTTATCTGAAACCAGTTTTTTATTGAATAGCAATGCTCCTGTAGTAGCAGTCAAAGCTTTGGGCTTGAAAGCAGTATTATTTACATCTTTATTAAAGTTGTAGGGTTCAATAAAATTTAAAGAATCAGGTACTTTATAAATTGAGTCTAAATCAATGTATTTATTTTCTATTACTAGCGGAGGGGAAATTTGTCCTGGAGCTGAGAAAATAATTCTATCAATAGTTTCTGGATACTTTGCAGAATAACTAGCAATAATATTACAACCAAAAGATTGCCCAATTAAGATAACTTTTCCTTTATTGATCTTTTGAGCGATAATTTCATTTAGATCATCTATATGTGATTTAAAGGTAATGTCAGTGAACTTTTCTAACCTATCAGAAAGACCAGAGCCTCTTTGGTCATATAAATAAACATCATGACCTAACTCCGTTAACTCACTCAAAGTTTTAATAATACTTGAATGCACATAACCACCAGGACCGCCATGAAGAAATACTACTGGAGCCTTACCAATACTATCGGTTTTTTTAGAATGTAAATGGTGATAAGCAATCTTAAAACCAGCTTTCATATTCCAGAACTGCGTATTATTCCTAACTTGAATAGAGGCTACCGTTTCCTTTTCTGGAATAACAATAAGTATCAGAAATAATGTGATTACGAATATCACTAAGTAGCTTACCCACTTCAGTATCTTTTTAAGTATTTTCATTTATAAAAACTCACTTATTTAATTAGAACCAGAGATTTTTTCAATGACTCTAGCAGCATTTTTATTATTAGGATTTAATTCCAACGATTTTCTGTAATTGAATAGAGCTTTATCTTTTTCACCAACTAAAAGATATGCTTCCCCTAGACTATCATAAACATTCGATGAATTTGGGTAATGCTCTACGTTAAGAATAAAGAGTTCGAGAGCTTCCTTTATCATGTTCTTTTTTATGAACCCATACCCTAGACGATTGAGATGGGTCTCATCATAATCATATCCATTATTATCGTTATTACGTGCGTTTTTGTATTCTTTAACAGCTTTTTTTATACCTACTTGGTAAATCAATTTACCCATGAGTTCGTCACTTTTTATTTTGGGTATTTCATAAGGTAAGTTGTGTGCTATTGAAGCTAAGGCTCTATTCATATCCCTTCTATATTTAGAACTATTATTGCTTAGCATTATTAACATATAACCATTCTCAACACTTCTAAACATTGAGTTTGAAAAACCAACAAACTCTCCGGAATGTGTAAGTATTTTTGTATTTATTGGAGGAGTAGCTTCTCTAACAAACCAACCGAAACCATAAGGTCCTTTTTTCCCATTTTTTAATAAAGGATTCTGATAAGCTTCTTCAAATGCCTCTTTTGATATAAGCGTATTATTGGAAAGTTCCAAAAACCACTTATACAAGTCTTTTGTGCTGCTATAAATTCCCCCATCACCAACTGTGTTAAAAAATGGTAATACATCATTTGGTATAATTGTCTTGCCATCAATATCTAATTTATAGCCGTAAACTCTATTCTTAGATGCATTGCTGTTCTTTGCATTATACACATAGCTGTTATACATTTTTAGAGGTAAGAAAATTTGTTCATTCATAAAATCCTCATAATTTAAGTTAGTTATGTGTTCTATAAGTATAGCTAACAAGACATAGTTTGTATTACTGTAATTGAAATTATGACCTGGGGAAAATTCAAGCTGAGGTTTCGTCCCTTTTATTAAATTGTAGACATCTTTATTAGTAATGATTTTTCCATTGTCCTTAAACCTTTTTATTATTCTCTCTTTATTCTTATTGAAAAACCTCTGATATTCGGGCAATCCTGAAGTTTGGTTTAGTAAGTTTCTAATTGTAATGTTTTTATAAGGGAAATCGCTCAAATAAGAATTTACCAAATCGTCATATGCTAACTTACCTTTCTCTTTAAGAATCATAATGCCCATTGCAGTAAATTGCTTACTTAATGAGGCAAGAAGAAATTGTGAATTTGAGTGTAACTTGGTATTGATGTTCTTACCATTGAAACCAAAGGATTTTTCATACATAATCGAAAGATCTTCTCCAACTACCAATACATTTCCGTTGAATATGCCTTTCTTATAACAGTAGTCCAAGAGTTTGTCAAACTCTTCTTTTTTATTTTGATTTTGCCCGAAACAGCTTAAGGTTAATATCGAGATTGAGCAATATAAAATTAGATGTATTTTTCTCATTTTAAATATTTTAAAAGCGAAAGTATATCAATATCCAGTTATCAAAAAAAATAATATCTTTATTGTTTGTCTTTCTATCAAGTTTAAATTTT
>CAZTFN010000255.1:0-6002 GCA_964612905.1 uncultured Flavobacterium sp. | reverse complement strand
CCGTATCTGTATGTGCTCGCCTACGAATTTCGGGATTATCAATTCAATTATCAATTAACAATTATCAATTAACAGTTATCAACATCCATCGAAGCTCTTTGACCTTCGTAGCGTAAGCGAAGTAGGTTGGCGAAGTTGGATAAAAACTCTTCGAAGCCTAGGCGTAGAAGAACAAAACGCATCAACAAATATTCAGAACCCGAAGCTCTGCCGCTTTGCTCCTCTGAACCTTTGCCACTGCCTGCCGAAGGCAAGGCTTTGAACCTTTGAACCTTTGCAACTATGCAACTTTGAACCTAAAGAAAAATGAACATCATTATAACTGATAAATCACACACTGTCTACGCAGACATAATCTGTCAGACCATCGAGGACTCCGCCAATGTACGTGGAACAGGAATCGCCAGACGAACGCCTGAGTATGTCATCAAAAGAATGGAGAATGGCAACGCAGTCATTGCATTGGATGGCAACAAGTTTGTAGGATTCTGTTATATCGAGCAGTGGGGACATGGAAAGTTTGTGGCCAACTCAGGACTCATTGTACATCCTGATTATAGAGGAAAAGGAGTCGCCAAGCTGATCAAGAAAAGAATCTTTGAGCATTCCAGAACCAAGTTTCCAGATGCCAAAGTATTTAGCATTACCACAGGATTGCCCGTGATGAAAATGAATAGTGAACTCGGATACAAGCCAGTGACTTTCTCAGAACTGACTGATGATCAAGACTTCTGGAAAGGATGTCAGACCTGTAAAAATTACGATGTACTGCAGAGAACCAAGCAAACCATGTGTTTGTGTACTGGAATGTTGTACGATCCAAACAAAGAAGTAAAGAACAAAAAGAAAATCAAAGAGAATGTCGTCAATAGATGGAAAAGCATCAAACAGACAAGGTTCTTAAAAAAGAATAAATAATAAACAAGTCGAAGTTTCACTTTAAGTGAAGCGTCGACTAAAAATATAGCGAGATGAAAAAATTAGTACTAGCCTACAGCGGCGGATTGGACACTTCCTATTGCGCCGTTCATTTCTCAAAGGATTTGGGATATGAAGTACACGCGGTCTCTGTCAATACAGGTGGATTCACAGATTCGGAAATCAAAGACATCGAAGCAAAAGCCTATCAAATGGGTGTGAAGACTTATAAAAATATTGATGCCGTTGCCAATTACTATGACAGGGTAGTCAAGTATTTGATCTATGGAAATGTCTTAAAGAACAACACCTATCCTTTGTCTGTAAGTGCAGAAAGAATCGTACAAGCCATTGAGATCATTCAGTATGCAAAGAAGGTCAATGCCGATTGTATCGCGCATGGAAGTACAGGCGCCGGAAATGATCAAGTGAGATTCGATTTAATCTTTCAGGCCCTGGCACCAGAGATCGAGATCATTACACCGATCAGAGACCAAAAACTGACCAGACAACAAGAGATTGAATACCTGCAATCACACGGAATTGAGCTATCATGGACCAAAGCGCAATATTCAGTCAACAAAGGATTATGGGGAACCAGTGTGGGTGGAGCAGAAACACTAACCTCCAGCAAACCTTTGCCTGAAGAAGCTTATCCATCTCAATTGGAAAAAGATGGAAGTGAGAAAGTCACATTAATCTTCTCTAAAGGCGAATTGATTGCTGTAAACGACCATGAAGGATCACCACAAGAAAACATCGAATACTTGAATGACCTTGCATCTAAATATGCCATTGGAAGAGACATTCATGTGGGTGATACCATTGTGGGGATCAAAGGTAGAGTGGGATTTGAGGCAGCAGCGGCGAGTATCATTATCAAAGCGCATCATTTGCTAGAGAAACATACCCTGAGCAAATGGCAGTTGCAACACAAGGATTATTTCGCCAACTGGTACGGAACACATTTGCATGAAGGATTGTATTTAGATCCTGTTATGAGAGATTTAGAAGCTTTCTTAGAAAGTAGTCAAGAATCCGTTTCTGGAGATGTGACTGTGACATTAAAGCCTTATCACTTTACCCTAGACGGAATCAAATCCGATTACGATCTGATGAAAGCTGATTTCGGAAGCTATGGTGAAGAAAACAAAGGCTGGACCGCAGACGAAGCCAAAGGATTCATCAAGATCTACGGAAATCAAACCAAGATCTATCAAAACGTGAATAGTAAGGAATAGGGACCATTATGAAAGGAGTCTTGCTTCTAGAAGCGAAGCGATCTTTCGTCTCAAGCCTCATTAAATCATTGAATTATTAAAAATTAAATCATTAAATATGATCACAGTAGGAATCGTAGGAGGAGCAGGCTATACCGCCGGAGAACTGATCAGGATATTACTGAATCACGATCAGGTGCACATCGATTTTATTTACAGTACGTCCAATGCAGGAAATCCTGTGAGTATGATCCACCAAGACCTGATTGGAACCACAGATTTTGTCTTTAGTAGTAAGATTGACCCTGATGTGGATGTCTTGTTCTTGTGTCTTGGACATGGGAATTCGACCACCTTTTTAGAAGCTTATCCATTTTCAGAAGACACGAAAATCATCGATCTAAGCAATGATTTCAGATTGAAAGATGATTCAGTGTTTCAAGGAAAAGAATTTGTATACGGATTGCCTGAACTCAATAAAAAAAAGATTAAAAAGGCACAACACATTGCGAACCCTGGTTGTTTTGCTACAGCTTTGCAATTGGCCCTATTACCCTTGGCGGATAAAGGTCTGTTGAATGATGACGTGCACATCAATGCCGTGACGGGTGCAACAGGAGCTGGAGTTTCACTATCGAAAACCACTCATTTTACTTGGAGAGATAACAACTTTTCGTATTACAAGCCTTTTACACACCAGCATTTGGGTGAGATTAATCAAACCGTGAAGCAGTTGCAAGATGATTTTGACTCAGATATCAACTTTATGCCCAACAGAGGGAATTTCTCCAGAGGGATTTATGCAACAACCTATACCAAGTTTGATGGAAGCCTAGAGGATGCGCAAAAGCTCTATCAAGACTATTATAAAAAAGCGAAGTTCACCTTTGTATCAGATCAAGAATTGCATTTAAAGCAAGTAGTGAACACCAACAAATGCTTGATTCATTTGCACAAGCATAAAGATAAGTTGTTGATCACCAGTTGTATTGACAATCTAATCAAAGGAGCTTCAGGTCAGGCTGTTCAAAACATGAACCTCATGTGCGGCTTTGAAGAAACGGAAGGATTACAATTAAAAGCAACATATTTCTAGACTTCGACTATGCTCAGTCCACTAACAGTGGTGATTGAGCGGAGTCGAAATCACAATAAATAAAAGAAAACAACATGAAAATTGCCATTATAGGAACGGGAAATTTAGGATGCTCCATTGCAAAAGGGCTGATCACCACCAACGCGATCACCTCTTTGTATTTAACCAAGAGAAACTTAGCATCCATACAAGATTTTGAAGGATATAAAAACGTCTATCTGACCACAGACAATCAAGAAGCGGTGAAGAATTCTGACATCCTCATTTTTGCGGTACAACCTGCACACTTGGAAAATATCTTAGTCGATATCAAAGAATTACTCACTGAAAAACATGTTTTGATCTCAACGATCACAGGATTCTCAGTCGCCAAGATCGAAAGCATTGTAGGACAAGATCAGTTCATCATTAGAGCGATGCCAAATACAGCGATTGCAGTCGGGAAGTCAATGACTTGCTTATGCAGCAACGAACAAGGAGCAGAGAGAATCAAAATTGCAGAAGCCATTTTCAACAGATTAGGAGCTTCCATCGTCATACTGGAACATTTGATGCAAGCGGCAACCGTGGTTTGTGCCAGTGGAATTGCTTTTTGGATGCGACTCATCAGAGCAACGACACAAGCAGCCATACAACTAGGATTCGATGCCAAAGAAGCACAAGAATTAGCCATGAACACCTGTGAAGGTGCAGCAAGTTTACTCATCAATACAGGAAACCATCCAGAACAGGAAATTGATAAAGTAACTACCCCCAAAGGATGTACCATCGAAGGGCTCAATGAAATGGAACACAAAGGATTGAGCTCTTCGTTGATACAAGGAATGGTCGCTTCTTTTAATAAGATCAACAGTATAAAAACCGATCAGTTATGAGTCTATTCGATGTATATCCTCTTTTTGACATCACACCAGTAAAGGGTGAAGATGTCTATGTATATGATGAAAACGATGAAAGGTACTTAGATCTCTACGGTGGTCATGCGGTAATCTCTATTGGGCATTCACATCCGACCTATGTAAAGAATGTGAGTGAACAATTATCCAATCTAGGATTCTATAGCAATTCCATTCAAAATCCATTGCAATTGGAGTTAGCGAAGAAAATCCAGCGAGTTTCGGGTTGTAATTTCTATTCGTTGTTCTTGTGTAACAGTGGAGCAGAAGCTAATGAAAATGCGTTAAAACTGGCGTCTTTTCATACGCAAAAGAAAAAGATCATTGCTTTTACCAATGGATTTCACGGAAGAACATCGGCAGCAGTAGCAGTAACCGATAACCAAAAGATCATTGCACCGATCAATGCACAGCAGGAAGTGGAGTTGATTGAGTTGGGCAATTTAAAAGCGGTAGAAACCTCTTTACAAAAGGGTGATGTTTGCGCCATTATCATTGAATGTATTCAAGGTGTTGGTGGATTGGACGAAGCGACCACTAGTTTTTACCAAGGACTGGACAAACTTTCTAAATTGTACGATGCTGTTTTAATTGCGGATGAAGTTCAGTCAGGGTTTGGGAGAACAGGCGACTTCTTCGCTTTTCAACATCATGAGATCGATCCAGACATCATTTCCATAGCAAAAGGAATGGGAAATGGTTTTCCAGTTGGAGGAATTTTGATTCACCCAAAATTCAAGGCCTCGTATGGATTGTTAGGAACTACTTTTGGAGGAAATCATTTGGCCTGTGCAGCTTCGTTGTCGGTCTTAGAAGTGTTGGAAGACGAGAAATTGATGGAGAATACTCAGAAGATTTCCAAACACTTTTTTGAAGTTGCCAAGTCTATTCCCAATGTCAAAAAGATCAAAGGAAGAGGCTTGATGCTTGGATTGGAATTCGATTTCCCAGTAGCTGAGCTTAGAAAGAAACTCATTTTTGAACACAAGATCTTTACAGGAAGTTCTAAGAATCCGAATGTATTAAGGATTTTACCTCCTTTAACCGTTAAGAAACAACACATCAATCAATTTATAGAAGCAGTAAAATTTGAGCTTGGTGAAGGGTTGACTATAGTGAACCCTTTACTAGTAAAAAAATAACATGAAAGAATACGTAAACATCCAAGACCTTGAGGACATTCCTCAAACGATTCAAGAAGCTATTGAACTCAAAAAGAATCTCTATCAATACAAAAATTTAGGGTGCAACAAAACCTTAGTAATGTTGTTCTTCAACTCGAGTCTACGTACACGTTTGAGTACTGAAAAAGCAGCTAAAAACCTGGGAATGGATGTCATGGTATTAAATGTTTCCAATGCATGGAATTTGGAGTTTGAAGACGGAACGGTGATGAAATTTGACAAAGCAGAACATATCAAAGAAGCGGCTAAAGTCATCTCTGAATATGCAGATATCATTGCTGTAAGAGCTTTTCCAACTTTGAAAGACAAGGATAAAGATGAGTCTGAGATTGTTTTAAAGAGCTTTCAAAAATATGCAATGGTTCCAGTAGTGAATATGGAAAGCTCCACCGCTCATCCATTACAAGCGTTAACGGATGCGTTGACCATTGCTGAATTCAAGAAGAATAGAAAGCCAAAAGTGGTTTTATCTTGGGCTCCGCATCCGAAAGCTTTGCCGCATGCAGTAGCGAATTCCTTCATCAGCATGATGAAAGAATTAGAGGTCGATTTTCAGATCACTCATCCCGAAGGGTACGAATTGAATCCATCGATTGTGGGCGAAGTACCAGTAAACTACAATCAAGAAGAAGCCTTAAAAGACGCCGATTTTATCTATGTGAAGAATTGGAGCAGTTATCAAGAGTAT
>CAZTFN010000254.1:0-6011 GCA_964612905.1 uncultured Flavobacterium sp. | reverse complement strand
AGCCTTTAGCCTTTAGCCTTTAGCCTTTAGCCTTGGCTTCGACTCCGCTCAGCCACCTAAACTTTTACCCTTAACCTTTTACCATTTACCCTGAGAACTTATCTTCTACCATTCTGTAACGGGCTAATAATCTTCACATCACTAAAAGAAATAGCTCCTCGAATCACACCGTCAATTGTATTTTTTAGTGCATCGATTAATTGCATTTTTAATTGCGATTTGTGAAAGATCAAACTTACTTCACGCGCAGGAGGAGGAGAACTAAATTCTCGAATGTATTTTTTATCACTCTCGTTTAGATCCAACGTATGCAAATAGGGAAGGAGCGTCATACCAAGTCCTTCTTTGGAAAGTTTAATGAGTGTATCAAAACTTCCACTTTCCAATCTGAATCCTTTTTTATTGTCCGCTTTGTAGGTTCTACACAAGTTAATCACGCTTTCCTTGAAACAGTGCCCATCTTCTAAAAGTAAAATATCATCCATCTCTAGTTCTTCAGCATCAATATTCTTTTGATTGAAAAGCCTGTGTCCTTCTGGAATCAAGCCAATAAAAGGTTCATAATACAAAGGACGTTCTTTGATGGCTTCATTTTGAAGTGGAGTTGCCGCAAGTCCAGCATCAATATGACCATCCATCAATTTGCGTATGATTTCTTCAGTGGTCAATTCCTCAATAATCAGTTTTACTTTTGGATATCGATTTGTGAAATTATTCAAGAACATTGGTAGTAAAGTAGGCATGATGGTTGGGATAATTCCCAATCGAAATTCCCCACCTATATAACCTTTATGCTGATGTACAATATCGGTAATTCTGTTGCTTTCACTAACGATAATCTTGGCCTGTTCTACTACCTTCTCTCCAACATCGGTTAGTTCTATCGGTTTTTTTGAACGATTGAATATCTGTACATCCAGTTCATCTTCTAGCTTTTGTATTTGCATACTCAGTGTAGGCTGAGTTACAAAACTGTGTTCTGCAGCAACGGTAAAGTTTTGATATTCGGCTACAGAAAGGACGTATTTGAGTTGGGTGATTGTCATTGATAGAAAATTTCGATAAAAATAATAAAATTTATCGATAAAAACTATTTAAATCAAATGGAGAATTAATAATCTTTCAGACTCCAGAACTCTCTTTTCTTGTTGAGTTCTGCTTCCTGTTTCGCATAATCGTCAACTTTCACCTTGGCGACTTTTAGAAAAGAAGGGTGTTGTTCTATGGCGTACTCGATCTTAGTCACAATGTCATCGATACTTTCATTTTCATAATCGATTTCCATTGGTGGTTTGATGACCATAGATTGAAGAACATTCCTCTTTTTGATCATCAATCCTTTCTTATCAAAAGAACGTCTAAACCCGTCAATGACAATAGGAATGACGGTAGGTTTGTAGGTTTTGATCAAGTGCGCTGTTCCTCTTCGAATGGGTTTGAATGGAGTGGTAGTACCTTGCGGGAAGGTAATCACCCAGCCGTCGTCCAATGCCTTACCAATGTTACTGATATCAGACATTTTCACTTGTCGGTTTACGTCTTTTCCAGCGCTTCGCCATGTTCTTTCAATAGAAATGGATCCCGTGTAAGCAAAGACCTTAGGAAGAAACCCTGACCTCATAGTTTCCCCAGCAGCTACGTAATAGATGTTGAGTTTGGGCTGCCAGATGTATCCGATATTTTTAATATTATCATCTCTTCCTTTTAATGCTGCATTGAATACATGAAGCATGGCTGCAACGTCGGCGAAATAAGTTTGGTGATTAGAGACGAAGAGTACATTATTCCCAGGGATTTGTCGGATAATCTCTGACCCTTCTATTTGCAATCGGTTAAAACTTCTGTAGCGACCATGTGAAATGGCTCCCAAAATTCTAATCAGCCATTTTTTAATCCAAAGAATATGTCCAAAAGGATTCTTTTTGAATAAGGTCATTAACTCGGTTTTAAATAATGATTTGCTAAAATACAAAAGTATTCCGAAGCAAAAATTACTTTAGCATTTCTTTAATTTCGCTCAGCATCATGCCTGTGGCACCCCAAACAATGTGTTCGCGCAATCGAAAGCAAGGCACGGAAATTTCCTTCATATAAGAAGTATTCATAATCACTGAATCCACATTTGAATCATCAAGAAGTTCTGTAACTGTTACTTCGATGGTTGAGGCAACTTCTTCATTCAACGTAAATATGGGCTTTTTTTTAGTATAGGCGATAAAGGGTGTTGCTAGAAAATTACTAGGTGGAATGTAAACATCGGTAATTTCGCGAATTTTGAAAATGCTTTCTTTTGCGATTCCTACTTCTTCATAAGCTTCTCTCACCGCAGTCTCAAACAGAGAGTTGTCCTGATCTTCAATTTTTCCACCAGGAAAACTAATCTGTGCGGAATGAGTTCCTTTATAACTTGCTCTTTGGGTGAGTAGAAAAGTTGTTTCTCCAAATTCATTGGGGTAAAACAACGCCAATACCGCTGCTTTTTTAGGATTATTGGCTTTGATTTTTTTGGCACCATATCCCAATCTTAATGCTGGTGCTAACTTAAATTGCGCCTCCAATCCACCAAGCGGAGTTGATTTTAAGTGGTTGATATTCGATAAAAAATGCTCAAACTTCATCTACTGAGCATCTTTTTTGAAAAGAAATCCAAAGCCCAATCTCGTCAGAAACTTTTTCTCAAAATTCCAGAAGAATTTGAATTGTCCAAAGCAAAACCCAACAATAGGTAAAGTGATTTGATATATTGGAAATATGAAAAGGATTCGCAGTGGCCAATAGATCCAACCACTTATTGAATCTTTGGTTAGGCCTAAAAAGTTAGTTACGGGTTCTGCCACCCAAGCGGAGAATGAACCATTGATTGCGAAAACCACAAAAATCAAAAAAATTTGAAAGTTTGAGGTAATTCCCCAACGCTCTTTTAGTTTTTCCATATCGAAAATTGATGGGCAAATTTAAGACAACTGAGGAACCCAAAAAAATTTAGTCGACAACAATTTTCTTGTGTAAAGTCCCTTGATCTGTTTTCACTTTCACCACATAGATTGCAGTCGATAATTTGTTAGAAGAGAGCAATACCTCTGAAATTGATGTGTTGTTTTCATGCAACAACACTTTCTCTCCCAGGAGATTAAATACTTCAATTTCCTGAATTGAAATGGATTCGCTTTTGACCACAATTTGTCTCGAATTAGCATCGTGAAAAATGGCAATATTATCTGCAAGAAATTCTTCTCCTAAACTCAATGAAGGTGGAATTTTAAACATAATGGTAAAGCGATCCGTATAATCTCCAGCATCTACCTCAAGTTGTATAGGGTTATCATGAATAGGGTAATAGGCACCTTCGAGGTAATCGACTAAGAAAATACTTTCTCCATCCAAGCCCGTCGTTTGTTCATCTACGGAAAAAGTCAGATTTCTGTTGATGTCTAAGTATACATACAATGGTATTTCAATATCTCTATTGAAGGATTCAGTTCCAATAATGGCGAACGGACCTGATTGATTTTCTATAAGAAAACCAAAGTCTGTTGGTTCTGGTTCAAAAACTTTTGAATCCAACCCATTTTCATAAGAACTAGTGGCTCCAACGAAACCAGCGGCAACTTGTCTGTAGAATGTTTTTTCCGAATCTACATCAAATTCAAGACCTATTCTTAAAATAGGACTGTTTGACTTATTTTGGTTTCGACCGAAGAATACGGAAGAACCACCTTCCACAACAAAGTCTCTTTGATTATTGTTAAATACAATCGTTGCACTAGACCCAATGGATCCTGTACCTAGCGAATTGTTGACATCTCTTTCAACGAAAAAAGCCTGTCCAATGGGCACATATCTACCTGGGGTTTTTCCTGTCCCGAAAGGAACTCCCGTAACACCATTGTAGGTAGCATAACCTCCGTTGTAATCGCCAATAATATGTGTCATTTCAGTTCCAGATTCATAGAAATACAGAGTTCCCCCTATTGCTGCCGAATTGTCTGATAAAAATTGATCACCATCCAAAGCTGACGGGTAAGGATTCCCAACCAAATAAGATCGCTCATCATCAATAGTTAAATTATAATCCCCAGCACTCGGGATTCCGACGAAAGTGTAATTTTGCGTAGAACTACCGTCACTACCACCCGTTCCTTTCATATTGTAGCCTTCACCTGGGTTGAAGGTTTGAACAGCAGGATCAAAAAATCGCAGCCATTCAGTTGTATTCGCCCACTTTGCTAGCCATCTTCCACTTACCGTTATAGGAACTGTGGTGCCATCTCCATCAAGTGTATGAATGTCTGTAAAGTTAATATCCAAAGGAGTTGAAGTGGTTCCATCTTTCATAGCTCCAGCAATGGTGAATGTAGATCCGTTAGTCGTAACAGGGGATGTCCAATATCCGGATTGATAAATATTTGTGGTAGCACTAGTTTGGTCTACGGAGAGTGTTCCACTTCCTGATTCGTTTCTTGTACCGCTAAATGTTTGTAGCAACTGTGCATCGCCATTCAATCTGATTTCTCCTTCCAGTTGAAGTAAATTGGTTACTTCTAATTTGATACCGTCAGCAATTGTTAACGTCACTCCGGAATCCACCAAAAGACAATCGCAATTTACGTCAGCAGTGATGGTTACATTTTCACGGACATTTATTCCTTTTGCCAAATCTGTGACACTGTCATCTGGAACTCCAGCATTGTTTCCACCGGTCCAGGTACTGGATTCGTACACAATTTCGTCAATACAAAAATTGAAATCAATACCCAATACATTGGTATGCCCAACAGCTAGAGCAACATCGGCAGCATTAGATGAAGAGAAAGCAGCGTCTGTGAATGTAAAGATCAAATTATCCACATCATCCGTACTATCGTTGTTGGTGGCAGTTCCTGTAAATGTGAGTGTTGCAACGGTATCACCAGAAGAAAGTGTGAAGACAGGAGTCAGTCCAGCTGGAAGATTTGTGATGGTAAATTCAGTGGTCAAATCCAGTAGGTTATCCATATCTGCATCAGCGAATGTATCACCAGTTAAAGTGATGACCAAAGGATTTGAAGTATCAATGGTTCCATCATTGGCAGAGGTTTCGGTTAAATTTCCTTTTGTTTGATATTGGTTCATCTCATCATCTCCAGTACCTGTAATATAAAACTTAGAACCATCTGGGTTAAAAAGAATATCGGTGACAGTTCCTTCTTCAGAAGCAATAGAAAAAGTACCTGTATGTGTAATCGTACCTGTAGATAAGTCAAAAGCATTACTCAAGGTAATCTCACTAATATCGTCTCCTGTATTTCCTGCAATGTACAATTTGGTTCCATCAGGATTGAAGGCCATTCCTTGAGGGTTGGTCTCAATGTTCAAACCAGAGGCATTATCCAATTGAAATGCAATGTCTAAGTTGGCTGCAGTAGCATCCGCAATATCGAAAGCAGGAGATAAAGAATATTGATTGACTTCATTTCCTCCATTTCCTAAGAGGTATAATTTTGTTCCATCGTCATTAAAGAAAATATCAGATGGGTTGCCATCTTCTGCGCTAATATTCCAAGGACTCCCTGTGGTCGTAGTAATGGTGGAGGTTAAATCATAAGCAGCAGATAAATCATACCCATTGATTTCATCTCCATTGGAACCAATAATATACAAAGTAGTTCCGGCATTGTCGAAGGCCAACCCTCGAATATTGGATTCTTCTCCATTCACGAACAAAACTGTGGTGAGTGTTCCCGTATTAATGTCATAGGGTGTAGACAAAGCTATTTCAGAAACATAATTTTGAGCATCACAGGCAACAAATAATTTGGTCCCATCATTATTAAACACCAATCCTCGAGGGTTGATATCAACTGTAGGAAAAGGTGTTGCTTCAATAAAAGTAATGGTGGAGCTAAAATCGAATGTTGTTGATAAGGTATATTCTTTGATTTCATCATCAGTAGACCCTGCTACCCAAAAAGTAGTTCCAGCATTGTCAATTAATATTGCTTGTGGTGTATTATCTGGACTTCCAGGTGGAG
>CAZTFN010000253.1:0-6026 GCA_964612905.1 uncultured Flavobacterium sp. | reverse complement strand
GAGAGATCAATACCATTGGATCCAAAGCCAATTTTGCTCCCATGCAGAAGTCGGTGATTCAAATGAAAAACGAGTTAGAAAAGATCAAAGAACAGATACTAAACGTATTATAAATGTCAGACTTCAAAGGAAAGTTATTCGTATTCTCTGCACCATCAGGTTCTGGTAAAACGACCATCGTTCGTCATTTATTGGCCCAAGAACGATTCAATTTAGAGTTTTCTATTTCGGCAACTTCGCGTGAAGCAAGAGGTAAAGAAGTGGATGGAAAGGATTACTATTTTATTTCGGCGCAAGAGTTCAAACAAAAAATCAAAGCAGACGAATTCCTAGAATGGGAAGAGGTCTACATCAATAATTTCTACGGAACGCTTAGGACGGAAGTAGAGCGTATTTGGCAAAAGGAAAACATGTTATTTTTGATATTGATGTAGCTGGAGGTTTGAGAATCAAACGCAAGTTTCCTAACGAAACATTGGCAGTTTTTGTGAAGCCACCAGACATTAATGAGCTCATTAGAAGATTGAAAGATAGAGGAGAAGAAAGTCCTGAAAAAATTGCAATGCGTGTGGCAAAAGCCCCAACGGAAATGGCAACAGCTCCTCAGTTTGATACCATCATTAAAAATTACGATTTAGCAACTGCTTTGAAAGAAGCAGAAGGTTTGGTTGAAGAATTCATAAAAAAGTAAAAATGAAAGTTGGATTGTATTTTGGAACCTTCAATCCGATTCATGTTGGACATCTGATCATTGCCAATCACTTGGTGGAATTTTCAGATTTGGATGAAGTTTGGTTTGTGGTGACCCCGCAAAGTCCACATAAGAGAAAGCAATCATTGCTAGACAATCATCATCGCTATCAGTTGGTGTATGTTGCGGTGGAGGATTATCCAAAACTTCGCCCTTCTGACATTGAGTTCAAACTTCCTCAACCCAACTATACGGTTCATACCTTGGCACACATCTCAGAGAAATATCCTGACAAAGAGTTTAGTTTGATTATGGGTGAAGACAATCTCAAGACCTTGCATAAATGGAAGAACTATGAGACTATTGTAGATCATCATCATATTTACGTCTATCCAAGAATTGGTGGAGGTAAAGTGAAGAATCAGTTCAGAGACCATCCAAAAGTACATCGAGTGGACGCACCTGTTATCCAAATATCAGCAACTCACATTCGAGACAGTATCAAGCAAAATAAGAATGTCCAAGCATTACTACCTAAAGAAGTTTGGAAGTACTTGGACGAAATGAATTTCTACAGGAATTAAATTATCACAGAATTTTAACGTGAGCGCTCAAATATGAAAATTGGGCTTTCGTTGTATATTTGTGTAATCATTAAGCTTAAACATTGGCTAAAAACAAAAAAGAGAAGGGTAAACTCAAAAAGAAACTCACCGATAAGTATCGGTTGGTGGTTCTGAATGAAAAGACATTCGAGGAGCGGTTTGCCTTGAAAGTGTCTAGACTGAATGTTTTGATCTTCGGATCCTTTTTTTCTATTATCCTGATTCTTGGAACCATTTTTTTAATTGCCTTTACACCCATTAAAGAATACATTCCAGGATATGACTCTTCCAAGTTGAAACGACAAGCGGCTCAGCTGACATTTGAAACAGACTCTTTAAAGAATCGTTTGGAAGTCATTGAAAATTATGCCAATTCTTTACGCCCTATATTGACAGGTGAAATTACCAATGATACAGAAATCGATTCCATTCAAGACTTAGCACGACGATTTCAAATCGATGAAAGTAAACTGGATGCCAGCAGGCAGGATTCTTTGTTTCGAGAAAAGGTTGAAAGCAAGGATCGGTTTCCTTTATTGGATGAAGATATTGAAAACAAAGCCAAAGTAGTTTTCTTTGCTCCAATCAATGGGACTTTATCACAGACATTCAATTCAGAAAACAAACATTTTGCGGTAGATGTCGTGGCCAAAGTAGGGACACCTGTTAAGGCGGTTGCAGATGGAACTGTAATTTTTTCTGAATGGACCACAGAAACGGGATATGTGATCATTTTGAAACATGCCAATAACTTTTTATCGGTTTACAAACACAACGGAACGTTGCTAAAGAATCAAGGAGATTTGGTGAAATCTGGTGAGGCCATTGCAAGTGTGGGGTCTACGGGTGAGTTGACTACAGGTCCACACTTACACTTTGAACTATGGAGCGATGGTTATGCCGTAAATCCTACAAACTATATAGACTTCGAGTAAATGAGTATTAAATCGGTATTTGCAATTCCGTTTGCCAAACAAGTCACAAAACGAGTGTATAAATGGGCGTATCAACCTCATAAAACTCAGGAAAAAGTATTTAAGAAACTGATCTCAAAAGCTCAGGACACTGCCTTTGGAAAAGATCATAATTTCGATCAAATTAAAACCTATCGCGACTTCAAAGAGCAAGTCAAAATCAATGATTATGAAGGCTTACGACCCTATGTAGATCGAATTGTTGCTGGTGAAGAAAATGTCCTTTGGAAAGGAAAGCCATTGTATTTTGCGAAGACGTCAGGAACGACTTCTGGAGCGAAATACATTCCAATTACCAAAGACTCGATGCCCACACACATCAAAGCCGCACGAAATGCTTTGTTATTCTACATTGCTGAAAAAAAAGATGCAAGTTTTGTAGATGGAAAGATGATTTTCTTGCAAGGAAGTCCTGTTTTGGAAGATAAGAATGGCGTTAATCTAGGTCGATTGAGTGGAATCGTTGCGCACTATGTTCCTCAGTATTTATTGAAAAATCGATTGCCAAGTTGGGAAACCAATTGTATTGAAGATTGGGATACCAAGGTAGATGCCATTGTTGAGGAAACCTTGCCTGAAGATATGACGGTCATCAGCGGAATCCCTTCTTGGGTGCAGATGTATTTTGAAAAACTGATTGAAAAGACGGGAAAAACCATCACAGAGATCTTTCCAAATTTCAACTTCTTCATTTATGGTGGTGTGAATTTTGAACCCTATAAGAATAAGTTCGAAACGCTGATTGGAAAGAAGATCGATTATATAGAATTGTATCCAGCTTCAGAAGGTTTTATCGCCTACCAAGATTCCCAGAAAGAGAAAGGAATGCTATTACAGTTGAACAGTGGTATTTTCTACGAGTTCATTCCTGCTGACGAATTCTTCAATGAAAATCCAACGAGAATCTCTTTGGAAGACGTTGAGTTGGGTGTGAATTATGTGATTATCTTAAATACCAATGCTGGACTTTGGGGCTATAATATTGGTGATACGATTGAGTTCACTTCTTTACTTCCATACAGAATTAAAGTCACAGGTAGAATCAAACACTTTATCTCTGCATTTGGTGAGCATGTGATTGGAAAAGAAGTAGAGAAAGCCTTGAACGACGCGATCAAAGGAACCAACACAACTGTAAGTGAATTTACAGTGGCTCCACAAGTGAGTCCAGAAGAAGGGTTGCCTTATCATGAATGGTTCATTGAGTTCGAAAATGAGCCTGAGAATATGGAAGAATTGGCATCAAAGATCGATGCTTCTATGCAAGAGCAGAACATCTATTATTTCGATTTGATTGAAGGAAAAATACTACAGCCTTTGATTATTCGAAAAGTAAAAAAAGGTGGATTCCATGAATACATGAAGTCTATTGGAAAGTTCGGAGGACAAAATAAGATTCCACAATTATCTGACAATCGAAAAATTGCCGATGTTTTGAGTAACTTTATCAAAAAGTAATCAGAATGTTTGACGATTCTTGGATGAATATTTATGCTTTGAAAGGGCATAAAGTTCGGTGTACTCAATTGGATTCTCCGTATGAGTATCAGACTGAACGAGCTAAAAAACATCTTGAAATCGGAAAAGTATATTCGGTCGAAAGAACCGAAGTTCGCAGCTCAAGTACCAATGTTGTTTTGCAGGAGATTCCCAATGTGGAATTCAATAGCACACTCTTTGAAGATGTAGAAGCGCAATCGGAAGAAGACAATCAAAAACATCCTGATTATTGGAAGTATCACGATAAAGAACCACTTATGAAAATAGTATCTACGAACCTAGGAGAAAAAAGAGAAATCGATTGGAATGGTGAGAAAGTCACCACAGGAATCTTCAAGTACTCCGTGGATGAGCCAGTTTTCCTTGACGTCGAAAATGTCAAAAAAGATACCATTTGCAATCGGAAGTATCATGGTGGTGTAGATCAGGCAGTCTATGGATATTCCTTAAAACATTACGATGCTTGGAAAGAATTGCATCCCGATTTAGAATTCGAATACGGCATTTTTGGCGAAAATCTCACCATTGATGATTTGGATGAAACGAAAATTCATGTAGGAGATACCTACCGTGTTGGATTGACCATTTTGGAAGTCACCAAACCACGTCAACCTTGTATGAAATTGGGCATTCGATTCGACAATATGAAAGTGGTCAGACAAATGTGGAAATCAACCATGTCTGGTATCTACTTTAAGGTATTGCATACAGGAACTGTAAAAGCAGGCGATGTATTTGTACCTATTAAGCAATGTCCAGAAAACCCTACCATTGCAGAGGTATTTACATCAAAAGGAAGAGGGAAGAATAAGTTGTAAAGTCTTATTTGCTCCCCTTCAATATACTAGAGCTCACCCATCTCAATTTTCCATTGTTGGAATAAAATAGAAACTTCCCGTCTGCGGAAAGCGAAGGGGCAAAGTCCTGATTGGTTACATTGATCTTATCTCCTAAGTTTTGTGCTTTTGTCCAGTTGTTGTTTCGATCTTTGTAGCTATAATACAAACTGCTGTTTCCTCTTTCATTGATTGAGAAAATGATCAACTTTTCATCGGGAGAAATGTAGGGGTCGAATTCATACTTTTCTGTACTAACAGGCCTTCCCACATTTTTGGGTTTTGAAAATTTATTCTTACCTCTCATGGTGGTTGTATAGATGTCAAAAGAACCTTCGCCACCTTTTCTATTGGAAGAGAAGAATGCATTTCCTTTGTTGGAGATTGAGAAAAAGTATTCATCAGATTCGTCTGAATTAATAGGACTTGGTAAAGGTTTTGCCTTGGTCCATTTACCATTCTTGCGATCTGCAGACCAAATATTCCAATCCAATCTTTTATCTGATGAGCTTGTGGGCCTCTTCGAGATGAAATAAATTTTCTTTCCGTCTTTGGTTAGGAAAGGATCCGCATCACCATAGTTAGGATCAGAGAAAGAGGCAATTTTTGGTTTGCTCCATTTTCCATTTTTTCGTTTGGAAAAATAAATGTTCTCTTCAGAGTCGATGGTGGTGAAATAAACCTCATCACATCGTTTAATATCTAAGTTAAACTTAAAGCTTCCATTTAAATCCAATAATTCTGGATTAAAATCTTGAGGAATGGTGCCAGGTTTTGTCAAGCCAAAATAATCGCATTTGTTGTCTTGAGCTATTATATGGTTCGTAAGAACAAACAAGGAAAGGAATAGGATTGTTTTAAAAGTAGATGAAATCATGATGTCTAGAAGCTTTAAATAAGGACATTAAAAAGAGTTGAATGTTACAAATATATTCACGAAAACACATAACACCTCAAATAGTCAAATGAAAGAACATTGAGGTGTTTATGAAGTTCGTTGTCTATGACTTCCTCAAAAAGATGTCTCCGCTTACCGTGCTCATATAAAGATCCGCTTTACCGCTATTGACTTTAGCTCTAATTCGATTGCCAGCGCTTCTTCGTTTGTTGTTTTCAAAATCAATGTCTAAGTCGGAATAAATACCGCCACTCAATGTCTTCGCATCGAAAGAAGCACTCGAAATGGTCACATCGATATCGCCACTTACGGTTTTCAGTCTCATTTTATCAGAGTGCTTTTTCACATCAATATTTCCACTCACAAAATCGATTTCTAAGTTTCCAACATACGATTCGATCATGGCATTTCCAGAGATGCTTTTTACTGATAGACTCATGTTTTTTGGGACATAAATCACACCATTGATATTCAATATGTGATTTATGTCCCAAAAAACATTAACCTATCAGTAAAAAACAT
>CAZTFN010000252.1:0-6027 GCA_964612905.1 uncultured Flavobacterium sp. | reverse complement strand
TGCATTGCTGTTAACATCAAATGATTTGTTGATCGATTTACTTTTCTCATGCTTCTTTTTGCCGCTATCGTTGTTTGCAAAAACAATCGATGGAACCAATAATAATAGTATGGTTAGTTTATATATAGATTTCATCGTCTAAGGTTTTTTGGTTTTTAATTAGGTCTATTTGATCAAGAGTGTTTTGAAGAATGTCTAAACGCTTTTGGTAGTTTTGAATCATTTCATGGATGATTTTCTTTTGTTCTCCATTGTTGATCAGCTCTTCCATAAAAGCTTTGTAATCATCTTCTAATTTTTCAATTCTTTCTAAGGCTTTTTCAATCACTTCTTCAGTATCTAGCGTTCTGCTCTTTTCCAATTCTTTGATTTCAAAGTTGATGGTATTTACAAAATACGTCTCTACTTCCTGCATCTTATTAGAAACACTTCCTAGTCTGCCATCTGGTTTTGCATTGTATCCTAAGTAAAAACCTAGTACCAATACAATTGAGGCCGCTACGCTCATCCATCGCCAAGAAGTTCTTTTCTTTGGTTTCATCCCTTGCAAGCGTTTCTCAAAGCGTTGCATGTGACCAGAATGAGGCTCGTGAAAATCAAATTCATTTTCAGAGAAAAAGTCATGTAATTTATCTTCCATACATCTGCGTATTAATGTTGTCTTCTGTCAAGACTTGTTTTAGTTTTTTCTTTGCTCTAGAAATTGTCGTTCTCACATTTTCGTTGGTATACCCCATTATTTGAGCAATTTCTTCATAATCGTAACCTTCAATCAAATTCAAGGTTAACACGAGTTGGTAATTTTGTTTCAATGTATTGATCTTATCAACAACCCTGTTTGCTTTCAGTAAAGAATAGTCAATGCGTTCTTCTTGAACTTCAAAATTTGGAATCACATCCATCTTTACTTCTTCGTATCGATTGTTCTTTTTCAGCTGTGTCAAACTCTTATTGATCACAATTCGCTTCAACCATGCGCCAAAAGTTACTTCTCCTTTGAAGGTGTGTAACTTTGTGAACGCTGTCAAGAAGGCCTCTTGCATGATGTCTTCTGCTTCAAAATCGTCTTTCAAGATTCTAAATGCAGTGTTGAACATGGCCTTGTAATAGCCTTTGTATATCTGCATCTGAGCATTTTGATCAGATTTTTTACAGCGTTCTAACAGTTGGTTGATATGTTGATTACGAGCTTCCAAAGAAACAATTCTATACTAGAGACAAACCGACTTTTGGTTTGTGACAGTTTTTGTTAAAAAGGTAATTATTTTTTTGAATTATTTGCTTATGAGTCAATTAACCTGAATTATTTTAAATGGCGGATGGCCAGTATCATGATGATGAAGTTCTTTAAAGCGTCTATATCTCTTACTGAATTTAAGTTCAATTTTTCCATTCGAAGAGTATACATGAATCCATAATGGAAATCGATCATTTACCTGAGACAAGAATATTAGGGGTTCTTCGAGATTAAATGTCGATGTTTCGAAATCCCTATGCTTGAAGATATAAACTAAAAGTGCTGTCCAACCTCCCTGACCCCTTGTTTTATTGGGTTCTGATACGGGAGTTAATTTAAATCTGAGAGTTTCAATATCAGAAGTATTGGGAGCAATTTTTGCTAAAACTTTTTTGAAATTCTCAATGAACTCTATTCCTCTTTTTCGAAGCTTCGTCATGTAATGATTATAAACTAAAATACAAAGTCAGTTATATTTAACGTATTAAATATCGAAGAAATAACTCCATTAAAATTATCAACCCAACTCAAACGTGGTAATTCCGAAGACTTTGTCAATGGCTATTTTAGGTGGTGTCCCATAATACATACGTGCACATTCAAATACGTACTTGGCATTGTACTTTTTGATGAGCTTCATGGCGTCGTCATTGATGACTGGAATGTCCAAATACAAGTGTTGCTCTTTCACTTCATTCAAACAAGCTTTGTATAATTCATCAGCAATATCAAAGTTATCCGAGAAAAGTGGACACACCTTATATCCTGAATCTACTTTTCGAATCATACAAAATCCTTTAAGAACATTGTTTGCTACATATTTAAATGCTACGCTCTCAGGGAGCTGAAGCCAGATCTTTAAGAAATGTGATCTATCAACCCCAAAACATTCGGTGTCATAAATAAGGATTTCTTTAAAGTCTTCGGGAGTAACCTTTGAGATATTCTTGTGGACATCATAATCACCGCCCAACTTTTCATAACGCTCATCTCTAAAAGCAATTTCAAACTCACCTTTTTTATAAAAGGATTGCATGGCAAGAACTCCATCCATTCCAATGGCTGCTTCCTTTTTTAATCGAGAGAGTAATGTGTCTCTTCGTTGAAACCACAATTTGGTACCAATTCCCTTGCCTCTGAATTCCAGTTTGACAATGAAGAATCCCATAAAGCCAAAATTTCCATCATAAGAAACAATGGAGCCTCCAGCAATGAGTTCATTATTTAGGAAATATCCGTAGAAACCGTTAGGATCCGTATGATAAAAAGCTTCTGCATCATAAGGGCCAGGATTCCAGCCTTCATTTTTGGCCCATGAGACCAGAGTTTTTAAATGGTCTAGTGTCAGTTTTGTAAATTCAAGTTGCTCTAAATTCAAGTTTTATCTTCTAAGATTGCAATGAAATAAAAGTATAAGATTTTAAAAGGAAATCAAATTATTGGTATCTGTTGGCACAGGAATTGACCTTACTAGGTGAGTTCAAATAGTTGTTGAATCATAATTATTTGAAATTCAATAAATTAATTTGAATTAGAGAAGTTTTATTACTTCTTTTGTAAGTCAAGTAATGTCATATTGACATATAAATAAGATATGAGTAAATCAAAAATAGTCACATTAGACAGTTTGTCGTTTTCCAATGTATTGAATGAGGATTCTGAATTGATTCCTTTAATGACGCCGGAAGATGAAGAAATTATCAATAGCGAAGAGGTCCCTGAAGTCCTTCCTATTTTACCTTTAAGGAATACCGTACTGTTTCCTGGAGTCGTGATTCCAATTACAGCAGGTAGAGACAAATCCATTGAGTTGATTAACGATGCCAATAGAGGAGACAAGGTGATAGGAGTGGTTGCCCAACGTAATGAAGAGGTGGAAGAGCCTAACCAAAATGATATTTACCAAACGGGTGTTGTTGCTCAAATATTGAGAGTTTTAAAAATGCCTGATGGAAATACAACGGTCATTATTCAGGGTAAAAAGAGATTTGAAATCATTGAAATGCTTCAAGAACAGCCGTATTTAAAGGCGAAGGTTCAAGAAGCGATGGAAGATCGAAACATTGAGAACAAAAAGGAGTTTGATGCAATCATCGATTCGATTAAGCAGCAAGCGCTGGAAGTGATCAAAGAAAATCCAATGTTGCCATCAGAGGCATCATTTGCCATTAAGAACATTCAAAGCGATTCGTTTTTAGTCAACTTCATCGGATCCAATATGGATCTTTCCGTGATGCACAAGCAGGTACTTTTAGAAAAGGATAGTTTGAAAGAGCGTGCATTACTTACCCTAAAGAACTTGAACAAAGAGCTGCAGAAGTTACAATTGCGTAATGATATTCAGTCGAAGACGAGATCAGATTTGGATCAACAACAGCGTGAATATTATTTGAATCAGCAGTTGAAAACCATCCAAGAAGAGTTAGGCGGAAGTTCTAATGAGGAAGAATTGGATGAAATGCGCATCAAAGCAAAAGGGAAGAAGTGGACCAAAGAAGTAGGAGAGACCTTTGATAAAGAATTGAAACGTTTGAGACGTATGAACCCTCAAATGGCTGAATATGGAGTTCAAAGAAACTATTTAGAATTGATGTTAGAATTGCCTTGGGGAGAATATTCTCAGGACAAATTCGATTTGAAGAATGCACAGAAGATTTTAAATCGTGATCACTTCGGATTGGAAAAAGTGAAAGATAGAATCATTGAACACTTAGCTGTATTAAAATTGAAAGGAGACATGAAATCTCCTATCATTTGTTTGTACGGACCTCCGGGAGTAGGAAAAACTTCTTTGGGGAAATCGATTGCAGAATCCTTAGGAAGAAAATACGTTCGTATGTCCTTAGGGGGATTGCGTGATGAAGCAGAGATTCGTGGACATAGAAAAACATACATCGGTGCAATGCCAGGAAGATTGATTCAAAACTTGAAGAAAGCAGGAACATCCAATCCTGTTTTTGTCTTGGATGAGATCGATAAACTTGGACAAAGTCATCAAGGAGATCCAACTTCAGCGATGTTGGAAGTGTTAGATCCAGAGCAAAACACAGAGTTTTATGACAACTATTTAGAAGTAGGTTACGACCTTTCTAAGGTGTTGTTTATTGCTACAGCCAATAACTTGGGTCAGATTCCATGGGCATTGAGAGATCGTATGGAGTTGATAAATGTAACAGGATATACGATTGAGGAGAAGTTGGAAATTGCGAAGAAACACTTGCTTCCAAAACAATTGAAAGAACACGGGTTGGAATCGAAACACTTGAAACTTGGGAAAGCTCAAATCGAAAAGATTGTCGTAGGCTACACAAGAGAATCTGGTGTTCGTGGATTGGAGAAAAAAGTGGCAAAAGTAGTTCGTTATGCTGCAAAATCTATTGCTCTAGAAGAAGAGTACAATGTAAATTTGACCAACGACGATATTGAAGAAATTTTAGGAGCTCCTAGAATGGAACGCGATAAATATGAGAACAATCATGTTGCAGGAGTGGTTACTGGATTGGCTTGGACCAGCGTTGCAGGCGATATTCTTTTTATCGAATCCATTCTTTCCAAAGGAAAAGGATTTTTGAGTATCACAGGAAACTTAGGAACAGTGATGAAGGAGTCTTCAACAATTGCGATGCAGTACATCAGAGCGAACGCTGAAGAGTTTGGAATCAATCCCGAGGTTTTAGATAAATACAACGTGCATATACACGTACCTGCCGGAGCCACACCAAAGGATGGACCCAGTGCAGGTGTAACAATGCTAACCTCATTGGCCTCAGTATTCACGCAGCGAAAAGTGAAAAATAGATTGGCTATGACGGGTGAAATTACCTTGCGTGGAAAAGTATTGCCTGTAGGTGGAATCAAAGAAAAGATTCTAGCGGCAAAAAGAGCCAATATCAAAGAAATTATCTTGTGTGAGGAGAATAAAAAAGATATTGATGAGATCAAGGATAGTTACTTGAAAGGATTAAAATTCCATTATGTCACTGAAATGAGTGAAGTCATTAATATTGCACTCACGAAGCAGAAAGTCAAGAATGCGAAGAAACTAGTATAAGAAAAAGCCCTGACGATTTAATGTTAGGGCTTTTTTATTGCTTGTATTTTTGAACAACCTGCTTCACGAATGATGCGCAATACTCGGAGGAACCTGACACCATACCATCATTATATTTTATCTTTCTTGTGGTAAGATGTACAAATATCTCATCTCTCTTTTGGTATTTATTAGTAGGAGTAATGGCAACTCTTTTGATCCAATTTCCTTTTGCATCATTCTCATAAAAATAACTGGTTTTGATGGGACGTTCCTGTCTTCTTTTCATAATGTTCTGATACAAATAGTCGGTTACGATCTGATCATTTTCGTTGTAATAGTACTTGTTCAAATATCTGTTCGAAAATTTTTGAGAAATGAGTTGTCCTTTTTGATTGAAGTTCTGAACTCTAAAATCATGAAATTTATTAGATTCGGTAATACTACTGTCTCTATGTAAAACAAGTATTGTGTAATACTTTTCACCAGATATGTTATAAGTGACATCCAGTGAGTTTGGATAGTTTCTTTGTTGCAGAGATAATTGATACTTGGGATAGTAAAACTTCAAATTCTGAAATGTTACCTGTTGAAAATTGGATGTTGAATCAATGATCTTCTTTTTGTTTTCATAGCGTTTGAAAATTAGTGCAAAACTTTCCCAATTTTTCTGATATTGATAGATCGATGAATCTTTAATATTTGTACCAATATGATTTTCAATAAGAGATTGAAGGAAACCATCTTCAAATGTCATGTC
>CAZTFN010000251.1:0-6028 GCA_964612905.1 uncultured Flavobacterium sp. | reverse complement strand
GAACCTTCGGTTGAAGAGGTAGAAGTTGTGGACGAAGAAGTGGTAGAAACAGCTAATGAGACTAATGAAGTACCAGTATCGAAGCCCAAGGATTCAAACCCGCCAGCAGCAAATGATGATGATGCCAAGACCGATGATGATGGGCAGATTACACTGTTCTAAAATCAAATGAAACGATTAGTTACCTTCATAATTTGTTCCGTTTGTATCTTTTCATGTAGTTCTAACAAACAAAAGAATAGAATGAAAATTGACAATTTCAAAATCATTGGGATTTCTATAGAAACTACCAATGAAAATCAGAAAGCAGTTCAAGACCTCGGAATGCTTTGGGGACGATTCTTTTCAGAGGACATTGCCTCGAAGGTTCCTAACAAACTGGGTGATGAAATCTTTTCTCTCTATACGGACTATGAATCTGATTATACCGGGAAGTATACTGCTATTTTAGGAGTGAAAGTAAGTTCACTAGATTCTATTCCAGAAGGAATGATTGGAAGAACATTCCAAGGAGGAAGTTACCAAAAGTTTACAACCAAAAGCTTAGAGCCAGAAAGTGTTGTTGATGTCTGGAAGGAAGTTTGGGCCAGAGATAAGGAACTTAATAGAAGGTACACAGTAGATTTTGAAGTGCACAAACAAGGTTCAAAAACGGAGGTGTTTATTGCTGTAAACCCATAAGAATCATTGCCTTATTAGATTATTGGGTTATTCTATTATTGATTTATTAAATGATTAGAAAATGAAACGTAAATATATTTTCTTAGCCATTGCCATTCTTGGTCTCTGCTATACTTGGTATTACAACATTCTCTTTTTTATGGAGCATAACAATGCGGATATCTTCTATTTCTTTGAAGTAGCGCAGTCCAATTTGGCAGGAAAGTCTTTTGGTGCAGATCTGACTGTGGTGGTCCTTGCATTCTTTGTGTGGTACATTCCAGACGCAAGAAAACTCAAAGTAAAGTATTGGTGGATTTTGATTCCACTGACGTTTTTAATTGCCATTGCATTTGCCTTTCCCATGTATTTGTTCATGCGTGAACATCGATTGGAGCAAATCAATGCTAATAACTCATAATTTATCATGAAAACAATCGGACTCATTGGGGGAATCACTCCTATGTCAACCATCTTATACTATCAAATATTCAACGATCTTTCCGCTCAGAAGTACACGGAGAAGAGTAGCTGTAAAGTAATCATCAACTCTTTCAACTTTGCCGAGATCTCAGAACATCAATCCAACGGTCGATGGGATTTACTGGATGAGATGATGAAAGATTCGGGAAAAGCCTTGCAGGCCGCTGGTGCCGAGTGTATTTTGATTTGTGCCAACACCATGCATTTGTGTATTGAAGCTGTTAGAAGTGTTGTGACCATTCCTGTGATTCATATTGCTGAAGCCACCGCACAGCAGATCAATCGAAAAGGATTGAAGAAAGTGGCGCTATTGGGAACCAAGTATACCATGGAGAAAACCTTTTATACGGATATTCTCACCAATGAAGGCATTGAAAGTATCATTCCTGAGTTGGAGGATAGAAATGTGATCCATGAAGTCATTTATACAGAACTTGCCAAGGGTGAACTCAATCCTGAATCAAAAGAAAAGTACCTTGATATTATTAATAAACTGATTGAAGCAGGAGCCGAAGGAATCATTCTCGGATGTACTGAAATCCCCTTGCTCATTGAACAATCAGATGTTTCTGTGCCTATATTTGACACCACAAAGATCCATGCGCAAGCTGGATTCGACTTCATTACATCCATGTAAAGAATTCGACATTCATTTTTCTTGTTTATCTTTATAGTTCATTATAAGAAATATTCAATGCGAGCCTTTTTTTTGCTAATTGCTTTACTCTTTGGGTTCCATTTGAATGGTCAATCTGAAATCTACGTTTATAAAGATACCTTAGGCTTACTCACCTATGAGGAAATTACTTCCAAAGAATTTAAACTCCTGGAGCATCAAGTTTTAGAGCCACACAACCACAGTACTTATTGGTTCAAGGTACCTTCACATTCCACAAATTCAGAATATAGACTGACAATTTACTATGATAGATACCAGAAAGGAGAATTCTATCAGAATGGCGAAAAGATTGAAAACCTTGAGAATCAGCGCTATTTGAGTTATCGTTTTTCAAGAGGTCAAGATGCTTATTTGAAGATAGCCCCTAAATTTCATGCGTATATTCCTGTAAAGCTTCAAAAAGAGGCTGAATTTCTTCAGGATGAAAGTTCTCAACTGCTTCTAAATGGATTTTACTATGGCTTTGCCATTCTCATTATCATCTACAATTTGAGCTACTACTTTGTATTCAGAGATCTGTCATTTCTCTATTATGCATTATTTCTTACTAGTATGAGCCTTGGAATATTCATCATGGACGGGATGCTTACCTATTGGGGCATTACAGGTTTCTGGAACGACTTGATCATGATTCTGAATTACATTGCCGTTGCCTTCTTTTCGGCTCAGTTTGGCAATCACTATCTTTCTTTAGATCTGTATTATCCGCAATTGAGAAGAATGATGTACGGATTGGGAACTATTCTGATCATATTAGGAGGGCTGTTTATGGTGTTTGGTGGATTCTGGTTTCTCTTATTCATTAATTTAATTGTGTTTACCATGCTATTCAGTTATTGGGGAGCTGCAATTTTAATGTATAAGAGGAATGTTTATGCAAGAATATTAACCTTCGCCTACATTATCATTTTGTTTTCTGGTATCGATTTTTTCATTCTTAAGTTCTTGGGAATAAAATTCCCTTTGGTCGATATCAATGCGGTGAACATAAAAATTGGAGGGTTTCTAGAGATGATTGCACTCTCCGTAGCGGTGCTATATCGAATGTATATCTTCAGGGAAGAAAACATATACATGAGAAATGAAATCATACGATTCTCATCCCTTACTTTACAACAAAATACTGCTTCGGATAAACTCGACTTATTGAGTATTCGTGAACGTGAGATTTTTGACCTCATTAGTCAGATTAAAACGAATAAAGAGATTGCTAATGAGTTGAATATTTCTGTGAATACCGTCAAGTTTCATATCAAGAACATTTACGGAAAGCTTGAAGTAAAAAATAGAAAAGAGGTGCTATCGTTGGCTTCAAACCAATAAAATAAAGGGTTTCACCGCAAAACTACCCATAAACTACCCATATTTATGTCATTTTTCGAAGTAGAATTGAATATCTTTATAAATAGAATTATGTCCCCCGACTGTAATTTATAATGAGCTTTTGATATAATGGTCTTAAGCTCATTTTTTATGATACTTATTTCATCTTTTCGAAGAAAGTCAATTCGTAATCAGGTAACAACTCAGGGTTGGTAATTTTAATGATGTCCTTGAGAACCAAATCAGGTCGAGTAGGAGCTAACTCAAAGTAAATGACTCCACCTGTTGCTCCTGTTTTCGTGGAGGGTGTATAAATTTGATCGTTCTTGAAGGAATCAAAATTCTTATAAAGTGCATTCGCTTCTAACATTTGACCCTTTGAAGAAAAATACCCTGGAGCGATCCAATAATCTGCATTCTGTCCTTTTTCTAAGACACTTTCAAAACTTAAGTTCAAACTACCTTTTCCTGGAGTGTCTTGCCATGGATAATTTAAATTGGCATCTTTTAGGAACTGAGCGACAAAACTTTCTCCTGCGGGCAAGCTCCAGACATCGTTTCGCATGATGGCACCAGAAAGAATCGTAGACTTCTTTTGAGTTTGTTTGGCAATATCAATCGCGTTCAAATAATCTTCTTCAATACGATTGAAGATACTATCGGCTTCTTTTTCTTTGTTGAATAACAAGCCAAAGAGTTTAATCCATTCTGCTCTACCTAAAGGAGTTTCTTCCAACCAATCGCTGTTAATAATCACGGGGATTCCATTTTGTTCTATGAGATTATAGGTCTTATTCGTTTTACTCATGGCAAATCCAATGACTACATCGGGATTTAAATCAAACAGCAATTCTGTATTCATAGAAGATTCTTTCCCCAATTCTTTTACAAAACCTGCATCAATTCGAGCTCTGGTATTCTCCGAGGAGATGTATTTTGTGTTTTGAAAACCAACCAATCGATCTTCCACCTGTAAAAGCTCCAACATGGGAATGTGCGTCGTAGAAGTCACGACGATATCTTGAATAGGAATTCGCAGAGAAGGTAATTTCCAATCAATACCAGATTTGGTTGAAGGAGTTTCTATGATATATTCAAACTGTTCTGTTGCATCTGGATATGGAGTTTTTATTGTTAGTTTTTTGTAAGAATCAAAATATTGAATATCAAAACCTTTAGCGTATTTTACTTGAAATGATTGTTTAGATTTTTTAAACACCTCTTTTTGTGCCTTTTTGGGTTGACAAGAAATCAATAAAAAGCTACAAATAAGCAATGCGATAGAAGTTCGATTCTTTAAGGACATGACAACATTTTGTGAGTCACAAGATTACGAAATTGTTTTGAAAGCTGATTTCCTTGTCAGAAAAATTGTCATACCTTTGCTGCGATTTTTGGTTTTGCCATGAAGTTCATTCATGACGAATTAAAAGGGAATTAGGTGAGGAGAGCAGGATGTTAGATTTTAGAAGCGAGGTGTTTGGAACAACTCAATTCAAAACTCATCACTAAACATTCAAAACTCCAATTCCTAAGCTGTTCCCGCAACTGTAAGCTACAAAGCTTTTCACTGCATCTTGAGCCACTGTTCATTAGAATGGGAAGGTTAGTGAGAAGACGCGAGCCAGGAGACCTGCCTAGAATCACGAGTAAAAAACTTTCGGGATAAAGGTTTATGTACCAAGACTAACATTTTTAGTACAAACATTTTACCTGATTTTATTAAAATCCCAAATCGATTTGGGATAAAAAATCAAATTCAAACATGAAGAAATCATGGATTCTTGCCTGTGTCCTTGCATTAGGATTTAGTGGAATTGCAGCTGCGCAAGAAACAAAACAAGAAGATCGTGAAGAATTGGACGAGATTGTCATTGATTCACGATTCAAGATCAAGAAAGAAAATTCTGGAAAGATCGTACACAAAATCACTCCAGCAGTGATTGAACAGAACAAAGGGAAAACAGTGGTTGACTTAATCAACCGGGTTTCTGGAATTGAAATCAATGGAAACACCAGTGTTTTCGGTCAGAACTTAGGATACTTCGTTCGTGGAGGTCGTTCTAACGAAGTCGTGATCTTAATCGATGGAGTGCAAGTAGTGAACCCACTACAAAACGGCTTTGACTTACGTTTTATCGATTTAGACCAAGTAGAGTCTATCGAGATTAACAAAGGAGCTTCGAGCACATTATACGGTTCTGGTGCCGCAACTGCTGTCATCGACATCCGTATGAAAAAAGGACAGGAGGGAACTTTTAACGGAACCATTGGATCTTCTCTTGGAACCAATCAAACCGCTGATTCAGACAATTCTGGAAGTTTGTACCAAGCTAACTTCGGTTTTAATGGTAATGATGGCAAGTTTAACTATTTGGCTAATTTTTCATCGTTCTCTTCACAAGGAATGTCGGCTGCTATTGATGAGTCTGGAAACAATGGATTTGAAGACGATCCTTTTCGTAGAAACAATATAGACATCCGATTGGGGTATGAGTTCTCAGATTCTTTTACACTAAATGCGGCGTTTAATGCAAGTGATTTTGAATTGAGCTTTGATGCTGGGTCTTTTGGTGAAGGCGACAATGAAACTGAAGAATCTACATGGCGAGTGAGCTTGTCACCAGAATACAAATACGAAAACGGTAGTATTCAGGTAAACTTTGCCTATTCAAAGTTTGATGTAGATAGAACTCAGACTTCCTTCCCAGGAAAGAGTGATGGAGATAATTACATGGTAGATGCCTTTGTAAAACACGACTTTGGGAACGTGAAGTTGATTGGAGGAGTGAACTACCAGAACAATGAAATCAGAACCTTTTCCATTCCATTTGGACAAACTGAATTGACAGAGACTCAATTTACGCAAGATCCTAAGATTAC
>CAZTFN010000250.1:0-6082 GCA_964612905.1 uncultured Flavobacterium sp. | reverse complement strand
ATCATCTTTCCAGCAATGTATTCAATTGGTAAGCAACAAAGCGCCTTTGTTTTTTCTTGAGTATTGAAAAACTTACCCGTAGCCATCGCCGAATTTCGCATGTATTCTTTCTTCAGTCGAATGTCTTTGGGTTTCCCTGTAGATCCTGAGGTTTTGACTAAGACAAAATCATCTTTTGAAAACCAGTCTTTACAAAAAGTTGAAAGAGGTTGCGAAATGCGCTCAGCATACTGAATGAGTTCTTCTTCACTTGAAAAAGAGCGACCATTCAGTTGAAAATCTTTATGAACCCAACTCATCAATTGCATTGTGTTCTATGGGCTCAACAATCTCTCCAAACAATTTATCATTCCATCGAGACCATCCATACTTTTTAGAAAAAATTAAAATCGCTGCTGGATATAAGACTAAAATTGGCAAGAACATTTCAAAATTAATGGTAGGCTCGGACATGTCTATATACACGGCATCAGTTTGAAAAACCGTCCAGTTGGTGGTGATGAATAGCGCTGCTATGATATTATTGATAGCGTGCATTCCTATAGCAATCTCCGCCCCTTCGTCCATTAAGGTTACAATTCCAAAGAAGAATCCACTTGCGATATAAAAAACAACCATCCCATAACCTAACTTACCGATTTCTGGATTAGACAGGTGTAAAAGCCCGAAGATCACCGAAGTCAATATTAAGGGTACATACTTTCTCTTTATAAACTTGTACATTGAATCTGCGAACTTTGTTTTCAGCAAACCGCCGAAAGCATTTGAATAATGCAAAACCATCAAAAGAGTACTGTAACCTAAGAACAATGACAAATTAATTAAAATGTTCAGGTCATATTTAAACGCTAAATAGGTATGAATACTTAGACAGGTGATCGAATAGATTAGAATAATACCAAAGGATTTCTTCGTTGCAGATATCGCAAAGCTTTGCATATAGTAACCTCTAAACCAAAGTTCTTCAGTAGTTGTTTGAATAGGAATCAGCAAAATTGCGATCACACAAAGTACCAAAAACCTCAAAGGTTTGAAGTTCCACTCATAATCTTCTGGAGAGATGAACAAGCCCACTGATAAAGCGATCATCACAATCACACCCCAGACAAGCACACCAAAAAACACTCGTTTCCAATCTATATTCTCCCGAGATGTAATCACCCATTTCAATTTCTTTTTTTGCATTCCTCTTACCAAAATGACAAATAAAAAGAAGGAAACCACAAAGCCTAAGAGCATTAGAAATAAGTACAAGTTCAAATCGATACCAAGATCTGCAAAACCTTTTTCAGTGCTTGCAGCAAATCTTTCCATATCTCCATCTACTTTGGCCGCAGCCACAAACGTAATGGGTAATTGTCCTATAAAACTACCGAAAATCATAGCAGCGATCATAAGACCATACATCCACCAATCGTTCTTTCCTTTGAATCCTGTTTGTAAAAAATTCATAATCTCCTATCTATTTACTTGGTTCCTGAATTTGGTTCAGGAAGTATAAAATTCCAATTCTTGTTTTTGTTGTACTTCAAAAATCCATTTGCTACTTCTAAAGGGCTTTCGAAATTATTGGTAAACAAGCTTCCTGTTCCTAATCCTTGAGGCATTAAGCTCTTCAAGGTGTAGGTCCATTGAGCAATAGCATTCAATCCAACATTACTTTCTAACGCACTTGTGATCCACCAACCAATCTTACGATTTTCTGCTATATCAATCCAGTCTTTACTTGCTTGAAAACCTCCAACCAAACTTGGCTTCAAGATAATAAATTGAGGATTTATTGTTTGTAGGAGTTCTTGCTTTTTTGTTACATCAAAAACACCAATGAGTTCTTCATCCAATGCTATGGGTAATGGAGTAACTTCGCAGAGTTTTGCCATTTCTTCGAACTGACCTTGCTTGATCGGCTGTTCAATGGAGTGCAAGTCGAAATCTGACAACACTTTCAGTTTTTCAAGTGCCTCATTTGGGGAAAAAGCTCCATTGGCATCTACTCTTAATTCAATATCTGAAGCGGAAAACTCCTTTCGAATAGACTCGAGTAATGAAATCTCGGTATCAAAATCGATGGCTCCAATCTTCATCTTAATACACTGGAAACCTTCCTTCAACTTGTTCGTGATCTGACTTTTCATAAAGTCCTCATCACCCATCCAAATGAGACCATTGATATTAATAGCTTCTTGAGACTGAGTAAACTTGGATGGAAACAAGAGAAATGGGTTTTCTTTTTCCAAGGATAAAAAAGCTTGTTCTAAGCCAAATTGAATGCTTGGAAATTCGATAAGCTCACTCAATAATGTATTCAATCCTAATTGAATATTTTGGCAGACCCATCGAATTTTGTCTTCGTAATCAGGTCGGTCATCAATACTGAGGCTTCTTAAAATTCCACACTCACCAATTCCCTTTCTATTGCCTTCTTCAATAATAATGAACCAAGTCTCTTTGGTGGTCAAAATCCCTCTTGAGGTTCCACTAGGTCTTTTAAAGTCGAGTATATGTTTGTGTGCTGTTGCCTTCATTTACAACTCTTTTGACATGACATGAAAGTGAAAAGACTCTTTGCCTATTTGAAAGTCGTGCTCACCTATTTTTTGAAAATCGTTCTTCAAATAAAATCGAATGGCTCTTTCATTTTCTTGTAAAACCGACAACCAAATCTTTGTACTTCCAGATTCTTTAGCGGCTTTCAGCATTTCATCTTGTAGTTTCAACCCTACCTTTTGAGCTAGGAAGTCTTTCAACACATAAATCTTCTGAAGTTGACTGGTATTTTCTATATCTACAAATTCTGAAGGTGAATTTAGCTTTAATTTGGCATATCCCACAGGCAACTCATTGATCATTGCAATCCAAAACAAATTATTCGAATTCGTAAATCCTGATCTAATTTTCTGCACAGAAAAGGTTCGTTCAAAATACTCTAGCAAATCATTTTGATCTGTAAACAAATGTCCAAAGGTTTCTGCAAACGTAATTCTACCCAGTAGGGAGATTATGTGAGCATCTTTTGGTTTAGCTCTTCGGACTTGAACAACAGCATTCATTATCTGTGATACAATGCGATTCTATTTCCTTCAGTATCGATGACAACCGCCATGTAGCCGGTCTCTTCAGAAATTAAAGTCTTGTCTTTGATCACCTTCCCGCCAGCAGCTTCTACTCTACTCAGTTCATTCTTCATATCGCCAGAAGGTGCATTGAAATATATTAAAGGACCGTGAGTTTCAGAAGGTTTGTATTCTTCATTTAAAACCAGAGATCCGGTTGCACCGTATGCATTATCAGATGGTGGAGGAAACCAGCCCATGATCAAACCGCCTAAGTCGTGAACGCTAATGGTAATCTCAAAAACATCTTCGTAGAACTTTTGTGCTCTATCCATATGAAGCACAGGAATTTCAAACCAGCTTACTATATTTTCTTTCATAGGTGATCTATTATTGATTCTCGATGTAATTCTTAAAATTACCTAAATACTTTTCATCAAGCCCTTTGAATGTTCCTTTGAAGTAAGGAAACATACAGCTCAGAATGTAGGTTTCTGCTTGGAAGCTAACATCTAGTTTTATCGTTGTTGAACTTCCATCCGAAGTAAAGGTATAGTCATCTGTTTTTAAAACACTTTCAGCATCAAAATAAAAAGTTACTTTCTTATCCTCAACATAGGCAAGTACTTTCTCTTTCATTGTCATTACCTGCCCTTCATTATCCATGGTAATTCTGTATTCGCTTCCCACGAGTCCAGGCTTTTCTTCAATGGTTTCAATCTTAGTGATTTCAGGGATCCACTGACTAATATTTTCTTGATCGCTAAACATCTGAAAGGTTTCAGACAATGGTTTGTTCACTTTGATTTCTGTGGAATACTTATTCTCTTTGATAACCAATCCTGTACCTAGAAACAGTACAGATAACACCACTAAAATGGTCATAATGACTTTGACGGTTTTCATAAAATGCTAATTGTTCAATATAAAAAGATATAACTTTTTTGTGCGTATCCAAAAAGAAGAGCAAATAAAAAAGTACTCAGGGCGACGACTTTTAGCTGTCCATCTAATTCAGATTCATCTTTGTTTTTATAGACAAACCATAAATGTCGTACTAAGGGTATATAAGCGATTAAGAACAAAAATTGTATGGGTTCTACGTAGTTAAGGACTGTATATCCAATCGCAAAAAGCATAGAGCCAAGAACCAAGAAATAATGGTAGTATTTGGCAAATTCATTACCAATTTTAACAACAATTGTATTTTTCCCTGCTTTTTGATCATTTACACGATCTCTCATATTGTTGAGGTTTAGCACTGCTGTACTTAACATTCCTATAGAAAACGCTGGTAAAAAAACAGACATTCGAATGTGTTTTGTATAGAGGAAATAACTTCCTACAACACTTAAAAGTCCAAAAAAAACAAAGACAAAAACATCCCCAAAACCACTGTAACCATATGCAGATTTACCCACAGTATATTTAATAGCTGCCGCTATGGATGCGATCCCTAAAAAAACAAACAGAACCGAATACCCAAAGTTATCTTTCCCAAAAGCGACATAGATGAGTGTAAAAGCAACGATTAATGTAATGATAGTTGTCACAATCATTGCATTTTTCATTTGTTTTGGAGTGATTGCTCCTGATGCCACCATTCGAGCTTCGCCTTTTCTATCTTCATCAGTTCCTTTGATACCATCGCCATAATCATTGGCAAAATTGGACAGCACTTGAAAGCCAATGGTCGTTAAAATAGCCAACCAAAAAATAGGTCTCTCAACAACAAAAGTGTGTGAACTTAATCCTTCAAGAGCATTTAAATACGCACTACCAATGCAAGAACCCACAATAATCCCCGAAACAGATAGAGGTAGGGTTCTTAAACGTGCAGCTCTGATATAATTTTTGATCAAACCAAAAAGTACAAATTATTTTAAAGCTTCGCTGATGTGAATGGGTTCACCATCTTTTAATGCTTGGACAAAAGCATCTGGGTAGTCTTCTTCTATAGAATACATATAATTCACAGCTTCTCTTACCGTTTTGAAAGATCCCAAACTGTATTTTGAGTAATCGTCCTTACTGTACTTGATCACCTTAGGAACGCCCTCTAAACTTTGTCCGAATTTCTTGAAAGCACCAATTTGAACTGTAAAAGTAATGACTGGGTCTTTCTTGACAACTTTTACTTCCTGTTGAGCAACAGGTACATCAGGAATGGTGTCTTTTACTTTTTCTAGAGGTTTTTCTTCTGGTTTCTTCACTTCTTTTTTATCACACATGGTGAATGCAATTGACACCAAAAGCAAGATTGCTATGTATTTAGTTTTCATATGACTATAATTGTTCGGCGATTAACTCGGCGACATCTTTTACTTCTATCTCTGCCTCTTTCTCATGGAACTTCACACCATCTGTCATCATGGTATTGCAATAAGGGCAACCTGTGGCAATGATATTCGGTTTTGTAGCCAAAGCATCTTTTGTTCTTAGGATGTTTACATCCATATCTCCTTTTTCTGGCTCTTTGAACATTTGAGCTCCTCCAGCACCACAACACAAAGCTCTATTTTTGCTTCGTTTCATCTCTACCAAATTCACACCAAGTCTTTTGATCAAGGCTCTTGGTGATTCGTATTCGTTGTTGGCTCTTCCTAGATAGCAAGGATCGTGAAAAGTGACTCTTTTATTCAAAGAGCCTTCTATGTTCAATTTCCCTTGGTCAATCAATTGTTTGATAAACTGAGTATGGTGATAAACTTCATAGTTTCCTCCCAATCCTGGATATTCATTCTTCAGTGTATTGAAAGAATGCGGATCACAAGTCACAATTTTTTTCACCTCATATGCGTTCAAAATCTCAATATTGGTCATTGCCTGCATTTGGAATAAAAATTCATTTCCAGCACGCTTTGCGGCATCTCCTGTTGAACTTTCTTCCGTTCCTAATACAGCAAAATCAACATTTGCTTTGTGCAATATTTTTACAAAAGCCTTTGTAATTTTCTTTGCTCTATCGTCATAGCTTCCTGCAGATCCAACCCAAAACAACACTTCTGGTTGTTTTCCTTGAGCCATCA
>CAZTFN010000249.1:0-6141 GCA_964612905.1 uncultured Flavobacterium sp. | reverse complement strand
TTGGATATATGTTGCAATAGACATTCGTCATATGAATATGTCAAAAGTAGGTTTAACCACTACTGAACATCCGAAAAAAAGACTTTCTCAAGGAACTACTTATAACCCTTTTCTAAAACTATTCTCGACATATTCATATGACGAATGTCTATTGCAACATATATCCAAGCATGTGATAATACTGGATACTTCGCGTAATATTCATTTTGTTCTGATTTATCTTCTTCAGGAGTAAATTTCACTTATTTACTGAATTTTATTAATTAGACCAATCTTCTTTTTGTCCTCTTACTCTGTCTACGAAAGTTGAAGAATGAATTTCGTCTGTTCCAAATCTCTCTCTAAATCGTTCCGCTATTTTATTCTTCCATCTAGAATAGCCGTCCATTCCCTCTGCTTCAAGCACATCCTGTGCAAAATCATGAGCGTGATAATAGTCCATCTTTGCAATTTGTTCAGAATTATCTGGAGGAATACAAAACCCCCATTTGACGCAGAGATCAACAAGTAGGTATATTAATTCTCGTTCCATCGGAGGAGTCTCTTTTGGTACTTTAAATCCCATTTAATTTAGTTTTGCTAATTACGTCCAATGCTTTTGGCTAAGCTACGGTTTAATCCAGTTTAGGTTTTGTTAGCATTAGTTTTGCCAGATTTTCTCTTTTTATTTCCTTTTCCCAATTGGCAAGACTGATTTCTCTTATCCCTTTTTTGGAAATTAGATTCGAATTTTTCTTAAGCTTTTCAATAATTAGTTTATGATTTGGTTTTCCTTTGATGTAACTCCATTCGGTTCTTAATTGCCCAAACTCCCAAAAATTGAATTTATCTTTAATTGATTTCTGAAATTTATTCAAATCATAATTATTCAGGAATTTACCCTTTATTTTAGGTTCAAAAATAATAATGCCATAAACGGAAGGAAAACCATTCTTTCCTCTCCAATCATAACTAATGATTGTTACAAACCCATTGATTTTACCAATTAAATAGTTTTCTTTACGCTCAAATCCAATTTTTAAAAATTCAGTGAATGGGTATTTATTTAACTCAGATATCCTTTTCTTAGGACCAAAATAAATGTCATAAAAGTAAAATAAGCTACCGAATAGAATTGATATTGATAATGCAATTATCACTGAATAGTAAAGAACTTCAAAATTAACAACTCCACTAAAAATCATTGGAATTATTAGTGCAATTAAGAAAATAGAAATTATTGACTTAAACCAATACCTGTAATATTTTAAAATTTTCATTAATTAATGCCAACTTGTTATAGGTATGATAAAGCTCCTTGTATTCCGTCATTTCCATTGGATAGAGAGAGGTTTCATTCGCTTTTATTCTTTTCCTTTAAAAATAATAAAACCACCTCAATTGAGGTGGTTTTTCCTAATAGATATTTAGACCCTGAAACTCCCGAAGCTTCGGGACAGGGTGACAAGTTCTTGTTATAAATCAAACTTAATCCCTTGCGCTAACGGTAAGTTGGTGGTATAGTTGATCGTATTGGTTTGACGTCTCATGTACACTTTCCAGGCGTCAGAACCAGATTCGCGTCCACCACCTGTTTCTTTTTCTCCACCGAAAGCTCCTCCAATCTCTGCTCCAGAAGTTCCAATGTTTACATTGGCAATTCCACAATCAGAACCTGCATGCGATACGAAGCGCTCTGCCTCACGTTAGTTGTTGGTCACGATTGCAGAAGACAATCCTTGAGCTACTCCGTTTTGCAATTCGATGGCATTTTCAACACCTCCAGTGTATTTCAATAAATACAATACAGGCGCAAATGTTTCGTGTTGTACAATGTCGTAGTAGTTTCCAGCTTCAGCAATCGCAGGTTTTACGTAGCATCCGCTTTCGTATCCTTTTCCTGAAAGAACTCCACCTTCAACCACAACATTTCCTCCCTCAGCAACAACTTTCTCTAAAGCGGCTTTGTACATTTCAACAGCATCAGTATCAATTAATGGACCTACGTGATTGTTTTCATCCAATGGATTTCCAATTCGCAACTGACCGTAGGCAGCAACAATGGCATTTTTTACTTTATCGTAAATAGACTCATGAATGATCAACCTTCTCGTAGAAGTACAACGTTGTCCCGCAGTTCCAACAGCTCCAAAAACAGCTCCAATTACGGTCATTTTGATGTCAGCATCAGGAGTCACGATGATGGCATTGTTTCCTCCTAATTCCAAAAGAGACTTTCCTAAACGTTCACCGACTGTTTTGGCTACAATCTTACCCATTCTGGTTGATCCCGTAGCAGACACCAAAGGAACACGTTTGTCCGTGGTCATGAATTCACCCACTTTGTAATCACCTTGAATCAAACAAGAGATTCCTTCTGGCAGGTCGTTTTCTTTCAATACTTCTGCAATGATATTCTGACAAGCCACTCCACACAAAGGTGTTTTTTCACTTGGTTTCCAAACACAAACATCCCCACAGATCCATGCCAAAGCTGTGTTCCAGGCCCAAACAGCTACAGGGAAGTTAAAGGCCGAAATAATTCCAACCACTCCTAATGGGTGATACTGCTCATACATTCTATGCCCAGGTCGCTCACTGTGCATGGTTAATCCGTGCAATTGTCTAGACAAACCAACGGCGAAATCACAGATATCGATCATTTCTTGCACTTCACCCAAACCTTCTTGGTAGCTTTTTCCCATTTCATAAGAAACCAACTTTCCTAGAGGCTCTTTCAATTCGCGTAATTTTTCTCCAAATTGACGAACGATTTCTCCACGTTGTGGAGCGGGCATTACTCTCCAAGTTTTGAAAGCTGTTGTTGCAGCAGCCATGACTGTTGCGTAATCTTTATTGGTTGTCGTTTTTACCTTTCCGATGAGTTTTCCATCAACCGGAGAGTAGCTTTCAATAATGTCTCCGCCTGAGAACCATTGAGAACCTGTAGAAGTTCCTTCGTTAAGTTCTTTAACGCCTAATTTTTCTAGGGCTTCTTGAATTCCGAAATCTGTCATTTCCGTATCTGTTTTGATTTGATTTGTGAGTTCAAAAGTACCCAAATTTTTTCATTTGAAACTCAAAAAAGAGAAATGAAAAAATTGTGCCTAACGGCACGACATTTCAACAAATACGGCTGAAAAATAAAGGATTAGGAATTTAAAAGTATACCGCCCTAGAATTGATATTTAATCCCTGAATACACACCCACAAAATAAGGCTGATAGCCGTTGCTATTTCTGGCAAAAGTATTTAGGTGGACTTTCACCATTGGGTTGATGTTCAAAAAGAGATTTTTATTGATTTGATAATCGAAATCCAAACCAAAATTCCCACTAAAATTGACGGTGTTTAAATTGTTTGCACTTCCAATATCTGAAGTACCTACAACATCAGACAAGAGAATCACTTCGTCATTCTGCAAGAATAATGAGCTAAAACCTCCAATGACATAGGAACGAATCTTTTCAGACTTGGTGATTCGGTATTTAGCCTCTACGGGAACTTCAATGTATCGAATTACTTGATTCAATTCAGCATTTCGATCAGCAACCGTCACATTTGAAGAAGAATTCCCCACGGTACGCAATCCGTTGGCTCCCGAAACGATGTATGAAGCACCTTCTCTAAAACCAAGGTCAGGAGATGCTGAAGACACATTGTCTTGTCGAATCAATAATACATCTTGTGTATTAAAGCTTACATTCTGTGTCATCACACCTGTTTGTAAGATCAGCTTATCGTTAATTTCATATGCAACAGAAAGTCCATAATTTAAGGATGCATTTCCAGATGTAGCATTGTCTGCAAATGAATTTCCTGCTGGAGAACTCGAGGAGTTCATCATGGTAGAGAAAGCAACCAATGGGCGTAAGGACCATTTTTTACTTTCGTTGGTTTCTTCTAAAATCTCTTCGTCAAGTTTCGCAACAAGGGCTTTCTTCTTTTGTGTAATAGGATTCGTTTTTGAAGAATCTGTCTTCTGTACTACTTCAAACACGGGCTTTTCCTGAAGCTTCTCTTTGCTCTTTTGAAGATCGGCAATGGTGTTTTGATCGCTCTTTATGTCTTCTTTAAAATCAGTGAGTTCTTTCTTTTTCGAAGGCTGCTTTTCCCTAGAGGTGTTTTGAGCAATAGCTTCTTTGGCGATGATATTTTTTCGGAAAGAGCGTTTTGTTTTTGTTGGATGATTTTTCTCTATCGAATTCTTCGTAATCACCTCTTTAGTTTCTTTTAAAGGTGCTGGAGTTTCAAAGGTATTTTCTATCTGAGGTGTCTTTTTTTCTGTAGGATCTGTCAATTGATCATCACTTTTAGGTGTTTTGGTAATGATAGTGTCTACAGGAATTTGATCTCCTGTTGGATCTTGGGGCCAAAAAACGAAAAGACCCAATATCAATATGGCAGCAGCTCCGTACAACCACCAAAACGCAAATCTCCTCTTCTTCTTTTCCTGCATTCTATCTTGGATCTGTCCCCATACATCAGGTCTTGGATCCTGCTCAAAATTTTGAAGCTTTTCCTGAAAAAGGCGATCTAAATTTTTCTTATCTGACATTATGCTTCCTGTTTCTTTTGTTGATATATTGTTATTTTCTGTTTTAATATAGCCCTTGCTCTTGAGAGGTTCGATTTAGAAGTTCCTTCAGAGATCTGAAGCATTTCTGCAATCTGTTTGTGCGAAAAGTGGTCCAGAACATATAAATTGAACACCAATCGATATTGATCTGGCAACTGCTGGATTAACTCCAACAAAAAATCTGTTTCTATCTCTTCCTCTACTTCTATCGTCACCTCTTCACTTTCTACCTCATCGTTTCTTACTACTTGTAACTTCTGACGTTGTCGGTATTTTTGTAAGGCTACATTAATGGTAATCCTCTTCATCCATCCTTCAAAGGAACCTTTTTCCTTGTACTGGTCAATCTTTCTAAAAATTAGCAAGAAGCTATCTTGTAAAATATCTTCAGCATCTTGGTAATTTTGAGCATACTTCAGACATACCGCAAAGAGCTTTCCAGCAAAAAGCTGGTATACTTTTGCTTGAGCAGAAGTCTTGTTCTGACGACAACCTTTTATGAGTTCCTTTAGGTGAATTTATTCTCTAATTTCCTATAAAATTAATCTAATAAATTAAAACTGCTTCTCCGTTCTGACAACTTACTTCGGTTGGTATGGCTGGTAAGTCGCATGTTGATACAATTCCCCATCGGATGTTGTACTCACGTTCGGCTGTTGTATACTCTTCAATCAAGGATAAAAAATACCCCACATCAATCTGATTTGAATAGGCGATATATCCTTGTGGACCTCCGCAGGCTTTCGCGCCATAGGAGACAAATGTCCATTCTGCTGCATCTGTACATGCAACACTATTTGCTAGTGTTTGAATTTCCTCAAACAGTGCTTGTAACACTGTAAGGGAGTCATTCTGATTTTCGTTGTCTTGACAGCTTAAAACAAAGAAAAGCAAGAATGCATAACCAATATTTCTTATAAACCTTTTAAAATTTCTCCTTTTCATTTGTAAAAAAATAAAGATTCAGGACTTGAAGATTTAGTGAGTCTTTTATCAAATGTAGGCTCCTCATAAAACAACCAAACAACTTTTCTGATTAAACCGAGCTAACCAATCAAAATGTCGAGGAGGACTAGCTAAACCTTCTCGCCCTGAATCCATCCATGTAGCATTCCAAAAGCAGCTATCGCTTCCACCTGTGGAACTTTTATCGGCACTACAATTACCCATGTGGGGTAATGAACTTGCCGTATATTTTAAAATTGTGGTGGCATCATACATTGCTGCATCTACAATGTTAGCGCCACCACAAGAATTGTCTTGAACAGCGAAACTGTTCTGACATGCACCAAGAGTAAAAAAAGTGCAGAGATTCGAATATCTTTTCAATACCAATTTCCCCATATAAGCATTTATTGCTTTACAAACTTTGATTGGCAAGCTTCGATGCAAGGATAACTTACAATCAATGTATTTTCAAATTTCTCAAACGTATATCGTATGTCCGAGAGACCACATTCATTCGTCGTATAAGTTGAATCTGAAAGCGAATAGACACCTGAAGTTGGCACTAAGGATGTGTAATCTAAACTACAAAGAGAGCCGTTGGAAGTTAAGGTCCCGTCTCTGAGAAAAGTCATTGT
>CAZTFN010000248.1:0-6157 GCA_964612905.1 uncultured Flavobacterium sp. | reverse complement strand
GTGGGTTCGAGTCCCACCTCTGGTACAAAGCCTCCTTAGCTTTTAAGTGATGGAGGTTTTTTCTTTTCTAAAATTATTTCACCCTCTTCTCTATTACAGGAGTTTCAAAACTGTGGAAACACATATTTTAATTTGTGGTTTGACGTAATTAATCCTCAGAATTTCTTGTCACTTTCGTTTCAATTATGAATAAAAAAACATGTGAAATGAAACAATTTTATCTTATCATTCTTTTGGTTTGTTGCAGTTTGTCAAATCAAGAAACTAATGCACAAGAAATTTCAAAATCAGGAACCTTAGGAGTTGGTGCTGCCTATTCTTATCCAGCTTATGGATTTAGTGGACGGTATAATTTTACCGACACCCATACAGGTCAAATCATTTTAGGTGGTGCAACCTACAGTTTTGGGACAAGTTCCTTTGCAGCTTCTGGACGGTATATCTATAATTTCAAACCAGGAGATTCCTCTTTTATCTTCCGACCTTATATCTATGGGCAAGTTGGATATAACTCCATAAAATTTGAAACTATTTTGATATCGGATTCCTTTACCACGGTATCTTTTGGTGTCGGAGGCGGTGTTGAATATACCTTCAATAATTTTATTGATGACCTTTATTTTACGACTGAACTTGGCTATGTGAGTGGAACTTTTGAAAACAATATAGGAAGTTTTTCGGGCTTTGCTTGGGGGTGGGGAATTCATTATCGTTTTGATATTTAACCCAGTATTTGTAGATAAGAAAACCCTCCTTTGGAGGGTTTTCTTTTATCTTATAACCATACTTATTTTTTCACCACAAACCTTTTCTGGCCCAACCGTTTATTTCCATCGTAATAATTGATCAAATAGACACCATCTTTCATTCGAGATAACTGTACTTTATATACTTCTTGTTGCTTGGTAAATGTTGACGATTTCCTAAGGTTTCCATACAGGTCATAAATCTCAATTCTTGTAATCTTAGCCCTAATATCCGATACCTTCAAGTTAATTTCTGAGGTCGTTGGATTTGGAAATAATGAGATTGTCAAGCTTTCCACGGGATCAACATACTCGAATTCTTGTCGATTGCTATTGATCACTCGAAATTTAATCTTCTTTCGTTCACCTTGTTCATACCCAGCAATTCCTCTTGCTCTCAATCGATACTTGCCAACTTTTAATTTTCTTCCATTAGGATTTCTAAACAGTTGAAAAGGTGCGTGTTTATCCGTACGTTGTTTGTGTATTCTTCCTCGGAGTTTAAATTTTACCTTTTCCACATCATTGGTAGTTTCCGCAATAATATTAAATCTTCGATTTGAAAAATTGGCCAAGTCCAGCGTATCTTGATCCTGCAATTCCTGAATTTCTTGATGAGTTTCTGGGTTGATTAAGACATATCTCAAAACGGTAAGTGGTTCTTCTTCAAACTCTTCAACCGTGATCAATTGAGTACAAGACGCAGACTCATTTCCTACGCCATCAATTACGGTCCATGTAATTTGTGTTTCTCCCACTGGAAATGTATCTGACAAGGCCAAACCATCTCCCCTGACACCTACAAAATTGAACTCTGCTGAACAATTATCTGTGGCAGCTGGATCTTCAATTTCTATGTCTGCTCCATTCACAGATATTGAGGGTACCACCAAATTCTGAGGACATGAAATCTCTGGAATGATATTATCAGGGCCTGCATCTGTAATACTCCAATTATTGGTATCAATGATCTTTTGACGAGCGTTTTTCCCATTACAATATTGACTACTTCCTGCATCGAAATTTACGTTCTGTTGAAGGCTCTGTGAACTCCAGCCAGTTAATAGGTTGTCATAATTCTCTATAGAAAGTCCAGCATTGTTGAACATCTGAGTCATATCAGAAACATTCGCCACATTCCATGCTCCCAATGGCTGATCAAAAGAAGTAGCTGCGGCAAACATTCGGTTCATATCATTCACAGCAGATACATTCCAGCCCGAAATATCTCTATTAAAACTACTCGCTGCCAAGAAAGCTTCGCTCATATTCGTCACTGAAGAAAGGTCCCAATCTTCACAGGCACCGTTGAAAGCGGTGGCTCCTTCAAATACTTCAGAGATGTCCGTGCAACTGGTCAAGTTCCAATCATTCATATTTTGATTGTAGGCTTTTGCATTCTTAAACATTCGAGCGATGCTTCTTACATTCTCCAAATTCCATCCCGAAAGATCTGTATTGAAAGCTTGAGTGCTTTCAAACATTCCAGTCATGTTCACACAAGACCCCGTATTCCAACCAGAAATATCTCCACTAAAAATAGTGGCTCCTCGAAACATATTGGAACATTGTCGGACTGAAGCCATGTTCCAGTCACTAATGTTTCCATTGAAAGAAGTCGCGTTTTGGAATGTACCAATCATCGAAGTTACAGAGCTTACATCCCAACCATTCAAGTCTTGATTAAAAGATGTGTTTCCACTAAAAACAAAGTTCATACTGGTGATTCCACTCACATCCCATGCGTTTATGTTGCCGTTAAATCCAGAAAAGCTAAAGAGGTTATCAATGCTTCTTGCCGAAGAAAGGTTCCAATCACTTAGGTTTTGACTGAATAGTGAAGCTCGATTGAACATGGAATTAAAAAACTGAATGTTGCTCACATCCCAACCATTAAAGCTGTTATTCCCAATCAAATTTCTACAGCCATCAAACATTTGAAATAAAGTAGTTACTCCAGTTAAATCGGGAGCATCTTGAGCAACCACATCTAAATTAGAGCAGCCTTCAAAGGCACTGTCCATTGAGGACCATTCGATATCACCCCAACTTTCCACGGTTAAGAGTTTCTCCTTGTCGCATTGGTTGTTGCAATAGAACCTTGGAAAGTCTCCCGAAATAGAAATGGTATAGGTTCCAGGCGATGCATACGTATGTGTGATATCTCCTGTCACTCCTGTATCGGAATTCCCATCTCCCCAATCAATGGTGTAATTATAGTTTTCGCCAGAAAACGTAGGGATGGAGACTTGATTGTTTTGAGATGTCCCTGGATTGTCCGTTTTCCAAGTGGTTACAAATGACTCTAAAGGGCAGCTCTGGCCTCCGTCTCTGATGGTCCAATTAAATGTATCAATAATACTTTGCCGAGCAGATGCACCTAAACAATACTGAGTGGGGCGTGCTTCAAAAATGACGTCATTTTGTAAGTTCAATTGACTCCAACCTTGTAACAATGCATCATAATTCTCTGTAGACATTGCTGTATTGAATAAGATATTTTCCATTCGAGATACTCCGGAAACATCCCAGTTTTCAAGATTTTGATCAAAGCTTGTTGCGTCAAAAAACATATCGACCATGCGAATAGCACTGGTCACATCCCAATTACCAATGTCCTGATTAAAAGCAGTGGCATTTTTGAACATCCGACCGAACTCGGTCACTTTCCCCGTATTCCAGTTTCCAATATCTTGGTTAAAGTTGACGGCATCTTGAAAAGCGAAATTCATATCCTCAACATTGGATACATCCCAGTTGCCAATATCTTGATTGAAAGCAGTGGCTCCAAAGAACATACTTTTTAGACTGGTTACCTTACTCATGTCCCAATTGCCAATAGGCTTATTAAAACTAGAGGCTTCTTGAAACATAGCAAAGGCCATCGTCACAGAACTCATATCCCAATTACCAATGGGTTGGTTAAAGCTAGTTGCTCGAATAAACATCCCCCTGATATCGGTTACATTGCTGGTATTCCATCCACTTATATCTTGATTAAAAGCAGTGGCTTCAACAAACATTCCACCCATATTAGTAACGGAACTCACATCCCAGTTCCCAATATCTTGATTGAATGAACTAGCTCGTCCAAACATTCCAGCTAAGGTTTCGACCTTGCTTACGTCCCAATTGTCTAAAGGTTGATTGAAAGAGCTGGCTCCACTGAACATAGAAGACATAAATCTTACATTGCTAGTATTCCAATTGTTTAGAGGTTGGTTGAATGATGATGCTCTCCAAAACATTCCAGCTAAGCTTTCCACATTACTCACATCCCAATCGTTGAAAGAGGAATTTCCCACCAAAGAGGTACAGTCTGTAAATGCCTGTAACAAGGTGGTTACTTGAGAAAGATCGGGTGTATCTGTTGCCACAACATCCATATTGACACAGCCTTGAAATGCAATTCTGGACCATTGAATATCCCCCCATTGCTCCACGGTTAGTATTTTCTCTTTATCCGAATCGAGATTGGCAAATCCAATCACAGGAAATGTTCCCGTAATGGAAACTGTATAAATTCCCGGAGAAGCATAGGTATGTGTAATAGCGGCAGTCACATTGGAGTCGCTAGTACCATCTCCCCAGTCAACATTATAATTGTAGTTGGAAAGAAGATTGATTGGAATCGTAATCTGGTTGTCTTCGGAAGGACCTGGATTGTCCGTTTTCCAAGTAGTAATAAATGCATTTGAAAAGGCATTATTTGGGTCATCGACTGTTGAAGTCGCAAAAAGCGGAAGAGTAAAAAGTGTAAGTAATATGAGTATACACCTGGTACTTTTTTTCTCAATAATTCTAGTAGTTTTCATAAGAATTTCTATTAAGTTAAACTTGCAATTTTGTCTGAAGGGGAAGGAGTTAAAACTATTGAGATTCATTTCAACAGGATTGTGAAAAGTCACATAAAAAATTATGGTTTCCCATATTTTATGGCGAGTGTACTTGTTGATTAATTTCTTTCAATCAGAAATAACGGGAAACGCTTCTTGATGAAAGAAACGAGAGTAATAGAAAAGTTTGTCTTCGTTTTATGAGCTAATCGCTCCTAGTGTATAGAGTTGTTCCAAGGTTGGTGATTCACTTCCTCCTTCGGGCTCCAATGTAATTCCAAAGGCTTGTGATTCATTAGGGTTTTGAACGGTAAAGATTTTATCGGAGTCTGTAATAAAATCATCAATGGTTCCTAAACTTGTGGGTGTTAATGGGTTTAAGGTTAATGACCACAATTGGTAGACCTTTCCTTCTGGAGGATCCGGCAATCCCTGAACATCTACATAGATGGTTTCATTTGCCTTATCCCAATAGACCTTGGCATATGAATCTGGTGATACTGCCTGACCCTGAAGCGGAACTGAGATGATATCCTTTCCTCTAATGGCCGTCAATAAAGTTTCATTGGCTTTTAGATTCTCTTCCGTCTTTATTAGCAGCTCCTGAAACTCTTGTTTCTCTTTGCTGATGGTATTGATTTCATTGGTTAAAGAAGAATTGGTTGTCAGTGTGTAAATCAACCCACTTCCGATCAAAATAGAAGCTGCCCAGCCGGTATATCGTAACCAATTATTTGGTTTTAGAGGAACTACTTTTGTTGATTTTTCTTGATCCTCAACCATTTTGATTAAAAGATTCTTGAACAATGAATCTTCTTGATCGGGCGCAACACTAGAAGTCACCTGAGAAATTGTTTTTTCGATCTTCTCAACTTCAGCAAGCACTTCAGGATAGGCATTCAGTACTTTGAAAACCGCTTGGTTTTCTTCTTCTGAAAGCGTTCCTGCTACGTACAGCTCTAAGATTCCCGATTCAATGTATTCTTTCGTATTCATAGTTTACTCAAGCATCGCTCTTAAATTATTCAGGCATTTTCTATTCTTCGTTTTTACAGTTCCTAATGGCATTTCAAGGGTTTCAGACACTTCCTTTTGAGTATAGCCTCTGAAATAAATGAGATCAATCAACTTTTTACACGTTTCTGCAAGTTTGGCAACAAAACTTTTAATTCCGATGGCATCCGTCCTTTTATCCAAGTCCGAATGATCTTGCAATATATCTACGAAAATTTCCACATCTCGGTTTTTCGATTTCTGTTGAAAAGCTTTCGATCTGGTCTTATCAATTGCTGCATTTCTTCCAATGTTCAACAACCAAGTAAAAATTCTTCCTTTTTGACTGGAATAGGTGTGCGCATTCTTCCATGCCTTGATAAAAACATCCTGTGTCACTTCTTCAGCCATGGCTTCATCCCGAACGATGTTATGAACTACGCCCAAGATACTTTTGTAGTACATTTCGTAAAGCTGCTCAAATGCCAGTGCATCTTTTTGCGTAAATCTTTTTACGACATGTTCTAATTCCATTCGGTTGAGTTGTTGTGAATATAAGAAAAATAATTCACGCCATTGGAG
>CAZTFN010000247.1:0-6202 GCA_964612905.1 uncultured Flavobacterium sp. | reverse complement strand
CACGTCCTGAGTGAAGTCGAAGGATTGTTTCAGCATCTATTTCTTCTGAATCACACTTCCATAAACCCAATGTGAATTCAGAACTGCTCACATCTTAGATTTCTTTTTGATAAAAGAGAACAAAATTTCTTTGTCCTTCATAATCGAGGGGTGAAATGGAGGTTTGTTCTGGATATAACGAGTTGTGCATAATTAAAATAATATGAGAAAATATTTATTTATAATTTTATTTATTCCTGAATTTGCCTTTTCTCAAAAGGCTAATGATTCAATTTTAATTCAACAAAATCAATCAAAAATAAAAGAACTAAATAATAATTTTGAAGAACTTCAAAAACAATATGAATATCAAGTAAAAGTTAATGACCAGACTCTAAATAGTATTTCTAATCAGATTGGAGCTACTTCGTTTAATTTATCAATTTTTGCTTTTCTTTTTGGAATTTTAGCAATTGGTTTAGGAATTTATGTAACATGGGTAGAAAGGAAAATTATAAAATTAAGAGATGAGAACGAATCATTACTTAAGCAAACAAAATTGACTAAGAATGAAGTGGTTGAAATAAACGAATTGATTCAAAAGGATATATATGGTTTGTTCCTAAAAATAAAAAGGGAGGAAACAACACATATTCTTAATAGATTAGTAAAAATACCTGAAGACATTTCTAATTTAAGTCAAGAGTTGTTGTCGAGGGAGTTAAAACAAGAAGATTTTAGTTTATTAAAAAAGGCATATTTAAAACTAAAAATAAAACCTCAAATAAAGGATAATCCAGAATACCTTGCTGACATAGAAAGTTATAAAACTTCATACTTACTACTTTTCTTCCAACACTTTCTTGATTTATCATTAAAAGATGAAGAAATAAATGATGATTTAATTGAATACTATTCGCATGCAATTTATTGTGCATTTGAGAATGATATAATAAAATCAACCGAAGATTTTGCAAAAGCATTAATAGATTTAGGATATCAATCAAAAGAAAAAGAAATTAATAGTTTCTTTATAGGTATTGCTGAATCAGAATTTAAAAATCTTGATAAAATCTATGAAATAATTTATGAGAGCCTAAAAATTCGCGATGATAAATTTAAATTTTATCAGTTACTTGAAGATAATAATGAGAATAGAGTTGCTAAAGTAAATTTTGGAAAATTATTAATTTCTGAATACGGAAAAACTGATTTGACAGCTTCTGAAAAGATAATAAAAGAAGATATTGAATCAATAAAAGAAGAATTGATTAAAGAGGAAAAAGAGAAAGAATTAACAGAAGAAAAAAAGAAATAAAAACTAAGCCCAACAATGGCTATAATGAATTGTTGCTTAAAAGTTGAATAAATATTAATTGCCAACTTTAAAAAAGGATAAAAAGAACGATATAAACGTTAAGCCAGTTTTGTTTCCCTGTCCATCATATCTTCAAGATTGAAGAGGTCAGGCGCTCGCACTGTCTTTGACACAAAATTGTCATACAACAGCATAATCATAATCCAGAACGTTCAGTAGAATTAATGAAGAATACAATAGATATAAATTTTAAGTACAAAAAGGAATCTTTACCTTTTAAGAAAGGATCTAAAGTTGTTTACTCACCTAGAATTCCTGTATTAATCAAAGATCCTAATTCAGGTAAAATCACTAGTTTTACTAATGAATTTATTATTGATACTGGCGCATCTATTTCGATTATAAACGTTAAGTACAAAAGTTTTCTAGAGAGCATAGAAAAGTTTGATGAACTTAAGGTAAGATATGGAGCTGGAAAACAAAAGTGGTTGCCTGTTTATAAACTCATCTTTTTAATTAAAGGTACGGAAATTGATGTAACAGTGGCATATGATAAAGATTTACCTTTTTTACTTTTAGGACATTATGGATTCTTTGAAAATTTGAGTTATCAACTCTTTGATTCTTCTTTGAAAAAATCACGTCTCGTAAAATATTGACAACTAATTATGAAAACATTAAAATATACAGAACTATTTGATTTCGTCTTGAGGACTCTTTACGATATTAGGAATTTAGATCCTAACATCTATTTGAGCATTCCTCAAATTCTTAAGGTTTTAGAGTATAAGGCTACATATTCAGATACAATAGAGTTAGCAAAATATTTGGAGTCTCGTGGATGGATTAAAGTCTTATATATGTTAGGAGACGTGAGAGCTCAAATATCAACCGCTGGAATTGTTCGGATAGAGGAACTAAGTGATAAATTCAGTGAAGAATTTATTCAATACATGAATCAGTTATCTGATAAAGAAGGGAAGAAAATTACACTGGATGTTTTCTTCCAAGAAACTGATAGTAAAAATCAAATATTTGAATTATTAAATGAGATAAGTAAAAAGATAAAAGAGAAAGAAGGGTATGAAACAGACTTTAATAAAGATATCGAAATTATCAAAATTGAACTCACTAAGTTAAAACCTGATTTCGATTTGTTAGAAAGGAAGCTGGAGTTTTTTTCAAATTTAAATTACATCATCTCAGATTTACAAGAAGCCAAAGAACTAATTTCAATATAATTAATATCCTCAAAAAACTTGAAGATAATAATGTCCTAAGTGACATTACACAAAGCCAAACAGATACAAAAGTTAAATCAAATGGAGTTTAATTTAAAAGATGTACTTTATATAATAGGAATTATTGTATCGGCATTAATTTCTTTTCTAGGAACAAGACATAGAATCAAAGAATATATAAGAGACAAAAATGAAGAACTTAGGAATAGTGTCCATGAACTTGAACTAAAGTTAGAGTCTTTGAAATCTAAGGATGAATTACAACAACAGGTGATTAATCAAATAGGAAGACAAATGGACACTCTAATACCTAAATTGATTGAGGCGATTAAAGAACGTAAAAAAGTCAAGAAATGAATAACACCAACTACAATCGTTTACTTGAACTAAAAGAACTTTTAAAAGAAAATAAAGCAAGTAAAACAGAGAAAAAAGAATACATGGGTATTCTTTATGAGAACGGAAATATTACTCAAGAACAATATGACAGTTTTTTAAAGGATGAAAATTCTGAAAATATAGTAGGAGCAGCCCTCACCATTGGTGGAGTAATATTAGCTACTTGGTTAATATCAAAATTATTTGATCGATAACATTAATAAGACTTAGGGCCAGTCTTTAAAGAAAGATTCAATTAAGAAAAACTAACTAATAAAAAATCACTCCTTTAGGAAATGGAAATCTTCCTAAAATCCATCAAAACACTCACTAAATACATCCAATCCACTAAGACATTGGATCCCTTTGCTTTCGAGCTCATCCAACAAGCAAACATCTCAAAAGTAGAACTCTCCCAAATCAAAAACCAAGTTCTAAACATTGAGCTCATCCATTGCCACGAGTTTTGGGAATTGACAGAAGAAATCTACAAACGTTTGATGTTGCCCACGATTGCCAAAGAATTGCAAGCGTATTTTGTTAAACTTCAAAAAGAAGCTAAAATATCTTTCGAGATTCAATATCAATTCCATCCTTGGAATGAGTTTCAATTGACTACTTCCAATTCAACTTCGGTCACACTCAAACTGCAAACCGCATATGCGGAAAACCAAATTCAATCTTTCTTAGATTATCTAGAAATTAAAGATGCTAACTGGAAAGAAGATTTGTATGATTTCGATTATAAATTCAATTTTGAAAGCGAAGTAGAAGAACTCTTTAGAACCATTGCTTTTGATTGTTGGAGAAAGGCTAAATCCATTACTCAAAGTGAGATTCACGCAATGATAAAAGAAGCCAATGGAGGGAGTTATGTGTATGATTTGGGTACGGGTAAGGTTATAGGCTCCTAATAATGAGATTGCTTCGTCGCTTGGCTCCTCGCAAAGACAAACCCTACTAAGCTTTGAACCTATGAGACTCTGAACCTTTGATACTTTGCACCTCTGTACCTTTGCGACTTTGCAACTCAAAAACTTTGCAACTCTTCAACTCCACTTCGATAAACTCAGTACAAGCGCTCAGAGCATCGCTTTGCACCTTAGAAACTTTGCGCCTTTGTCACTCATAGTACGAAGCACAAAGTGCGTAGTACTAAACTTTGCAACTCTAAAGATTAAAGTTACCTTTCTTCCGTAAAGTCAAATTTCACTAAAGCAATTTTCAAAATTTAACTGTACGTCAGGAACCACTTCGTTAGTCCATCAATTTTTTTCATTCTGTTTTTGCAAATTTCTTAATGAAAAAAGATTGATGTACTTTTGCACATCAATTTTTGTAGATGAGTTTTTTAGAAGAAATACAACGCAGAAGAACATTCGGAATTGTCTCTCACCCTGATGCTGGAAAAACCACCCTCACAGAGAAATTACTGCTCTTTGGAGGTGCTATTCAAGAGGCGGGTGCGGTAAAGAACAACAAGATCAAAAAAGGAGCTACTTCCGACTTTATGGAGATCGAGCGTCAGCGTGGAATCTCAGTTGCAACTTCTGTTTTGGCATTCATTTACAAGGACAGAAAAATCAACATTCTGGACACCCCTGGTCACAAGGATTTCGCAGAAGACACCTTTAGAACCTTAACCGCTGTGGATAGTGTAATCGTAGTGATTGACGTTGCCAAAGGAGTTGAGGAACAAACAGAAAAATTGGTGCAAGTATGTCGCATGCGCAGCATTCCTATGATTGTGTTCATCAACAAGTTGGACCGTGAAGGAAAAGATGCTTTCGACTTGCTAGATGAGGTAGAGCAGAAACTTGGATTGACAGTGACCCCGATGAGTTTCCCAATCGGAATGGGATATGATTTTAAAGGAATCTACAACATCTATGAAAAGAAACTGAACTTGTTTTCCTCAGAGAACAAACAAACCATTTCAGAAGGTGTTGAGTTTGACGACATCAGCAATCCTGAATTGGATACTATTGTGGGTGAAACCGCTGCTGAAACCTTGCGTGAAGAATTGGAATTGGTCTATGAAGTATACCCTGATTTCGATCAGCAGGAATATGAAGCGGGAAAATTACAACCTGTATTCTTTGGTTCGGCGTTGAACAACTTCGGAGTGAAAGAATTGTTGGATTGTTTTATCGACATCGCTCCCAATCCACAACCTAAAAAGGCTGAGGAACGCTTGGTAGATTCCAAAGAACAAAAAATGTCAGGATTCGTTTTTAAGATTCATGCCAATATGGATCCTAAGCACCGAGATCGATTGGCCTTTGTAAAAATCGTTTCTGGTACCTTCAAAAGAAATACGCCGTACCTGCATGTTCGAAATAAGAAAAAATTAAAATTCTCCAGTCCGAATGCCTTTTTCGCCGAGAAAAAAGAAATTGTTGAGGAGTCTTTCCCAGGCGATATCGTAGGGTTACACGATACAGGAAACTTTAAGATTGGTGATACCTTAACGGAAGGCGAAGTATTAAACTTCAAAGGAATTCCAAGCTTTTCTCCTGAACATTTCCGATATGTGAACAATGCCGATCCTTTAAAATCAAAACAGTTGTACAAAGGATTGGATCAGTTAATGGATGAAGGTGTTGCGCAGTTGTTTACCCTAGACATGAACGGAAGAAAAATCATTGGAACTGTAGGGGCTTTGCAATATGAAGTGATTCAATATCGATTGGAGCACGAATATGGCGCAAAATGTACGTATGAAAATATTCATGTGCACAAAGCATGTTGGGTGCAAGCAGAAGACGAAAAAAACGAAGAATTCAAAGAGTTCAAGCGTGTGAAGCAACGCTATTTGGCCAAAGACAAACAAGGTCAGTTGGTCTTTTTAGCTGATTCGCCATTCACGATTCAAATGACACAACAAAAATATCCAACGGTCAAATTACATTTTACCAGCGAATTTGATCAATAGCACATGAAAAAAATTACGCTCATACTGATACTGGCATTTTCTTGTCTTCAAGTTTTTTCTCAAGACTCGAACCTAGATGATATTCAAACAGTGGAGATGAAGAATTTCATTCGATTGAATCATATTTTCATCGATCAACCTGACATTACTTACACGTATAGTGATGGGAGTCAGTATGATTTAAGACCTACTGCAGGAATCCTAGGATTAAACTATAACATTCCTTTGAATGATTGGTTGTACACAGGTGCAGGATTTCACGCAGCGAGTTTTGGGGATCAAGGAGGTTTGTTCACCTTAGGGATTGGTTTGGGTGTGAATCTTCCCATTTATGATCGGTAGTATTTTGAC
>CAZTFN010000246.1:0-6297 GCA_964612905.1 uncultured Flavobacterium sp. | reverse complement strand
GTTTAGAGTCATTGCCACGGAAGGAAGTTTGGGAACTGCTACGGCTCTTTTCTTTGTTCTCGGTTTGATTGCGGCAGCATACTCTAGTGCAGACTCGGCATTGACATCATTAACTACCTCCTTCAGCATTGATATTTTAGAAGTAGAGAAAAAAGAGAAGAGTGAACAAGAGCGCATCCGCAAGAAGATGCACATCGTTTTCTCGATTGTTCTTGTCATCACTATTTTGATATTCAAGTACATTATTGCTGATGAAAGCGTAATTGCAAAAATATTTACGTTTGCTGGCTATACCTACGGACCCTTGCTTGGATTGTATGCATTTGGATTGTTTACCAAACTCCAAGTGAAAGACAAAGCCGTTCCCTTCATATGTATCCTCGCTCCTGTATTGACCTATCTCACGAATTACTTAACCATTGAACTCTTTCAATTCGACTTTGAGTTTTTTGTCTTGGTATTGAACGGATTGTATACGTTTATTGGGCTTTCTATTTTTAAAAAATAAGCTGATATGAATTTGATAAGAATCTTTTTAGTCATAATGACCGTTTCTATGAGCACCTTTTCATTTGGTCAAAAAAAGCCTGTAAAAATTGGTGTAGTGGGCTTGACTCATACACATGTCCATTGGATCTTGGGAAGAGAAGATATCGGTGATATTGAGATTGTAGGGATTGTAGAACCTAACAAAGATTTGGCTCAGCGATATGCCAAACAACATGGATTTTCTATGTCTTTGGTTTATGATACGATGGAGGAAATGATTGCCAAAACCAAACCTCAGGCAGTCACAGCATTCGGAACTATTTATGAACATTTAGAAGTCGTTGAAATGTGTGCTCCCAAGGGAATTCATGTCATGGTGGAGAAGCCACTGGCTGTTAGTTTCGCTCATGCCAAAAAGATGAGAGCGTTGGCTAAAAAGCACAACATTCATTTGCTAACTAATTATGAAACTACTTGGTACCCCACTAATCATAAAGCCAAAGAATTGTTAGATACAGGAAAAATTGGAGATATGCGCAAAGTAATTGTCCGTGACGGACATAAAGGACCTCTAAAAATTGGGATCAACAAGGAGTTTTTGGACTGGTTGACCGACCCTGAACAAAACGGTGGTGGTGCCATTACAGATTTTGGATGTTATGGGGTCAACCTGATGACTTGGTTGAAGAATGGGGAAAAACCAATCTCCGTAACAGCTGTGGTTCAGCAATTGCAAAAAGAAAACAATCCAAAGGTAGATGACGACGCAACCATTATCTTGAGTTACAAAGATGCAAAAGCAACCATTCAAGCCTCATGGAACTGGCCCATGGGACGCAAAGACATGGAGGTTTATGGTTTGACAGGAGCCATTTATGCCGACAATAGAAATGATCTTAGAGTTCGAAAGGCGATTGGTTATGATGATTTTGAAGAGTCTAAGATGAAACTAAAAGAACTCACAAATCCATACAACGATCCGTTCTCTTACCTTGCCGCAGTGATCAAAGGAGATATTAAAGTCGATGCGAATGATCTTTCTTCCTTAGAGAACAACATGATTGTGATGGAAATCTTGGATGCAGCCATTCGAAGTGCAAAAAAGGGAAAAACAATATATTTAAAAGATTAAAGTAGCTCTCGATCCCAATTGATATTGGATTTGATTGGCTTGGCTGGATTTCCAACGGCTATGTGATTCTTAGGAACATTTTTCGTGACTACAGAACCAATACCAATCACACTACCTTCACCAATAGTTACCCCCTTGAGAACACTGACATTTGGAGCGATCCAAACATGATCTTCGATGGTAATATCTTTTGCTGGATTGATTCGTTTGCCTGTTTCTAAATCGATTATGCTATGAGCGTCGCTGGTTTGAATAGAGACTTCATAGGAAAACATACAGTCGTTCCCAATAGAGATCATCTTGGATTCTCCTGCTGAAAAAGAGGCTTTCTCAACGGTTGTTTTATCTCCGACAATAATCGTTGAATTACCTCCTTCCAACACGAACTCTCCTCGTATTCGACAATCCTTTCCAATCATCAATCGGTTATGATTCCCTCGTATTCTAATTTCTTTCAAATTGAGCTCAGACCCTTCTAAAAATGTGATCTGGTTGTCATTCCCAATAATATCAACATATACATTGGCTGTATTGGCTTCATTCTTGAGTTTGTTTCGCATGCCTATCACAGAGACATAGGAAGATTTTGGATCTAAATCAATGTCATTTTCAATGGTATTTTCTTCAACATAAATTTCCTGATTTTCAACAAAGTTCTTCTCGTAAAAAACAAACCCCAACCAAAGCTCTTCAAGTTGTTTTAGCGTAATGACTTCTGAACTATCGCCTTTGTAAAATAAATATCCGTCTCCGCTTCGATCCACATAGCTAAAAATACTGCCATGATGATAATTTCTCAATACACATAGCATTGGGAAAGGCAAAAATTCAATATTATTTTCAGAAACTTTAAATCCAGAAAAATGAATATTCTGATTGCTTAAACAATCGATATATCCCAAAGCAGAAAGATAATTCTCATGAGTTTTCACCTCTTCTTCCAACTTTTGAAAGTTGACGTCCAAATTATGCTTTTCAGCATAGATTTCGATACTCTTACTAGTCGTCGAAAATTTCATAAATAAATTGTGCTAACTGATTAATTTTCATAGATTTAATACGTAAAAATAATTGTTTAATTAAAATTTCCCTTAACTATGAAGAAAAAGTTAAAACTAAATTGCGTTAATGAAGCTTTGAACAGAGATGAGCTTCGAATGATTAAAGGAGGAGGATCAGGTGGATACCAATGTGAATGGCTTTTCCAATCCTGCTATTTCTTAGGTCGTACTGGAACATGTCACCAAGATCAATGGGGCGAGTTCTATTGTAAAACATGGTAGTAGCTGATTAGTCTACTATAAATTATGTAAAGTGAGAAGCGTACATACGTTTTCTCACTTTTTCTTTATTCCTATGAAAATTATACACTCCTTTTGGTCAGGAAATCAAAAAGAAATCCTGACGCATAACTACGCATGGTTGAAACCCGAATATCATTGGCTTAGTTGGATTCTCAGTGCACATCAGATATCAAAGTTTTACCCGATTGAATTGTACACCGATTCTACTGGATATAAAATTTTAATTGAGAAGCTAAAACTACCTTACACCAAGGTTCATGTTGTATTAGATGAACTCAACCATTATAACTCCTCACTTTGGGCACTTCCAAAAATTAAAGCTTATTCCATGCAGAAAGAGCCTTTTCTGCACATAGATGGTGATGTTTTTATTTGGGATGTATTTCCAGAACAGTTGCTTGAACAAGAATTGATCACCCAAAATCTTGAGATCACAACGAAATACTATGGTGAAATGTGGAAAGAAATTTATCCTCATCTCAAATATACTCCCGATGAAATGAGTGGTTATATAGATGGTAGCAGTCAGTATGCCTGTAACATGGGAATTACAGGAGGCACCGATTTGGAGTTCTTCCAATACTACACTCAGAAATCATTTGAGTTTGTGGATAAAAACAAATCTGTTTGGAATCAAATCAACGGATTCAACTTTAACATCTTTTTCGAGCAAGTCTTGTTTTATGAATGCGCTAGAGAACAGGGAAAGAACGTGAGTCATCTTTTCCAAGAAGTCAGTAAAGACAATGAATACAAGGGACTGGCAAGCTTTGAAAAAACGCCACAAAAGTCTTACTTACATCTTCTTGGTTTCTACAAGAAAGATTTTCATGTCTGCAAACAACTGGAAAATTATGTCTTAAAACAGTATCCGGAATCTTTTGAGCGATTGTTGTCGCTATCAAATGATTTTTATAAAACGTTTAAAACCAACCTTCCCAATTTTAGCATTGCCAAAACGAGTATTGAACAAGTAATTGCTGATTTTGATCCTTCAGAAAAACAAGATCAACAAGAGTCTGATGCCAATTATCTATTGGGAAGGGATTTGACTTCCGTTGGATTGCCTCAACAATTCAAGAATCTTTTATCGAAAGGAGGTAACCCTCAATTGATCAAGCTAAAAGGTTGGAAATTTGAACCAACGGATGCTCCAGGTTTTGAATACAAAGCTGTATTGGAAGAAACAGATGATTTTAAGGCAGTGCACCCCATGGATCATATTGATGAGTTTATTCTAGAAGATTTGGAATACCCACTTCGGTATTTCGATTTAAAATCCATTATGGAAGATCAACTCGATGAGAGTGCATTGGAAATTAAAGATCGATTTTTAACCATGATCGATGATCGCATCCACTATTTCATTACGCAAAGGATTCTAAGTTACAAACCTTAAAATCGGAATAGTTTTTGATATCTTTAGTAAAATAAAAATATTACCTTATGAAAAAGACACTTCTCTTCGCGCTAATTATCATCTTTTTAACCTCTTGTTCTTCCAATCAAGATATTGTGAATCTAGACAATGGAGTGATGGTAAATCAAATGGTTTCAAAAGTGGACAATGAAAAACGAACCTTTAGCGAGCTTGTTTTTGGTACTCAACACATCAGTAAGCAAACCGACATTCAACAAGTATTGTTTGAAAACTTTGGGTCTTGGACCTCACAAACTTTTACCAAAGGAGCTGTAGAACCCATTTTGATCTGGAAAGATGTTTCACTTTTAGAAGGAAGCAAAGAAAAATTCACCTTGGTATCTTACGGTGGTCGTTTGAATAAAAGTGCGGTAGCTACTTTACTTGTTTTGGATTCCAATGGAATCGATATTTTGAGCAAATCCAAAAGAATGCAATCCAAAGTAATTCAGAAGATGACTGAGCTACTAAAAAACAAATCGCAGAGTCAAGCCTTTTTATTGGCTTACTTAAAGACATTCCACCCTACAGTAAAGAATACTGAAACCTATGTCTATGGTTATGATTGCAGTCCTATTAGAATTGGCGACAAAGTTGTTCCTGCGAGAAAGTACTTGCCGCATAACACAGATTCTCAAGGTGGTCATGTTTTAGGGATTAACTTTTTATCTAGAACGCCTTCGGGTGTAGCTCCTACACAAGACAATTGAGATTGAAACTTTTTCAGGTATAAACACGCATAAATTCTTAGTGAAATCGTCATAACTTTATGGGAATCAATCCATAAACCAATGAAACCACAAGAGCAAGAACAATTTATTCTGAATATGTATGACGATTTGTTCGTAAAAACAGACGTTGATAAAATTCCTGCATATTGTGCTCCAAATTTCATCAAAGAGAACAATTATGATGTCTCTGATTACAACGGTTTTGTTGCACATATTAAAGATCTACAAACGAAGGACGGAACCCCAAAATTCAATATTGAGTTTATCATCAACGATCCTGGAAAAGTAGTCATCAGAACCATCGTAGATTTGGAAGATCAAATTGCAGGAGCTCCTCCTACTTCTTTACTCATTTCCTATTGGCAGTTTAACGAGGATGGTTTGACTGATTATTGCAAGGAGGTAGAATTTGGAAGTTAATTGCAGATTTGAGTAGCTCGATAACTGTTCGTATTTTTACAGTCTAATTCTACAGCATGTCAAAAGACCTCAGCGACTACAGAAAATCATACGAAAAGCAAGAACTTTTAGAAAGCACCTGTCCCGAGAATCCTATAGAACTCTTTCAAAAATGGTTTTTACATGCAGATGCTTCTGAAACTGTTGAAGAAACCAATGCCATGACCATTAGTACCATTGGTCAAGATGGATTTCCCAAAAGCCGTGTGGTCCTTTTGAAGAAGTATACATGGGAAGGTTTTATCTTCTACACCAACTACACTTCTGAAAAAGGACAAGCTATTCAAGAGAACAATCATGTCTGCTTGTCTTTCTTTTGGCCTAGCTTGGAGCAGCAAATAATCATCAAAGGGCGCGCAGAGAGAATTGCCGAAAACCTATCTGACGGCTACTTCGAATCAAGACCTGACGGTAGCAAGTTAGGAGCTTGGGCTTCCAATCAAAGTTCGGTAGTAGCATCGCGAAGTGAATTGGAAGAAAGTCTCAAATCCTTTGAAGCACAATTTGAAGGAAAAGAAATTCCTCGCCCATCTCATTGGGGCGGATTCATTGTTAAGCCTGTTTCTATGGAGTTCTGGCAAGGAAGACCAAACAGAATGCACGACCGAATTCGCTATAGCTTATTGGAAGACTTTTCGTGGAAACTAGAAAGATTAGCTCCTTAGATTTTACATTTCTCTAACCTAGATCAAGAACAGTTTTTTTAACTTCGTCATTATGATGAAAAAAAGTGTTTTCCAGTTTCAGGGCCTGACTTTAATT
>CAZTFN010000245.1:0-6302 GCA_964612905.1 uncultured Flavobacterium sp. | reverse complement strand
CTTCAAAATCCAACTTTTTATAGAAAACTCTTGTTTTCTTTGTAATATCGTCAGAGCCCTGTTCGATTACCCTCTTGTATTGAGAAAATCCTAAATTTTCATTATCAATACTATAAAAATTATCATCCATATCGATTTGAACTTCTGAATTCCTCCTAAAATTATTACTTCGAATATAAACTAAATTTGGTTGATCTAACTTTTCTAACAAAAATCTATAATCTAAAATATAACCTTTTTGAGAAAAAATTAATTTATTCAATACTCCATCTCTATGAGGCTTAAGCGTTAAACCATTCCAACCGCTTGCATATCCATAAGTTATTCTCAAATCTGCCAACTTTACGTACCCTTTTGATGCATTTTCCATATTTGAATTACAGAGTAAAAAAGCCAAGTAATCCTTATAAATAGACTCTAATAATTCTTTCTCAAATGGAACTTTATCAGAAAGATTTTTCCGATTCAGAGAAATTGGAAGGGAGTTATTTCCATCAAAAACAGAAAGTTTTGGTAAAGCAAATGGGAATTTTTTGTTGTCAATTACATATGAATGTCTTTGAACTACAATTCCATTACAAACAAGTGCCGCTCCTAGAAAGTTACGATTGTATGTCCAGAGAACTTTATCAAAACCTTCACAATCAAACGAACTCCAGTTGTCCCAAGCATCCTCATCAAGATAATGAGGAAAATAATATTGATAAGACGTTTGAGCTTTATCTAAGAAATAATAATTAATTTTAGGGGTTTTCAAAGTGTACCATAGAGTCCAAGGATGTCCATTATGTGAGGCAATTGAGCGAAATTTCTCTAAAGTAGATTTACTTATATCAATAGTAATTTCGGTTCCAACATTTAAACTTGAACTCTTCATCACATTGATTTGAGATGAAGATAAACCTGCATCAAAAGTGTAACCAAATTTTTCATTTACCCCTCTTGTTGAAACTGTTATTTTGTCACCTATCAAAAAGCAGGCAAGAATTCCTATACCAAATTTTCCATTTCTTTGAATTTTACTAATTCCGATATCATTTAGGAATTTTTTCTTCCATTCTAAACTATTTCTATAAGAAGCACCAGCCTTAAGAAAATAATCCTTTATGACCCCTACACTCATACCAACACCATTATCTTTAATTCTAAAAAAGCATCTTCCTTGTTTATCCTTAAAGACATGTATATTAACCTCAGGAAAATACTTTAATCCTTGCTTTTCCAATTCATCTCTTTCATTACAAGCATCAACGGAGTTTTGAAGTAATTCTCTTACACCGTACGTAGGATCGTCTCCGTAAAGAGGTTTTATTAAAAGTTTTATAATTTCATCGTTACTCCCAAAAGCAAAATAATCTCCTACATATTGCTGTTTATTAATGAATTTTCCATCGTCCAAATTTGAACTTATCCTTCGATACTTAATAGTTGGCCCTAAATTTACTTTACCATAAAGTTCACCTAGAACTGCCCAAGAAACATCAAACTCGTACTGAATATCCAGAAATAATTTTTTTAATTTCAAATATATCTCACTGTTACTTGGATTAGTTTCAACATAGATATTTTCGGGATCATCTTGAAAAAGATCATCAACACCAATAATAGATAAGTGCGTCAGGTGTTCTAGTCTCGAAATTGGACTGCTCAATGTTTTCATTTTTAAGGATATTTTTGAAGTCCTGGTATTGTCAATTTGCAGATAATCCGCTAATCTTAAAAGTACCATTAAATAACACGCATGAACTCCCATAGGAATCTTTCTCGAACTTCGCCCAAACTCTTCTTCAATAAACTCTAAACACGCTCTTAAGTTTAAGCCATGACTCCGAGCTATAAGTCCAGTAATATCCTTTTCACTTAAAGTTAAACTTCTTGCGAATGGGATTGATGAGGAAACTAAGCCTGGGAAACCAAAAATTGCGATCTCATGAGCCAATCTAGGATGATGTCTTCTTATAAACTCTCCAACTAGTTTTTTATCTTCTCCTGTTAAACAATCTTTATCCAAACTCATGCAATTTCGGATTGTAATTTCATCACTTCCAAAAATACTTATGAGTTGTTTTCCACTAAATCGTTTTGCTTCAGAAAGATATTCCAGCCATAATTCTTCCCAAGTGTTTGAGTCAAATTGCCTTATTCTAATATCATCATGTGCTCCATTAATAAGTAATTTAAATCCTTCGAAAGAAATATGCATTCCGATATCATGTAATACAACACCTAGTATAAAGAAACAAATATCTTTAGGGTTTAAAATTTCTTCAAATGTCTCATCTGTAATTAAGTTGTTAGCCCCAAAAATGACTTTTTCTACATGCTCAATTCCATGGTCGGTATACTCTTCGAAAAAGTATAATCTATTTTCTTTAAGTATCTCTCCAAAGTCAGATAATACTTCTTTTACAATACTATCTAAATTTTGATCTTTTTCTAAAAGTGATTGAAATCTTTTGGGGATTTTAATATTAGCCATTTTCCTTTTTTAATAACAGATTTGACCCAATAAATAAGATTATGGGCATGTTCATTACTTAATAAAAGGGACTGGCTTAAATATACAATAATCTTAAGAACTACCGCTTTAAAATCTCATTCCCAATCGCACATTCCAAACAACGTTTTTGAATGCAGTACTGTGTTTTCAATTCCAACAAGGCTTGCGATTGAAAAGCATTTTGTGTTTCTAACCCTAAGGTTTCAAATATTGAAATAGCGCTGTTCTTTTCAGGCTGCAAGGATTCTAAAAAGGCAATCAATTGTTCTGAATTGGTTTGGTTCATGGCCTGTTGATAACAAAACTTTAAGGGAACAATCGTATTGATGATCAAGAGATCTACAAAGGACTTACTCAGCTTCTTATGGGACTTTTTGGATGTTTTGGAAAAGGTATAATGCGTTTTCCAAAACGCATTCAATTTGATATCAAACAATTGATACATCTGCTCGGCAGATCGACATCCCATAATCTTGGTAAAAAGTTGAGAAGATCGATGATAAAGTGCTCCAAACTGGGCCAATCGAATTGTTGGAAAGTTGGAGGGTCGCATTCGAAAGAAATGAAACTGCTTCGGATTCATAGAATGCAAATCAAACTTCTTTTGTAAGTAACAATATTCCTTTTTCAACTTTTTGGGGTAATCAGTTTCGAAATCGTCTTCTAAAAATCCAGCTTGACCAAATAACAGTGCATTCAACTCATCCTGATCATGTCGAACTTTTCTCACTATGGAGTACGGAATCGATCCTGCCAATTGGAAAAAAGCATCACCATTTTTATTCAACCCAAAATTCTTAGCGAGTAACAGAAATAAAACCGCATCCCAATCATTCTTGGCTTGCTGCAACAAGCTTTGGATAAAAACTGCTTTTCGTTCTAGTCGCTCTATATACAATCGTTCTGTCCAATTCCTTATGACAAAGGATGTTACGCTAGCAATCTGTTGTTCGCATGGAATATGATGGGTCGAAGTTTTCGTCAGTCGTTGGTAATTCTGGTAAACGTCCTTTTGGACAATTCCCTTTAGCTCTACAGTTGGGATCGGCACATTATTCTTCATAAATACTTCCACATCATGATCCCAAACCACATGTAAAATCACAGCATCATAATTCTCATCAATCTCATGTTGATGCCAATACCAATCCGAGGATTTTAAATGAATCTCTACATTCCCCACCCAAAGCTGATCTGTAATTCGCACTTGAGCGTTCAAAAAATCGGGACCCACGTCGTGATTATGCATTCCGGAAGAAATAATGGACAAAGCTTCTTTTTGAGTTGTTCTAAGAGCTGAAAAATCTAGAAGCTGATACTTCCAAACATAATGTAAGAACTCTTCTTTCATAACTGACTTTTATGGTATTGTTCTCAAAAAGTCAAAAAGTCAATCTTAAATCTTTCAATCGAGAAGAGATTTCTATGTCTACATTGATATTTCCAATTCAAAAAGTATGGATTGTTGGAATTTGCGGAGTATTTTTGCAAAAAATTATCGACAAATGAATACCCTAGAAAATTTGAAGTGGCGTTATGCAGTAAAAAAATTTGACGACAATAAACTTTTAACTCAATCACAAGTAGCATTGCTCAAAGAAGCCTTTAATTTGACGGCGACGTCCTACGGACTTCAACCGATCAAACTGCTTGTTATCAACAATAAAGAGATTCAACAACAACTTGTTGAACATAGCTGGAACCAAAAACAAGTTGCAGATGCATCACATGTATTGGTACTGTGCATCGACACTGCGATGAGCGAAAATGATGTGGAACGTTATTTCCAACGTGTGCAAGAAATACGCAATACCCCAGATGATATTATCAATCCGTTTAGAGAATATTTAAAAGGTGTCATCTCTAGCAAGCCAGAAACCGATTTGTTAGCTTGGGCAAAAAACCAAGCGTATCTCGCCATGGGAAATCTTCTAACCGTTTGTGCGCAGGAAAAAATTGACTCTTGTCCCATGGAAGGGTTTATCCCTGAAAAGTACGATGAAGTATTGAATCTCAAAGAAAAGAATTTAGCTTCAGTTCTAGTTTTACCTGTGGGTTATAGAGCGGAAGACGACTTTATGAAAGATCTAAAGAAAGTTCGCAAACAGCTAGACGAAATTGTCTTAGAAATTTCATAATACTGCGCTCCTTTTTTTAACTTTGATTTTCTAAACAAAAAATCTCCCAATGAGTTCTTCTATTCGTCAGTTAGAGCCTAAATCTCTATGGAATCACTTTTCCGATTTAAATGCAGTACCTCGTCCTTCAAAAAAGGAGGAACGTGTCATTCAATTCATGGTCGATTTTGGCAAGAATTTGAATCTTGACACCAAAGTTGACAAGGTAGGTAATGTGATCATTACAAAACCCGCAACACAAGGTTTCGAGCATCGAAAAACCATTGTAATGCAAAGTCACTTGGACATGGTACATCAAAAGAATGCTGATACCATTTTTGATTTTGACACAGAAGGAATCAAGATGTTTATTGATGGTGATTGGGTAAAAGCAGATGGAACAACCTTAGGCGCAGATAACGGACTGGGGGTTGCCTCCATCATGGCAGTGCTTTCCTCTACGGATATTTCACATCCTAAAATTGAAGCATTGTTTACCATTGACGAAGAAACAGGAATGACAGGCGCGATGGGACTAGAAGGCGGATGGTTGGAAGGTGAAATTCTATTGAACCTAGACACAGAAGATGATGACGAAATTGATATGGGGTGCGCAGGTGGAATTGATGTAACTGCGAAACGAACCTATGAAATAGAAGAAACACCTGCAAAAACAGTTGGGTACACCATTTCTGTGACAGGACTTCAAGGAGGTCATTCTGGTATGGACATTCACAAAGGTTTGGGAAATGCCAATAAGATCATGAATCGATTGCTATTTGATGGTTTTGAGAATTTTGGATTGAGAATTTCTGAGATCGCTGGTGGAAGTCTGCGCAATGCGATTCCTAGAGAAAGCTTTGCGACCATTGTCATAGATGAGGTTTCTCAAAAACCTTTTTTGTTTGAGCTAAATGCATTGATCCAAACGATTCAAGAAGAATTTAAAAGAGTAGACCCAGAACTAAACATTGAAGTAAAGCCAACTGAATTACCTAAATCTGTTATGAACTTGGGAGTTCAAGAAGGTTTTATCAAATCCGTATATGCGGCCTTGAACGGAGTTTACAAAATGAGTGCAGATATTGAAGACTTGGTAGAAACTTCGAATAACGTTGCAAAGGTTACGGTGAAAGATGGTCAAATAGAAGTGGCTTGCCTAACTCGATCTTCTTCTGAAACTTCAAAGTTTGATCTCGCCAACTCACTAAGAGCGTGTTTTGAATTGGCAGGTTTTGAAGTGGAGTTCTCAGGTTCTTATCCTGGTTGGCAACCCAACGTAAACTCTGAGATACTAAAGGTATTGACATCTCTTTACGAAGAAATGTTTGAAGAAAAACCTCGTGTAGTCGCTTGTCATGCGGGGTTAGAATGTGGAATCTTGGGACAAAATTATCCAGAGATGGACATGATCTCTTTCGGACCAACCATTCGGGGAGCACACTCACCAGATGAAAAGGTAAGTATTTCTTCGGTTCAGAAGTTCTGGAAATTCTTGTTGAACATTCTTGAGAACATCCCTGAAAAGTCGATATAATTTGTTTGTAAAAATTCAAATTCTCAACTCGGATACATTTTCGTAAAATCTGTTTAATAACTTCAAAAAAACAAGGATAAAATCAAGCACAACAACAGCTTAGAGTTTTATCTTTTTGTTAACATCTTTGCTTTTCAAAACAGGTTTT
>CAZTFN010000244.1:0-6302 GCA_964612905.1 uncultured Flavobacterium sp. | reverse complement strand
TTTAATTGTTCAAATAAATAGCTTTTCCTTTTTATATAGAACACTTTTCCGACGAACTGCATCTATTTGAAAACTAGTTGCAATTGGTTCTAAATTAAGGATTGCTTTTATTTTTGGCTAAGCTCTTAAATAAGCTATCTTTGTCAGCCTTAAGGAAGTTAGAAAACGAAGCATGAAGAATATTAGAAACTTTTGCATCATCGCCCATATCGATCATGGTAAAAGTACGTTGGCAGATAGATTGTTAGATTATACGGGTTCTGTAACCGAAAGAGAAAAGCAGGATCAGTTGTTGGACAACATGGATTTGGAGCGTGAGCGTGGAATTACGATCAAATCGCATGCAATCCAAATGGAGTATGTATACAAAGGAGAGGAATACATCTTGAACTTAATTGATACTCCAGGTCACGTTGACTTTTCTTACGAGGTATCTCGATCCATTGCAGCCTGTGAAGGAGCTTTATTGATTGTAGATGCTGCACAAAGTATTCAAGCACAAACCATTTCTAACTTGTATTTAGCATTGGAAAATGATTTAGAGATCATTCCAGTCTTGAATAAAGTAGACCTTCCTTCTGCAAATCCAGAGGAAGTGACAGATGATATTGTGGATTTGTTGGGTTGTGATCCAGAAGAGGTGATTCCAGCCAGTGGAAAAACAGGTTTTGGAGTGGATAATATTTTGGAAGCCATTATTGAACGGATTCCAGCTCCAGAAGGAAATCCAGATGCGCCGTTAAAAGCCTTGATTTTTGACTCTGTATACAACTCCTACCGAGGAATTGAAACTTATTTCCGTGTGATTGATGGTTCTATTAAGAAGAATCAACGCATCAAATTCATGGCAACGGATAAGGAATACGGTGCTGATGAAGTGGGAACCTTAAAATTGAACCAAGTAGTCAAGCAAGAGATCAAAACAGGAGATGTAGGATACTTGATTACAGGAATCAAAACTGCAAAAGAAGTAAAAGTAGGGGATACCATTACAGATGCGAAAGCGCCTACGGAAGATACCATTGAAGGATTTGAGGATGTAAAGCCCATGGTATTCGCAGGGATTTATCCCGTAGATACCGAAGACTATGAAGAGCTAAGAGCTTCTATGGAAAAGCTTCAGTTAAATGACGCTTCCTTAGTGTTCCAACCAGAAAGTTCTGCGGCTTTAGGATTTGGTTTCCGATGTGGATTCTTAGGAATGTTGCACATGGAGATCATCCAAGAACGTTTGGAACGAGAGTTCAATATGACGGTGATTACTACAGTTCCTAACGTATCTTATCACGCATTCACCAAGAAGAATCCAGACGATATTGTTATTGTAAACAATCCTTCTGATTTGCCAGACCCTTCGAAGTTAGATCGCGTAGAAGAACCATATATCAAGGCTTCTATTATCACAAAATCTGATTTTGTAGGGCAAGTGATGAGCTTGTGTATCGAGAAACGCGGTCAGATTGTGAATCAAACTTATTTGACTCCGGTTCGTGTGGAATTGATTTTTGACATGCCATTGGCAGAGATTGTTTTTGATTTCTATGACCGATTGAAAACTGTTTCCAAAGGATATGCTTCTTTTGATTACCATCCAATTGGAATGCGTAAATCGAAATTGGTGCGTGTAGATATGTTATTGAACGGTCAGCCAGTAGATGCTTTGTCTGCTTTGTTACATGCTGATAATGCCTACACCATCGGAAAACGTATTTGTGAGAAGTTAAAAGAATTGATTCCAAGACAACAGTTTGACATTCCGATTCAGGCAGCGATTGGAGCGAAGATCATCGCCAGAGAAACTGTAAAAGCCTTGCGTAAGGATGTAACTGCGAAGTGTTATGGAGGTGATATTTCTCGTAAGCGTAAACTACTTGAAAAGCAGAAGAAAGGTAAAAAGCGCATGCGTCAGGTAGGAAATGTAGAGATCCCGCAACAGGCGTTTATGGCGGTATTGAAACTTAATGATTAATAATTTCAGTGTCTTAGTTCTCTTTAATAAGCTTCCGCTTCTTTTTGCTCGTTGATTCATCTTGTGTTCTACTGCCACCCGGAAAGACCAAATCGGTACTGGAAAAAGTAGTGCCAAATGTTTTGTTAGCCGCATAAACTTGCTTTACTGCATCTCTAACTTGACCCTCTGTCAATTCTTTTAGAGGATGAATAAATACCGACCAAAGGATATCATCCGCAATGGCATACTTCACATCTAAGGCACTGTGAAAATTAGCGACTAAGGCAGCACTTTTTAGTTTTTCATCCAGTTGTTGTGCTTCGGTGATGGGCGAGATAATGCGCATACGATTGTGATTGGTATCGGTTACACACATGAAGAAAACATCTTTGATTTTGAATTGCCACTGCCCATTATTTCCTTGGATAGAATCGGCTACACTTTCTAAAATGGCACCCATTTTTTGATTGCTCATCGTTTGAGAGAAGCCCAATTGAAAGGTCAGGAATAGAAATAGGGTAAAAGCAAGTTTTTTCATCGTCTCGAGTATTGTATTGTTTATTGAGACGAAATTTTTATCAATTCTTACAGGAAAGAATGAGATTCTCGCGTCGTTTTTCACTTTGTAAACTCAGTCAAAAACTCCTCAGAAAGACATTAACTTATTAAGTTTATTGCTCCAACCACTTTCTAAAGTCGGCTGTAGTAGAAGAACTCGTCATTACTTTTTCATCCACTCCTTCCATGGTAATGAGTAGCCGGTTTTTAAAATGACTTTCAATATTAAGGATATAGTCAATGTGAATGATTTCACTTCGGTTGATTTTAAAGAATTTATTCGGATTCAATTGTTGAACAATAGAACCTAAATTCTGAGAAATGGCATGTCGTTTTCCATTCGCGTCCGTAGCCATACAAAAATCACCAGAGGCTGAAATCAAACTAATATCAACTACATTCAATAATTGAATTCCCTTTGATTTTTTGATGACGAATCGCTTCTTGTAATTAGTGTTTTCTTCTTTCAAGACCGACTTTAAATCGGAAATGGTATTGGAATTCAAAGGGTTGTAATTGCCTTGTTGAAACAAATTCTCGTATTTACCTAGTGCTTTCGTAAAATCTTCTTTTGTGTAAGGCTTCAAGATGTAGGCAATTCCATTGGTGTTGAATGCTTGGAATAAATATTCGTCATGAGCAGAGCAGAAAATAATTGGGCACTCTGGTTTTATTTCATCGAAGAGGTCAAAAGAGATTCCGTCTAGCAATTGAATATCCGATAGGATAAAATCGTAAGTTCCGCTGTTCAAAAAGACTTTTCCTTCTTCATTTGACCGTGCCCATTGATGCAAAAACTCTTCTTGATAGTACTCATTTAAATGAGGCATCAGTTTTTTGTAGGCAGGTATTTCGTCTTCAAGGATTAAAATCTTCATGGTATTACTCACTTAAACGAATGATGGGAATGATGACTTCAAAGAATTCCTTAGAATCTGTAACAGTTACTTTTTGGTCTGATAGCAGTTGATATCTAGACTTCAAATTATTCAAGCCCGTCCCCAAAGATTCACTTTGAGAAGGTGCAGTTGATTTTGTATTTCTGATGGTTAACCAATCATTCTCAATCACAATAGCCGCTTTAATGTTGCCATTGCTAATGGCTTTGTTATGCTTTACCACGTTTTCTAAGAGTGCTTGAATGGATCCTGTTGGAATGAACTTGTCATGAATGGATGCTTTTTTGTCGATCAAAAACTCATAATCATTCCCAAATCTAGTTTTGATCAAATAAATGTAATTCTCAGCATGCTGCAATTCTTCCGAAAGCTCCATCACTTCAGAATCTTTTGTTTGAATCAGATATCGATAGGTCAAAGACAATCGATTGATGTATTCTTTCGCCTTTTCAGAATCTGAATCGATTAAGGAATCCAAGGTATTCAGATTGTTGAATAAGAAATGTGGGTTGATTTGAGATCGTAATAATTTCAACTCATTTTCCTTTTGTTGCTTTTCCGATTGGACCAATAAAGATTGACCTTCATAAAACTTCTTGATCAATAAAATTCCAAGTGGAACTCCAATCATATCAGCGGCATTGTACAATCCATTTTGAAGATATAAGAGCCAATTAGATATGCCTTCAAGTGATTTTCCAGCCGAGAGTCTTCCCATGAGATTGCTCAATGTCCCAAAAACGGTTAAAAGAAGAATGGAGACAATGAAAAAAGAGATGAATCTTTTTCTTTCAATCAGGAATTTAGGCACCAGAACATGAACAAAAATTAGAATCAAGATTATAGAAAATAGGATCGAGGAGGGAAAGTCAATCAGATATTCAATCAAAGCATTCCCTTCTCTATAGTAATCAATACTATTCAACACAGTGGATGTGCCAAAAATTATGAATAATATGATCCAATCAGATCTGTCTAGCTTAGTGTTCATTCGTTACGAATGTATTAATTATTATCGTTAATTCTGTCTTCAACATCTCTTGACGAGTTTCTTCTGCTTTTCTTTTTTCCGAAGGAAGATCCGAAACTATAAACAAATCGTAATTGTACATTCTGACGAGAACCGTTGCTTTCTACTTGTGCGGTTCCGTTTCCATAGTCGATGTTTCCAACGAAACCTCTGTTAAGGATTTTGCTGATTCCAAGATTTACCCTTAGTTTATCATCCATGAATTTTTTTCCGAAAGAAACTTCCAAATCTGCTAACCAATCCACGTCAATCTGACCTTCTAAGGCTCCCGTTCCATAGTTTCCACTCATCTCAAAATTGATGTCCCATGGTAATTCATAACTTGCTTGAATGAACCAAAACAAGTTCCATTTGTTTAAATCAAGATCAAAAGTCTCTGACTGAAAATCGGTATAAGTTCCAATGAATCCTGTATATCCTTCCAATCCTTTGATGAAGCTTAAAGGAGCGAATAATCTGAAGTTCCAATTTGAATTGCTTTCCACATTTACTTCTCTTTGTCTGATCTGAGCGGTTGCATTGTCTTGTTGAATCAATTGGAAGATCACGTTATTTGTATCACTGTATCCAATGGTGAAGAAAGGCTGTCCTTCATAGGTCAAATTGAATTGATAATTGTTGGTGAAAGAAGGGCGTAAGTTTGGGTTTCCTTCACTCGCTGAAAATGGATCCAAGAACGTTGCAAAAGCGTTTAAACTGTTATAAGAAGGACGTTGAATTCGATAGCTATAAGACAAACTTGCTCCCAATACATCGGTTAATTTTCTACTTAACGAAGCACTTGGAAATAGTTTTTTGATGGGTCTTTTCTGAACCTGTTGTGTCATCATGTTGTTCTCCATGAAAATGGACAAACCTTCCGTATTACTGTCTTCATATCTCAGTCCACCAGAGAAGGACCACTTACCAAAGTTTGCATTTATTTTGGTGTAAAATGCCAAAATCGTTTCGCTTATTAAAAACTGACTACTTTCTTGTTCAATCAGATCAAAACCTCCTGAAGTATTTTGAAGTAGAGATTGCAAATCATTGTCTGTATTAACGTCTACAAAACGTGTTCCTGCACTCAACTTAAAGTTTTCTGTAAAGCTCTTTGAATAATCAGCGCTATACGTTTTGATGGTGTATTTTCCATCTTGAATGTATCTTCTATCTGTGAAAGGAACGGTACTTCCTGAAACATCCAATAAGGTATTGGTATTATCGTTGGTGAAATCTACAAAGTTAAAATCCAGTAGCAGTCTTTCTTTCTCTGTCTTATACTCATAGTAAGGGTTGATGTTGTAATCGATACGGTCTCTATCAAAACTATTTTCTGAAAACAAGGTGTTTGATGTGGTTGCATCAGAAATGATGGTGGTGCTTCTTGCCACACGAGTAGATCTTCTGTTGTTCCAACGACCGCCAATTCCGATAGAGCTTTTATCGTTGATATAATAGTCTACACTACCACTTAGATTTAAATTTCCTGGATCATAAGGTTCTTTGGTCACCTGATCATAGACTTCATCTCCCACGGTTCTTACTAAGAACAAATCGTCTCTCCAAGTAGGTTGAGAATGATTGACGCTGGTTTGCCAGTTCAATTTGTTCTTGTAACTGGCGATAGAAACTCCTGTTCCATATTCGAAACCTTCATCCTCACCTACCCAAAAACGTGTACTTCCATGAGTACCTAAACGCACATTTTTCTTCAAGATGATGTTGATGATCGCAGCAGATCCAGAGGCTTCATATTCTGCTCCTGGTTGCTCTACGACTTCAATTTTAGAGATGTTATCCGCGGGGAAGTCACGCAACAATGTTTGAATGTCCATGTATTCGGTAGTTTTTCCATTGATTAAGATGCGAACACCTCTGTTAC
>CAZTFN010000243.1:0-6320 GCA_964612905.1 uncultured Flavobacterium sp. | reverse complement strand
GTAAGCGATGTTACTTTCGGAGATGGAACTACAAAACTGAAAAATGTGCATGTTTCGGGAGGTCCAGAAAGAGCTTTCCAATTAGGATTTGAATATAGAGACCCAGATTATTGGTGGGTAGGTGCTACGGTAAACCACTTCTCTAGAGCCTTTGTAGATGCAAGTGCTTTGAAGAGATCAGATGCATTTGCCATTGATTTTGACTTAATTTCTGAAGAGACTCTTAGATTAGGAGGACCAATTACAGGTAGTCCATACAATGATTACGATCCTGCAGTTGCAAAAGATTTATTAGCACAAGAGCAATTTCCAAGTTATTTCTTAGTGAATATGACAGGTGGTAAATCTTGGAAGGTAGGAGATTACTTTATTGGTTTCTTCGTAACCATCAACAACTTGTTAGATCAGGAATATAGAACAGGTGGATTTGAACAATCTAGACGTGTAGGATATAGAGATCAACTTCAAGAACAAAACAATCCTAACGGACCTGTATTTGGAAATCGATATTTCTTCGGAAACGGAACCACGTATTTTGCAAACGTATACATAAGATTTTAAAAAATTATCAATATAAAGACAATGAGAACAGTTAAAAAAATTCAATTATTCATCCTTTTCTTAGGCTTGATATCTTTCAATGCCTGTGTAGAGAGTGACGATATTAACACGCCAGTAGTGCTGGACCAGACTTTTACACTAGGAGCGAATGACCAAGAGGTTTCAATCGCAACAGTGTTGGGGCAGTTCGCACAAGAAGGAGAAATTTTCACCTACGAAGCATTGCCAAATGGTGGTAGCAGATATGTTCCTGGATACGTAGTTTCTAGTGATGAGGGAGGAAACTTCTTTGAAGAAATTGTGATTCAAAACGCAGCATCCAACCCAGCTGCAGGAATCGTAGTACAAGTAGATGTAAACCCTCTTTTTACTTTCTACGAGTTTGGTAGAAAAGTATGGATCAAATTAGATGGACTGTCTGTTTCTGAAGAAAACGGAGTAGTACAAATTGGTATAAGAAATGGAAACGATCTAGAAAAGATTCCTTCTCCTCTAAGAAATGAGCATATTATTAGAGATGCAGAAATTGCAAATATTATTCCTTTAGAGTTAAGTATTGGAGAGTTTGCGAATGACAAAGAGAGTTTATTTGTTCGATTGACAGATGTTCAATTTAACAGAAGTCAAGTGATTAGAGACGAAGGGCCTATGTCTTTTGCTGCAGAAGCTGGTGATCAATTTGATGGAGAAAGAACTTTGGAGTCTTGTGGAGACGGTGCATCCGTTATTTTGAGTACCAGTACATTCTCTGACTTCAAATCATTAACCTTACCTGTAAATAGAGGAACCATTGATGGAATCTTAACGAGAGATTTCTTTGATAGCTTCTATACTTTGGTAATCAATTCTCCAGAGAACATCAACTTTGACGATCCTATCAGATGTGACCCAGGTGAATTCTTGTACACAACACCTACAGATTGTGCTGACACGCCTGTAAATGGAGCCATTGACATTTTCTCTGATGACTTTGAAGGTTATGCAGACACCAATGAAATGCTTGCTGCTGGATGGACAGTAATAAATGTTGGAGGTGGTTCTTACACATGGGGAATTAGTGGTTTCGGTGGAAACACGTATGCCATTGGAAACGCATTTAACACAGGTGAAGACGATATGGATACTTGGTTGATTTCTCCTGAAATTGACTTGGACTTAGCGCCTGCAGAAAGAGTATTGGACTTTGAAATTCAAACCAATTTCGACGGTGGTGAAGTAATGTCTGTTTATATCTCGACTGACTTTGTGGATACCAATTCAGATGCAACATGGTCTTTATTAGAAGACGTAACTATTCCAGCAGGACCTGCTAGTGGATTTGGAGCGTTCTTAGAGGCTGGACCTGTAAACCTTACTTGTGTGACTGGAAAGGTAAGAATTGGGTTCCGATATACTGGATCTGCTTCAGGAGTGACTACAAGATACCACGTTGATGATATTGAGGTGACTGGAAACTAAGAATAAAATGCGCTAGCATTTGTTAGCTCGATCCTATAAAAACCCTGACAATTTTTGTTAGGGTTTTTTCTTGCTTTTAAAAATGATTACTTTAGAAATCGTAATCATTCATCTATGAAAAGAATCATTTTATTTTACTTCCTATTAAGTAGTTTTCTACTCACAGCGCAGAAAAAAGAAGTGAAGTTCCAAGTAAAAAAAGGAAACAATAAAATCCTTTTTAAGGGTACAAATAACAGTGACTTTGATCAAGAGGTTACTTTATATTTTAAATCTATTCAAGGACTGTACGGGTATTCGAAACCAGTCACAAAGGTCATTCCTGCAAAGAACAAGATTGAATTCTTGGAATTGCGATTTACCGGAAAGTATTCTTATAAGTATACATTTACTGCTCGATCTAAGCCCACAGAACAACAAAAGAAAGATTGGGAAGCTAAAGTAAAGTCGCACAACTTTAAAGCAGGTTCTCAACTCGATCAAGGTATTGTTGTGTTTTCCAAGGAGGGTTGTTCGCGGTGTAAATTAACCGTTGATTACTTCGTCAAAAACGAGGTTCCCTTTCAGGTAATCAACATTTCTGACAATAAAGAGAATAGTAAACTTATGTGGAAGACTTTACGAGACAACGGAGAGAAGATCAATCGAGTCTCAACTCCTGTAATTTTGGTGGAAGGAAAACCTCATCACAAATTCAAAGATTTAAAGAGGTTCTTAAAAAAATTGAAAAAACAATATCCATAAAAAAACCCAGCCAATAGGCTGGATTTTTTGTTTCAATTATATCAAATCATTTAGTCTACCAAAATGATTGCTTTGTTGTCTTTAAATTCGATGGTACCTGATTGAATGGCTACAGTCAATACTTTGTCATCATCTGTATGAGGAACAATTTTTCCATGCAAGTCATCCAATTCCAAGTGTTCCTGTGTGTGAACATGAATCTTAACAGATCCTTCTTTCAATGTAGAAACGATTGGCGCGTGATTGTTCAACATTTGAAACTCTCCGCTCGCTCCTGGAACTAAAATAGAATCTACTTCAGATGAGAATAAGACTGCTTCAGGTGATACAACTTCTAAATGCATATTTTTCGAATTAATAATTAGTAATTAATAATTGACAATTATTAATTGATTAAGCTTCAGCTAACATTTTCTCTCCAGCTTCAATCGCATCTTCGATTGTTCCTTTCAAGTTGAATGCTGCTTCTGGTAAGTGATCTAATTCACCATCCATGATCATGTTAAATCCTTTGATCGTGTCTTTGATGTCTACCAATACTCCTGGGATTCCAGTAAACTGCTCTGCTACGTGGAAAGGTTGAGATAAGAAACGTTGTACACGTCTTGCTCTTGATACCGCTAATTTATCTTCTTCAGATAATTCTTCCATACCTAAGATGGCGATGATATCTTGTAACTCCTTGTAACGTTGTAATAACTCTTTTACTCTTTGTGCACAATCATAGTGATCATCTCCTAAGATTTCTGGAGTTAAGATTCTTGACGTAGAGTCTAATGGATCTACCGCTGGGTAAATACCAAGCTCTGCAATTTTACGAGACAATACTGTAGTAGCATCTAAGTGAGCAAACGTTGTTGCTGGCGCAGGGTCTGTTAAGTCATCCGCAGGTACATATACTGCCTGTACAGAAGTAATAGATCCTTTCTTAGTTGATGTAATACGTTCTTGCATTGCTCCCATCTCTGTTGCCAGTGTAGGTTGGTACCCTACCGCCGATGGCATACGTCCAAGAAGTGCAGATACCTCAGATCCAGCTTGTGTAAAACGGAAAATATTATCTACGAAGAAAAGTACATCTTTTCCTTGTGCATCTCCTGCTCCATCACGGAAGTACTCAGCAATGGTTAATCCAGACAATGCAACTCTTGCACGTGCTCCTGGAGGCTCGTTCATCTGTCCGAAAACGAAAGTCGCTTTCGAATCTTTCATTACTTTTTTGTCTACTTTGGCTAAATCCCATCCTCCATCTTCCATAGAGTGCATGAAATCGTCTCCATACTTGATAATTCCAGATTCTAACATCTCTCTCAAAAGGTCATTTCCTTCACGAGTTCTTTCACCTACTCCTGCAAATACAGAAAGACCTCCGTGTCCTTTTGCGATGTTGTTAATCAATTCCTGGATCAATACTGTTTTACCTACTCCAGCTCCACCAAATAATCCAATCTTACCTCCTTTTGCATAAGGCTCAATTAAGTCGATTACTTTAATTCCAGTAAAAAGAACTTCAGTAGAAGTAGATAATTCCTCAAACTTAGGTGCAGATCTGTGAATTGGCAATCCGTCTTTACCTTCTTTCGGTAAATTTCCTAGACCATCAATTGCATCCCCTGTTACGTTGAACAACCTTCCGTAGATATCTCCTCCAATTGGCATTTGAATTGGGTTTCCAGTAGCAACTACTTCTTGCCCTCTTTGTAAACCATCCGTTGCATCCATAGAGATAGTACGTACAGTATCTTCTCCAATGTGTTGTTGTACCTCAAGTACAAGCGTTGATCCGTCAGGTCTTTTAATTTCTAGTGAGTCATAAATCTTTGGAAGTTCGGCTGCTTCAGTGTTAAATTCCACATCAATTACCGGCCCGATAATTTGAGAAACTTTTCCTGTTATTGTAGACATTATTTTAGCTTTAAAATTGAAATTTTCAATAAGGAAATTAAACCCCTTATTTTGGCTGCAAAGGTAATTTATTTCGCTGAAAATGAAAAGCTTTTTAAATTATATTATTCTCAAAAAGCGGGGCAAAAAAAAAGTCCCGCAATGTGCGGGACTTTCTTAATATTTTGAGGTTAAAATTACTTGTTAGTAACTTTAATTTCTACTCTTCTGTTGTTAGCTCTTCCAGCTCTTGTATCGTTACTATCGATTGGATTAGCAGATCCGAATCCTTTAGACTCTAATCTTGAAGCGTTGATTCCATTCTTCTCTAAGTAATCTTTAACAGCAGCAGCTCTTGCAGCAGATAATTTGTTGTTGATCTTATCAGAACCAGTACTATCAGTGTGTCCTTCGATGATGAAGTTAGCTTTTGGGTACTCGTTCATGATCTTAACGATTCCGTCTAATGTTTCAGTTACACCAGCCTTGAAAGTAGATCTTCCAGAGTTGAATAAAATAGTCTTAGCGAACTCATTTAATTTCTTCTCCTCTACTTCAGTGATTACTGGCTCTGGACATCCGTTGTTAGAAGCAGGTCCAGCCTCGTTCTTACAGTTATCATCTTTGTCTAATACTCCGTCTCCGTCAGTATCTGGCCAAGGACATCCACCATTTGCAGCAGGTCCTGCAACAGTAGCACACTTGTCATCTTTATCTACAACTCCGTCTCCGTCAGTATCAGGACATCCGTTGTTAGCTTTTGTTCCTTTAGCATTTGGACACATATCATCTTTGTCAGCGATTCCGTCTCCATCAGCATCTGGACATCCGTTTAATGAAGCTAAACCAGCAACATTAGGACAAGCATCGTCTGAATCTTTGATACCATCTCCGTCAGAATCAGGACATCCTCCGAATTCTTTTAATCCAGCAACTTCTGGACAAGCATCATCTTTGTCATATACTCCGTCTCCGTCAGTGTCTTTTCCTCCAAACTTGAAGATCACACCTAAAGAGTTTTGGTAGTGAGAAGGTACTCTGTCAGCAAATTCTTGCTTCGTTCCAGATTGGTAAACAAGTCCTACAGTTTCGTTCAACCATACGTTGAATCCAAAACCATATGCGAACATTCCTTCACCTTCTCCGTCTAAAGAAGCATAGCCTCCACCAACGTATACGAAAGGATTGAAATATTGAGTAGTTGATCCAAAGATTTTCTCAACTAAAATGTCTAAATCGTACTTTAAGTTTGCGTCAATAGACCAGTAAATCAAATCATTTTCTACACCTCTTGGAAAACTTGAAGGTAAATAGTCTCTAGTTACTTTGTTAACAGATCCAGCTAACTGAAGTGTGAAACCATCATCTAAGTATTTTTCTGCAGTTACTCTAGAGAAGATTGGTAAGATATCCCAATCTTGAGTTCCATAGTAATCTTTTAATTGACTACTGAATTCAGTTGGTACTCTCGCATCAAACGCATTAATTCCAATACTGATAGCCCAAGGATTATTGTCGTCCTGAGCATTTACGCTACTAACTGTTACTAGCGCGAAGATAGCTATCACAGCTAATTTTAATTGTTTCATTATAAAAAATTTAAATTAAAAGTTCTTTGTATACTGGCAAAAGTAACTTGTTCATTACTAATTACAAAGACAAATCTACAAAAA
>CAZTFN010000242.1:0-6326 GCA_964612905.1 uncultured Flavobacterium sp. | reverse complement strand
TACAGTCAACGAGCAAATTATTGATGCGAAACTGGGCTTAGAAACAGCCATTTCAAAGTATACGCAACAGCAACTAGATACAACGCTAAACCTAAAGCAAGAGCGAAATGCCATTAAAGATTTAGGCATGACGGTGGAAGAAACAAAACTGGAACTTAAGCAATCCGTCTACGAACCTCCTGCCACCATCAAAAAATTAGAAATCAAGCTAGCAAAATTAAAGCGAGACTTGAAAGAGAAAAAAGAAAACTACTCCATTAAAAAGCGTCAAGCCAATGCCAAAATGGTTGAAGTTGGCGCAGAAGTTTCCAAAAACAGAAAGAAATTAAAAGATCTAAATGAACTACTTCAAGGATTTACAATATACTCAAATGGAGATGGAATGATCACCTATAAAAAAGAGTGGAATGGAGCAAAGAGAAAGGTGGGATCTTCTATTTACCAATGGGACCCAACAATTGCAACACTGCCAAACCTCACAAAAATGAGTTCTAAAACTTATGCAAACGAAGTTGATATTCGTAAAATAAAAAAAGGATTAGAAGTAGTTGTTGGTTTTGATGCTTTTCCTGATTTGACTTTACCTGGAGTGGTAACGGAAGTAGCCAATGTAGGAGAGAAAAAGAAAGGATCTGATATAAAGCTGTTCCAAATCATGATTGAGTTGAATGAAACTGATGATACCGTAAGGCCTGGTATGACTACTTCAAATTCTATCATCACAGCAAAAGTGGAAGATGTCTTAATGGTACCTATTGAAGCCATTTTCTCGAAAGACTCTATTAGTTATGTCTATGCAAAATCCGGTTTTTCTATTTCTAAAAAACAAGTAGAGATCGGAGAAAGCAACAATGAAGATGTAATTATTTTAAGCGGTTTAACTGAAAAAGATGTGGTTTATTTGAACCAACCCGAAGGATATGAAGGTGCAAAAATTGCCAAGCTAAACTAGATTTATGTTTGATCCTATTTTCTTCGAAAAGTTAAAATCTAACTTTAGCCAAGCCCTTCATATTATATTAACCAACAAAGTCAGAACATTTCTCACTGCTTTGGGAATTATTTTTGGCGTAGCTGCAGTAATTTCTATGCTTGCCATTGGAAATGGAGCAGAAAAAGAAATCTTATCGCAGCTAGAGCTCGTTGGAGTCAATAATATTGTCGTAACTCCGATTCCAGATATAGAGGAAGGAGATTTATCAGAAGATGATGAAGGTACTTCAGAAAACAAGCGATTCTCCAAAGGACTAGATATCTTAGATGTGAATAGTATCCGAAAAAATGTTCCATCGGTATCTCGATTAAGTCCTGAGATTTTAATGGAAACCTATGTAACTTCTAAGGGTATTCAAAGCTCCATCAAATTGATTGGAGTAACAAGCGAGTTTTTCTCAACCTCCAATATCACCATTGAAAGTGGAAAGAACTTCTCAAGAGTTCAAACTGCCAATGCAATGCCAGTTTGTATTATTGGAAAAAAGATTGAGAAAAAATTGTTCACGGGTGAAAGCGCCCTCGGTAAAAAAATTAAAGTAAAAGATGTTTGGCTGCAGGTAATCGGAGTCATTGAAGAAAAACTGATTACAGAAAAGGCTCAGGAAAACCTTGGAATTAGAGACTTAAACCTAGATGTATATATACCAATAAAGACTTTTTTGGTAAGATATAAGGACAGAAAAATTATTGTTGACAAAGTAGATGACGATGATGGAGGATTTGTTTTCTTTGACGGAAACAATAACGGGCCTAAGAAAAGAATTCCTCGAGGCAACTATCATCAAATCGACAAACTCACCATTCAAGTAGAAAATTCGGAAAAACTAAATGCTACAGCTGACTTAGTGAGTCGGATGCTAAAAAGAAGACATAATGGAATGGTCGATTTTGAAATCTCTATTCCTATTCAATTGCTAAAACAACAACAAAAAACCAAACAAATATTCAATGTAGTTCTGAGTATTATTGCCGGAATCTCACTATTGATTGGTGGTATCGGAATTATGAATATTATGTTGGCTTCTGTATTAGAAAGAACCAAAGAAATTGGAATCATAAGAGCCATTGGAGCGACACAGCAAGACGTAATTCTTCAATTCTTATCCGAATCCGTTTTAATCAGTATTGGAGGAGGAATTATAGGAATTTTTCTAGGAATTCTGTCGGCATATATTATTGAGATCGCTACGGGAATCGAAACGATATTATCAATAGGTTCCATCGCTCTCTCGTTTTTTGTTGCTACTGCTATTGGTTTGATTTTTGGAATTGCCCCAGCTAAATCAGCCGCTAAGAAAAGTCCTATTGAAGCCATTAGATATGAATAAATACATCACACTCTTTACTTGTTGCTTTCTGTTACTTTTTTCGTCCGTTGTCTTGAGTCAAAAAAAGATGATTTCTTTGGAAGATGCTATACAAACCGCCCAAAAGGAATCTCCTGACTATCAAAGTTTGGTCAATAGAAATCAAGCTAGCTACTGGCGATTTAGAAACTACCAAGCAGGATTTCTTCCTCAATTACGTTTGAATGCCATTGCCCCTGATTATTCAAACTTTATTCGAAGAATCACCAATGATACTGGGCAAGATATATTTGTAACTACCAATCAGTCAAGGTTACAAGGTAATTTATCACTTACTCAGAATCTAGCACTTACGGGAGGATCATTTTCCATCAGCTCTAGCTTAGAACGCATTAATGTATTGGGCGACAATCGCAGTACCGGGTTTTCCGTGGTTCCTTTCTCGGTAAATTACTTTCAAAACTCCCTTTTGTACAATCCATTTAAGTGGGAGCGCAAAATCGAACCTTTGTTATATGAAGAGGCGAAAAGAGAATTTATTGAAAGTATGGAGCAAATTTCTTTAAATACATGTCGAAGATATTTTGGTCTATTGAAAGCGCAAATTCAATTAAAGATTGCTCAGAATAACTTATCAAATCAGGATACATTGTTTCAGATTTCCCAAGGACGTTTTAAAATGGGAAAAATTGCTGAGAATGACTTATTGCAGATGGAGCTAACCTTATTAAATTCAAGAAACACTGTGACCACTCAGTTAATTGCATTAAAGCGCACATCTCAAAACTTAGCAAGGTATCTGAACTTGAGTTCTGAAGATATAGAATTGAGTATCCCTAAAGACTTAGACCCTTTCGAAGTTAGTACAGAAAAGGCGCTTGAAGAAGCAAGTTCAAACAGGAAATCTGTCATCGAATTTAGAAGACGCCGTTTACAGGCTGAACAAGAAGTTGCTCGTGTAAAAGGTAGTAACAGACTAAATGTTGATCTCAGAGCCAACTTTGGTATTTCACAACAAGGACCTGTATTTAACGACCTATTCCAAGATTACAACCGTCAACAAAATGTTACAGTGACCATTGGAATTCCTCTTGTTGACTGGGGAGTATCTAAGTCGAGAAGAAAGCAGGCCGAAGCAAATCTCGATTTAGAAAACAATAACATTGATCAAGAACGACAGGCTTTTGAGCAAGAAATTTATTTGCATACACTCAATTGGGCAAATCAACGAAACTTCTTAGCCACTGCTAAAAAGGCCCAAGAAATTTCCGTAAAACGATACGATATTGCCAAAAAGAGGTACATTTTGGGAAAGATCACAATTACAGATTTAAATATTGCTCAACAAGAAATGGACCGATCGTTGGTTACCTACCTAAATTCTCTTGAGAAATTCTGGATCGATTACTATACATTGAGAAGGCTTACACTGTATGACTTTACAAAAGATAAGAAAATCGAAGTAGAGGACCTGATTTATGACTAAATCAGGAAACTCATAACTCTTAGTTTCATCCATAATGTTTTGATAGGTTTCTATAGATAAATTTCTTTCTTTTTAGAGATTAGTAGTACCTTTAAACCATGAGTTTTATTAGAACAACAGAACAAGATTCTCACTACGATCATCTGGAAAAGATGAGTGTTTCGGAGCTTATTGAAAATATCAATCAAGAAGATCAAACAGTCGCAATCGCCGTTCAGAAAAGTACTCCTCAGATTGTTGCGCTGACAGACCAAGTAGTTGAAAAGTTAAAAAATGGAGGACGGTTGTTTTACATTGGAGCTGGAACCAGCGGTCGATTGGGGATCTTAGATGCTTCTGAATGTCCACCAACTTTTGGAGTATCTCATGATCTGGTCATTGGACTGATTGCTGGTGGTGACTCCGCCATTAGAAAAGCAGTTGAATTCGCGGAAGACTCTGTTACGCAAGGCTGGAAAGATTTGCAAGCGTATCAGATTTCTGAGAAGGATGTTGTGATTGGCATTGCAGCATCCGGAACTACACCTTACGTAGTTTCTACATTGAAGACTTGCAATGAACATGGTATTGTTACAGGATGTATTACCTGCAATGAAGATTCACAATTGCATCAAACGGCTCAATTTCCGATTGTAGTCGTGGTTGGACCAGAATTCGTCACAGGTAGCTCTCGAATGAAAGCAGGAACCGCTCAGAAAATGATTCTGAACATGATCTCAACAACGAGTATGATCAAATTGGGTAGAGTGAAAGGAAATAAAATGGTGGATATGCAGCTGTCTAACGACAAACTTGTGGATCGCGGTATTCGAATGTTGGTGAAAGAATTGAACATCTCTACTTCTGAAGCTGCTAGCTTATTAAAGAAATATGGAAGTGTAAGAACTGCTATTCAAAACTATCAGTAATGGGAACAAACTTCAACATCTTAGGAAAAGGACTAAAGCAACTGGGAATTTTACTATTGCTATTGATCGCGTCACCCATACTCTTGAGCTTTGGGTTCAAAGCACTATCACTTTATGAAGAAGGAACAGAACGCATCATTAGCTGGGTTGTTGTGGTGATTGCAGGTATCTTAATGCTCTTTACCATTTTTGATGCATTTAGAACCTTTAGAACCATTTTAAGTTCCTTGTTTCAAGAAAAATAAACGCTTTGGCAAATTCAAGAATCCATAAACTACTTCATTGGGAATACTGGCCTTTACCAATGTTCTACATTCCCAATATTCCCTATGCCTTTCTTCATGGGCTCGCAGCAAGAAATCTTGTTTTTTACACGGCTGTCAATCCAGGAATTCGCAATTCGGGCATTGGAGCAGAATCCAAGTACGAAATTCTAAAAATGCTTCCAAAGGAATATGTTCCCAAATCTGTTTTGCATCGAAAAGATGATTTGATCGAGGAAACCATTCGAGCACTCAATCATCAAAAAATATCATACCCCATTATTGTGAAACCAGATATTGGTTTCCGAGGATTATTGGTGAAAAAGATAGAAAATGAAGAAACTCTCGTTGCATACTTGAAGAAATACCCCATTAATATCATCATTCAGGAATTCTTAACACATGAATGCGAATGCGGTATTTTTTACTATCGCCATCCAGATCAAGAAACAGGATCTGTTACATCCATAACTTTAAAAGAATTCTTGACCATCAAAGGAAATGGAGAATCCACCGTCAAAGAGCTGGTTTTATCCAATGAGCGCGCATTTCTGTATTATGAATTGATAAAGGATGACGCAACAATCGACTGGCAGTTAGTTCCTGAGGACAATGAGTCAATTAAACTTTCATACATTGGAAACCACTCAAAAGGTACTCGATTCATCAACGGAAATCATTTGATTAATGAAGGTTTGGAGAAAGCCTTGGACCAACTAAATCATCAAATTAATGGCTGGTTTTATGGCCGCTTAGATATAAAATACAACTCTATTGAAGAATTAAATCAAGGAAAATTCAAGGTATTAGAGTTGAATGGAATCTTGGCAGAACCCACTCATATCTATGATGCTACGAAAACCAGCTATTGGAAAGCTTTAAAAACCATTCGAACACACTGGAAACAATTGTATAGAATTGCAAGATACAATCACGATCATCAGAAAATAGCCTACAGAAAAACCTTCCCTTTTATCAAAGAAATGCTTGCTTTAAAAGCCTATTCCAATCGTTTGAAAAAGCTATCGAACCAATAGTGTTAACCTACCAATTCTGGATGAAGACCAATTGTTGTGTTCCCTTGAAAATTGAATTATTAAGGAATCCCATACCCCCCTAAGGCTGGCAAGCACATGAATATGAATATTCTAGTACAGAATAAGCCTTTGGACATGAGTTTAATTCTTAAGAAATAGAATACTATTTTAATACCAAAGGGATAATAGTATACCGTCTTTTTTAAAAGCTTTTGACCTTTTTTAACCTGTCTACTTCTTTATTAGAGTCTATTTCAATGAACTATAACTAAATTGATTTTCTTCAATATCCAGAAAACCAATACGTCGCTTTTTTTAGTTTTACTCTA
>CAZTFN010000241.1:2979-6366 GCA_964612905.1 uncultured Flavobacterium sp. | reverse complement strand
TGTCATCAAATTGCGCTAAAACCCCCATCACTTTTGACCATTCAGCAGGGTTCCCTGTCAACGTGTTAAACGTTTCATCATAGGTACCATTCACGTTATCAAAAGGTTCAAAATGTCTTGTTGCCTCGTAGGCTTCTAAGAATGATTGTGAAAAACCATTCAGGCTTATTAGTAAAGCGAATAAAAATGTTACATATAACTTATTCATAATTAAGCTTTTAAAATTTTATTTAAAGATACTATTTTATTTAAACTATCTGGTTAGCACCTTCTTGAGATCTTCTTGGCTTTTGTAAGAAAGCTTATTTTGCTTGTAATATTTGATCAATTCTTTTTTCTCAGCATCGTCTTTAGCCAATGCTTTTAGAATCTCTTTTTTTCTCAATCTTACAGGAATCAAATCTCCGTCAATGTATAGATACAATTCTTTCGTTTGCTTAAACTTATCTACCTTTCTATTTACCATTGGATTGGCAGAACCTTCCATTATTCTTAGATAGTGGAAGCTTAGGAGGTCTCCTTTTTCTGTCTCAAACAACACTTCAAAGATTCTACCATCTAAATCTGGATCCAATTTTCTAAAAGATCTTCCTTGAATGATAATTTTGTCTAACAGACCTAAATCGAATACAAACAGAGAATCTAAACTTGATTTTGAAGCAATACGATTTCTTCTAATATTATAGTTGACATTGTTAAATGCAACTCTTTTCTTATCTTTTGTCTGAACGATTGCAACATTGTTCCAAGCATCAAACATGTAAACGGATCCTTCTATTTTTCTAGGTGGGTTGACAAACCTTGTGCTAGATCCGAATGAACTTAGATTGGTATTGGCTGCTCTTGACAATGCAGCTCCAGTATTGTTTATAACATTCTCATTATCTTGAGCCTGAGAATCAATCATGAACAAACTTAAAAAACAGATGAAGAGGATTTTTTTCATATTTATTTGTTTAGTTTTTTTGAGGGCGATCAAAAGTAAAAAATAAAAAAGGGATAAGCCAAAAGTTTAACCCTTTTTGTGACCACTTGATTCCTATTCTGGTTCAGTTCAGTTTTATTCAATTTTCAGAAATAGAACCTATCATTTTTTACGATAACAACATTACATTGCGTTTAGATATTGAAAGATCTTCTTCAAATCTTTTTCCCTCTTAGCAGACAGCTTATTTTCTGACAAATACTCTTTTAATTTCTGCTTCTTATCTGCATCTTGAATCATTCCAACAACAAACTTATTCTTTGCTTTAAACGGTTTGATTTTGTTTTGATTATCTACTGTATAATACTTCCACTTTTTGATAAATTTTGAACTCTTTCTATTGACCATTGGATTTGGTGAGGCTTTTTGATATTTCATGATATGATCCTTTACCAAAGAGATTCTGACACCTGGTTCAATAACCTCATAAATTTTCTCCCGTCTTTCTACTGGATTGTACATTACAGAAAAATCTGTATTGTTAATGATCACCCTTTTCAACCCTTCCATTCTGTAAATAAAAATGGAATCGTTCTCCATTCTACTTTGAAATTGATTGGTTCTAATGTTGTAATTGATTTTGTCTATGGAATACACTTTACCGTTCGCATACAGCTTACCCGCGCTCTCCTTTTTGAAAAACATGACAGAACCTTCTATTCCTTTTTGCCCGAGTGTAATGTCATCAAACTCTCCGAGTACCCCAATGATTTTGGACCACTCACCTGTATTTCCTCTCAAAGTTTCGAGTTGTGAATCGCTAAAACCACTAATATTTCTTAATGGAGGAATTCCTCCAGAGCTTTCAATAGCTTCTGTCCAAGATTGCGAAAATCCTGTAGCACTTATCAATAATGTTACTAAAACAGCAAACAACTTTTTCATAATTAAGCTTTTAAAAATTACCATTTAAAGATACCATTTTATTCCAATCGAAAGAGGATTCTTATAGGCTCGTAAAAAATCTGTAAAACAATCAATTGCTGATTTTATGTATGTCAATCAGCCTATAACAGATTTCAGTTAAGAGCTTTTTACTATCAAAACTTAATCCCTTTAAAACAGACCGAGTTATATGGTATTTAGATATTGAAATATCTTTTTTAGATCCTTTTCTTTTTTTAGGGAGAGTTTATTTTCCGATAAATAGTCTTCCAACTTTTGTTTTTTACCTTTATCTTTAATCATTCCTAATAGGAATTTCTTCTTTGCTTTGAAAGGCATAATTCTATCTTGATTATCTACAGTGTAATATTTCCACTTTTTGATAAATTTATCGTTCTTTCTGTTCACCATTGGGTTTGGTGAAGCCTTCCGATGCTTAATTGTGTGATCTTTCACCAAAGTGATTTTTGTACCAGACTTTATCACCTCGTAAATCTTTTCCTTTCCTTGAACTTGATTATACATGATGGCAAAATTTGTATTGTTGACAACAACTCTTTTCAATCCTTCCAAATGGTAAATGAAAATAGAATCGTTCTTAAGTCTAGATTGAAATTGATTGGTTTTGATATTGTAATTGATTTTATCTACAGAATACACTTTACCACTTACATACAACCTTCCTTTCTTTTCATTATCGAAGAACATTACGGAACCATCAATTCCTTTTTGCCCGAGTGTAATATCATCAAACTCTCCCAAAACACCCATGATTTTGGACCATTCGTTTTCATTTCCTGTCAAGTCAGACATAAATGTATTTCCTTGCATAAACCCTGGCCCAGAAGCACCCTCATTATAGGTACCATTCACATTGCTAAAAGGTAGGTAAAGTCTGGTTGCTTCATAAGCATCTAAGAATGATTGAGCGAAACCATTGATACTTGTTAAGAGCGCTAATGCGCATAGTATAGAGAACTTTTTCATGATAAATAATTTTAAGTTAATATTAGTATTGATTAGTATAAGACCCTCCTAATTTTTAAGCGCCAAAGCTGAGTTCGTCAGATTGGATGAAAATCTTAGAATCCTCTTGATATCTTCATCTTTTTTGAAAGAAAGTCGATTCTCTTTCGCGAAGCTTTTGATTGACTCTGCAGAAATGCCCTCACTCGCATATAGTTGCAGCAAGTTCTTCTTATTCACCTTAAAGGCAACAATCGCATCATTATTTGACTTCTGCACGTAGTAATCTGATGAAAGCGTTACTTTTTTCTCTTGTCGGCCTGTATAGGAGTCCATTTTTCTCTCACGCACTTTCACCTTATAGTTTTTCAAAATTGCGTATGAATTGTCTTCATGTATTACTTCATACACTTTACTCTTCCCGTCAGCAATGGAAAAGACACTCTTAAAGGATCTTCCATTAATAGTCACTCTTTTCACACTTGAGCCTATGGTAAAACTCATAAACTTGTCTCCGTCTTTTTTCTGTACAAAAGTGGCATTCGCAACAT
>CAZTFN010000241.1:0-2944 GCA_964612905.1 uncultured Flavobacterium sp. | reverse complement strand
CACATTTGCAATGGTGTAACTTTGTGTGTTTGTTTCTACTGTAGCAGTATTGCTCCATGAACTAAATAATAATTGTGACTTGCTTTCTGTAGAGGCATAGTTGAATGAATTCCCATTAAGATTCACGAAGTTATCTAAATGTGTTACAACCCCACCAGAGTTCCCACCATAGGCAGGTCCATCAGCCATTCCATTTCCGCAGCTCTGAGCAACCATTGGCAAACTCAACATTGCTGCCACTAAAAAAGTAATTGTTTTTTTCATAAGTCGTTGTTTTTCAGATTAAAAGACCTTATGAAATTAAATAAAAAAAGGGATAAACAAATTTGTTTATCCCTTTTTTTGTATCTGTGTGTACAGATGTACTATTCTTCAGACTTTTTGTCTTCCGTTGGAGTTTCAACTGCTTCTGTAGTCTCTGCAACAACTTCTGGAGCTTCCTCAGTAGACTTCTTTCTTCTACTTCTACGTGTAGATTTCTTCGCTTTTTTACCTTTTGGACTGTACAATTCGTTGTAATCAACCAATTCAATCATAGCCATAGGAGCGTTATCTCCTAAACGATTTCCTAGTTTGATGATGCGAACATATCCTCCTGGTCTGTCTCCAACTTTTACAGAGATCTCTTTGAATAACTCTGCAACAGCATACTTATTTCTTAGGTAGCTAAACACAACTCTTCTGTTGTGAGTAGTGTCTTCTTTTGACTTTGTAATTAAAGGCTCAACAAACTTACGCAATGCTTTTGCTTTTGCTTCAGTAGTGTTGATTCTTTTGTGCTCGATTAAAGAGCAAGCCATATTGGCCAACATTGCTTTTCTGTGCGCTGTTTTTCTACCTAAATGATTAAACTTTTTTCCGTGTCTCATGACCGTTTTGTTTTAGCTCCCATCTTGCTTCAATCCATGTTATGGAGAGCAAAATATGGAAGGGTTAATCTTAATTTTTATTAATCTCTGTCTAATTTATATTTGCTTAAGTCCATTCCGAAAGTAAGGCCTTTAACATTCACCAACTCTTCTAATTCAGTTAATGATTTCTTACCAAAGTTTCTGAACTTCATTAAGTCACTCTTATTGAATGAAACTAAGTCTCCCAAAGTGTCTACTTCTGCAGCTTTCAAACAGTTCAAAGCTCTTACAGAAAGATCCATATCGATCAACCTTGTTTTCAACAATTGACGCATGTGTAATGATTCTTCATCATACGTTTCAGTTTGAGCGATCTCATCAGCCTCTAAAGTGATTCTCTCATCAGAGAACAACATGAAGTGGTGGATTAAGATTTTAGCTGCTTCTGTCAACGCATCTTTTGGATTGATAGAACCATCAGTATCGATATCGAAAATTAATTTCTCGTAGTCAGTCTTTTGCTCAACACGGAAGTTTTCGATTGCATACTTTACGTTTTTGATTGGTGTGTAAATTGAGTCGGTAAAAATAGTTCCGATTGGAGCACCAGCTTTTTTGTTCTCCTCAGCAGGAACGAATCCTCTACCTTTTTCAATGGTCAATTCCATGTTTAATTTCACGGACTCATCCATATTACAAATCACCAAGTCAGGATTTAACACTTGAAATCCTGAAATATATTTCTGAAGATCACCTGCAGTCAATTGATCTTGACCTGAAACAGCTACAGAAACAGTTTCTCTATCTGATTCTTCGATCTGCTTCTTAAAACGAACTTGCTTTAAGTTTAGGATGATTTCAGTTACGTCTTCTACGATTCCTTCGATAGTAGAAAACTCGTGCTCTACTCCGTCAATTCTCAATGAAGTAATTGCAAAACCTTCCAAAGAGGATAATAATACTCTTCTTAAGGCATTTCCAACGGTCAAACCAAATCCTGGTTCTAATGGACGGAATTCGAATCTACCTGAAAAATCAGTAGACTCAATCATAATTACTTTATCGGGCTTTTGAAAGTTTAAAATTGCCATATTTGTTCTTCGTTTTAATTGTTATTTGGTTGCGCGGTCTATAAGCGTGAAGAAAAGCGAACAGACCCTTTGGCCAAATACCAATGTGATTAAATGATTATTTAGAATACAATTCTACGATTAGCTGCTCCTTGATGTTTTCAGGGATTTGTAATCTTTCTGGAACTTTTACAAAAGCTCCTTCTTTTTTGTCAGCATTCCAAGTCAACCACTCATATACAGCACTGTTAGATGCCAATGAACTTTCGATTGCTTGTAATGATTTAGATTTCTCTCTTACGGCAACAACATCACCTTCTCTTAATGAGTAAGAAGGAATGTTTACGATGTTTCCGTTTACAGTAATGTGTCTGTGAGAAACTAATTGACGTGCTCCTCTTCTAGAGTTTGCAATACCTAAACGGTATACCACATTGTCTAAACGAGACTCACATAATTGAAGTAACACCTCACCTGTAATTCCTTTAGAACGAGATGCTTTTTTGAATAGGTTACTGAACTGACGCTCTAAGATTCCGTAAGTGTACTTCGCTTTTTGCTTTTCCATTAACTGAACTGCGTATTCAGATTTCTTTCCTCTTCTTTTACCGTTTCCATGTTGTCCTGGAGGGTAATTTCTTTTTTCGAAGTTTTTGTCTTCTCCGAAGATCGCTTCGCCAAACTTACGAGCGATTTTAGTTTTTGGTCCTGTATATCTTGCCATTTCTAATTGATTGTGACAGGGATCATGAATTCAGGCTAATATCCTTCGATGATCTAATTCCTATCGATTTAAAATATTAAAGATTTGATTTTAGATATTAGAAGTAATGCATTTTAACAAACTTCCTACTTCAAATATCTACTATCTCACTTTGTTATACACGTCTTCTTTTCGGTGGACGACAACCGTTGTGTGGGATTGGAGTTACATCGATGATCTCTGTTACTTCAATTCCGTTGTTGTGAATAGTTCTGATTGCAGATTCTCTACCTGAACCAGGACCCTTAACGAAAACTTCT
>CAZTFN010000240.1:0-6400 GCA_964612905.1 uncultured Flavobacterium sp. | reverse complement strand
TCCTGCAGTTGGAATACGAACCGCCGTTGCGGTTACAGAGAAAGAATCGTCTCGTAAGATTTTTTTCGATTCATGAACCAATTTCATTTCCTCTTTAGTATATCCATTGTCTAAGAAAATATCACATTGTGGAATCGCATTTCTATTGATTGGATAGTCATACGCCATTTCACCATCAATTCCCTGAGTTTCGTTCTCTAGCTGTCTCACTGCTTTCACTCCCGTTCCAGAAACAGATTGATAAGTAGAAATCACCAATCTCTTCATTTGATATTTGGTATTTAATGGTGCCAATGCCATCACCAATTGAATGGTGGAACAGTTTGGATTTGCAATAATCTTATCATCAGCAGTTAACACTTCTCCATTAATTTCTGGAACCACTAATTTCTTTGTTGGATCCATTCTCCATGCAGATGAATTATCAATCACTGTAGTTCCAACTTCAGCAAATCTAGGAGCCCACTCTAAAGAAGTGCTTCCTCCGGCAGAAAATAGAGCCACATCAGGTTTGGCATCTACGGCATCTTGTAACCCAATAATGGTATAATCCTTTCCTTTGAACTGCATTTGCTTCCCTACAGATCTTTCGGAAGCAACCAACATTAATTCAGTGATTTCAAAGTTTCTCTCTGCTAATACTTCTAGCATTACATTCCCTACCATTCCAGTAGCACCAACGACAGCAATTCTCATTGTTTAAAAATTTAGACTGCAAATATGGCGAAAAAAGAGACGAAGAATTACAATAAATTCGAGAAGAATCGATTAAAATTTAAGAATGTTTCAAAAAATAACAGGATGTTTAATTTTAAACACCCTGTTGATTGCTTTCTATGGTTTTGGTGCTAAAAATGAGCTTATGTTGGTGGTTGCTATTTGTTGATACCATTGATCCAAATGTTCTTTTGCCAATGCATACAACTCCGGTTCTTTCATTTCTCTTTCTGTCATGTAAAAATCGGTTCCAAAAAGAATACGATTAGACAAAGGAGCCTCATTATGATCTGTTTTATTACACCAGTCGATCATGAACTGTTTTACATATTCATTTGATAGCTCATACAACGAATAAGAAATGTCGGTATATAAATGATCGTATTCTGTCATTAACTCTCTACTGTACACCGCCCAATTTTTTCCATCAATCTCATTCCAAAGCTCGGTTTGTTCGGGAGTTGGGTCTTTCACCATTTCATCGCTTCCTCCCATATGCGCCAAACAGATTTTAAGTTTGGGGTATTTCATCATCACAGGAATGTAGTTTTGTGGATGACCAAAAAGATCGCAGGCTTCAAAATTATTTCCAATTCTGCTATTCTTTACCCAACCTTTTCGATGGTATCTTTTGATTCGCTCTTCAATTTCACTCTTCGCCTCTTTGAACTTGGCTGCATTAAACCCGTCAGAACCTGAGGGATCAATCATAGGAACAATTCCACTTTTAGGAATCAGCGTTTCAATATTGTTTCCAACATATTGAGAACCACCTCGAGTACAATGTGTCATGATAGGGATTCCATTTTTTTCGGCATATGCGTAGATAGCATCCAATCTAGGGTCAAAAGGGAAAAAACCGAGAGCTGGATACATTTTCAATCCACAGAAAAAAGGATAGTATTTTTTTGTAGCATGACTTTGCACTCCGAACTCCAAGTAATTTTTGGACCAATCCACTAATGACTGTCCAGAACGTGCTCGTGGATCAATTCCTAGAAAAGGAAAAAAGTGATCAGGATGAAAACGCTTAATATTCTTTACTTCTTCTAACTGGGCTTCCAACTGTTTTTTAGGTTTGGCTCCAACATTGTCCATATAATCCATATCCAAAGTGAGCGCTACAAGCTGACCATCACCGTCTTCTTTTTGAACAACTTTCAATGCCATGGAGAAAATATCATACTGTGTTTTCTTGGTTCCTACATTCAGAAAGGCGATATACTTGATAAGTCCAGACCACTTCTTTTTGTATTTCTTTGAAAGAAATTTTAACCCTGCATGCAATTGCCAAATCGACCATCTTACGGCTTTTTGGTCCAACAACCATTTGATTTGTCGAGGGATGATTTGAAGCACTGGTGACTTGATAATACGTAAGAAATTTTCTGGAGCACATTCTGTATTAAACACGTGCACATGTATATTGGTGAATTTTGATTCCATAATTTCTAAATGTTAAGATTGGTTTTTTCTACTTGCACCTGTATCCTTGCCCGCACGTCTCAGGTTGACTAGTTTCATTAAAACATCAAACCAAAAAGGAGCTCCAAAACTGAGCGAAAACCCTGTTATAATAATTCCAGCCAAATAAAGAGGGATATTCCAACCTTTACCTTCGTTTCTCTTTATCAAATAGGCTTCCAGAGTGTTTCTTTTTTTGTCGTCTTCTGATTCAGCAATTTTTTTATTACTCTTTTTAGCGGTGATTACGTGATGTTTGGGTTCTGGTAGGCTATCTTGATCTTTACTGTTCGTTTGTTTTCCAAAATAGTTGTTCCACCAAAGTACAGGTGGTTCTTTTTTGTTCCAACCTATCGGCAGATTGTATTGAGCTATCAAACCAAGTGTCTCACTTGTTTGTTCGAACATTTGCTTGTCAGCATCATTCAATTCTACATATTTTTCTGCTTCCTTCTGAAGCTTTAAAATGGTGGAATCTTTGGCAACAGAATCTCCCAATTTTTTAAATACGTTTAAAAAGTCTTCGGCATTTTTTGATTTACCATTTTCTTTAATTTGCTTTTTATATTCATCCGCAGTTGCAAATGCGGCCAGTTCAAGTTGATCTCTCAGAGCGTCATTCTTGTTAATGACACTAAAGAGGTGAATACTGTCCACATTCAAGCCTATAGCCACTACAAAACCAATGGCAAGCAATGTTTTCTTTTGTTTTGCGCGATACCACCCAGTTACTCGATCCTGATATTCATCGTACCAGGTTTTAATTTGATTTACAAATGCTTGGTAATCATTGGATGATTTTAAATGAAATGAAGTCAGCAAGTCTTTCAATGTACCCGTGTTCATGGCGTCAATTCCAGACTTTACCACCGTCATTAGGTGAGTGTCTTTATTGTCATCCTGAGACTCATCGTTGGTCTTTGTCTTCGTTTTCTTCACTTCAAACACTACCTTACCATCTTTCTCAATCTTCTTGAGTTCAACCGTAGATTGGTTTCTATTGATGATGATATCAATCAAAACATCAGCAAACAAATCCGAAGAAATGTATTCAATGGTTTTTTTTCGCTCTTTTTCGTTCAGACCTTGTATCATATGATGATCAAAGAAGACGCTAGATAAATAGGAATTCGCAGGATCGTACAATAAGTCTTGGATTGACGATTTAAGCATTTTTGAACGAGTCTTCAATTTAGAACTGAGCCATTCGTTCAAAATGGAAACGAGAATGCTTAACATAGCATAGATAAACGTAATGGCTAGTAAGCTGCCCAGAATTGGGTTTCCAAAGATGTTCATGAGTTTCTTTTTTGGTTAATTGATAATGTAACAAGGAAAATTACACTTTCCTATACTTACAATTCTTGAGGAGACATTGCTTGATAAGCACAAAAAACTGATTGTCACTAAAGTATAAAAAATAACAATAGCGTGGATACCTATATGTAAGTAGATTTTTTTTGGTGGAAAATAATAGTACTTTTGCCGAAGAATTGCTGCATTGGCAGCATCACAATCAATCATTGTTTAACTCAATTGGTATAGCATGCAACTGTACAATAAGTTAAGCGCCAAAGAACGCGCTGCATTAATAGATGAGGCAGGCAAGGACCGCATCACTATTTCATTCTATCAATACCATAAGATAGGAAACCCACAATTATTTAGAGACAAATTATTCCTAGAATGGAACACCTTGGATGTTCTAGGAAGAACCTATGTTTCTTACGAAGGAATCAACGCTCAAATCTCTGTTCCCGCAGAAAACTTCAATGCTTTAAAGGATCAGTTGGACGCCATCGATTTTTTGAAAGGAATCCGTTTGAATGTTGCTGTGGAACACGACAACAAGTCTTTCTTGAAGTTAAAAGTAAAGGTCAGAGATAAGATCGTAGCTGATGGTTTGAATGACGATACATTTGATGTGACTGACAAAGGAGTTCACTTAAATGCTAAAGAATTCAATGCAATGTTAGCAGATCCGAATACAGTTTGTGTAGATATGAGGAATCACTACGAAAGTGAGATTGGTCATTTTCAAGGAGCTGTCACACCTGATGTATATACTTTTCGTGATTCTTTGTATATCATTGAAGAAGATTTAAAAGAACACAAAGAGGATAAAAATCTTTTGATGTATTGTACTGGTGGAATTCGATGTGAAAAAGCTTCCGCTTACTACAAGCACAAAGGATTTAAAAATGTGTTCCAATTGGAGGGAGGTATTATTGAATACACTCGTCAAGTGAAAGCCGATGGAATTGAAAATAAATTTATCGGAAAGAACTTTGTGTTTGATCATCGACGAGCCGAGAAAATTACAGAAGATGTAATTGCCAATTGTCACCAATGTGGAAAGCCTTGTGATACGCATGTGAATTGCGCTAATGAAGCTTGTCATTTGTTATTCATTCAATGCGATGAATGTGCAGAGAAGATGGAAAACACCTGTTCTCCTGAATGTCAAGAAGTCATTCATTTGCCTTATGAAGTTCAGAAGGAACTGAGGAAAGGAAAGCACGCCAGCAACAAGATTTTCAAAAAAGGACGATCTGAAAAATTGAAATTCAAAAATTAATATAAACCCTGACAGTAATCGTCAGGGTTTTTTATAGTTTGAATACAGTTCCTAGATTAATACTGTAACCATAATTATAACTTTTAAAATCGAAACCTGAAACGTTAATAATGTAATTGTCTGTTTCAGTAATCATTTGAAAATCTAAAAACAGACTTAATTTTTCGGTAATTTGATGTTTATAACCACCGCCGAAAGATAACCCTAATTGAGTGGGTTTAACAAATTCTGTTATTTCTGTCACTTCACCAAAAGGTTCAATAGCTTGACCTTTTAAAAAAATTCCAGCCATGACTCCAGCATTCAAGTTGAAACCTCTCTTGCGACCGAAGTGAAAATTTATATTGAGAGGCATGTTCAAGTAATTAAGTTCATATCTGGTTTGAACATTATCAGTTCCTCCCATAGGATCATATATAATTCCACTTCGAATACTCCAATTGGAATGAAGGTAGTAATCTATGTTTGTACCGAATCTTACTCGTGTAATCGCAGGCCCTCGAGGAGGTAATGCAGAGTTCACCTTATTATTTACTTTGGATATTCCAAAAAATGGAGACAGTTCAACATTACCTTTTTCTCTGATTTGAGAGAACCCAAATGCATAGGTGGAAAGTGCAATAAGTACGATTAATTTTTTCATAGATTTTTTGCTTTGGTTTTGGTCAAAAATAGAGAATAGTTTCAGAATGAAAAATTAAAACAGCTAGAGGCTTAGAAATTTCTTCATTCCCCCAGAATCCTTATATTTACTGATTGAACGAACCTAGCTATGAAAAAAAGTAGTTCACTGAAAATCAATTAAGAACGATCGGTACGCTTTCAGTGTGCCTTCATAATATAGTCATCTTATGGGATGTAGTAGTTGTGGTACTGGTACAGATGGCAAACCAAGAGGTTGTAAGAGCAATGGAGCTTGTACAACTGGGGGATGCGAAAAACTATCAGTATTTGATTGGCTGTCCAACATGACATTGCCAAGTGGCGAAGCCCCTTTCAATATATTCGAAGTCCGATTTAAAAACGGACGTAAGCACTTTTTTAAGAACCCAGAAAACCTAAGCATCTCTATGGGAGATGTAGTAGCTGTTGAAGGAAATCCAGGACATGATGTTGGTGTGGTTTCTTTGGCGGGAGAACTGGTGAAGGTTCAAATGAAAAAGCGTAAAGTCTTTTTTGACGATGAAAATGTCAAAAAAATCTACAGAAAAGCTACGCAAAGAGATATCGATGTTTGGCAAAAAGCCAGAGATCGAGAGTTAGAAACCCAAACGCGTGGACGAGAAATCGTGAGTAGACTTGGGTTAAAAATGAAACTTTCTGATGTAGAATTCCAAGGTGATGGAAACAAAGCAACCTTCTATTACACTGCTGATAATCGTGTAGATTTTAGACAGTTGATCAAAGATTTGGCTGCTGCTTTTTCCATTAGAATTGAAATGAAACAAGTAGGTTCAAGACAAGAGGCTGCTAGACTTGGTGGCGTGGGTTCTTGCGGTAGAGAACTTTGTTGTTCTACTTGGTTAACCGATTTTAGAAAAGTAACCACCACAGCAGCACGTTACCAGCAACTCTCTTTGAATCCACTAAAATTGGCTGGGCAGTGCGGAAAATTGAAGTGCTGTTTGAACTTTGAATTGG
>CAZTFN010000239.1:0-6460 GCA_964612905.1 uncultured Flavobacterium sp. | reverse complement strand
TTACAACTTTGTCAATGCCATAGGTTGGGAGTTTCAAATTAGAAACATGTTGTCACTCAATATCAATGCCTCTTATATTGACGCTTTAGGAACCGATGAATCCAATCATTATGACATTAATTGGTTTGCGAAAGCGAGATTAGGAACTACGTTCAATGAGGTTACAGGTGGATTTAAAGGTCGAATTGGAGTCAAAAGGGAGCTTCAACCTTTGGAGAACTCCATTGCCTTTGGAACCCATTTAAACGATGACAAAACAGCTTTTGCCAGAGGTATAGAATCCTTTTTCTACTATGAAACTTCGCTGAGTTTGGTTGCCTACGATGCCACAGTACAAGGAAGTCTATTCAATGACAACAGTCCATTGACTTTTGATATCAATCCACTACGATTCGATCTAGAAATTGGCTACAGATTTACGTCCAATCGCTGGAACTTTGGCTACGCTTATCACTACCACAGCAACAAATTGCCCAATCTTCGCAGAAATGGCGGACATTATTACGGGCGTATCTTTTTGGGGTACTTGTTTAATTAGTTATTTAGGTAAAAGGTGAAAGTCTAAGGGTTAAGGGGTATTGGAACTTCGTAAATATATTTACAATCTAAAGGTTTATCAATGTACTAGTTTACCAGTGTAGCAATTCACCAATCTACCAATGCTGTGATACTAAGAACCTCTGTACCTTTGCCACTATGCATCTTTGAGACTCTGAACCTCTGAAACTTTGCCACTTTGTACCTTTGCTACTTTGAACCTCTGAACCTTTGCACCTAAGAACCCTGAGCGAAGTCGAAGGGTGTGACTTTGAGACTTTAAACCTTTGCAACTAAGAGTCCTGAGTCTAACGAAGGACGAAACTTACCTACTCATCAAAATAATCCCCCGGAAAGCCAATCAAATACAACTTCTCCTTGGCTCTCGTAACCGCAGTATACAACCAACGCAGATATTCTTTACTCACACCTTCTGGTAAGTAGGGCTGTTCGATGAAAATAGTTTTCCACTGTCCACCTTGTGATTTATGACAGGTAATAGCATAGGAAAACTTCACCTGTAAGGCATTGAAATACTTGTTCTTCTTGATGGCCAGCAATTGCTTGTATTTCGATTTTTCGTGTGCATAATCCTCTCGTACTGCTTCATACAACTTATTAGACTCTTCGTAACTCAACGAAGGAGTTTCACTCGTAAGCGTGTCTAATAACAAGACGGTATCAAAAGGTTTTTGATCTGGATAATCAATCATACGAAGTTGCACCTCAGCAAATCGGAATCCGTACAATTCTTTGATGCTGTAGATTCTGAGGACTTCACAAGAATCGCCATTGGCAATAAATCCAGCTGCCGATGAGTCTTTCAACCAGAAGTAATTGTTCTTCACCACCATGACGTAATCTCCTGATGAGATTTCATTCTCTTGTCCACGAATGCGAGATCGAATCTGTTGATTGTATTGATTTGCCCGTTTGTTGGATCGAACAATAAAAGCTGTGTCCTCTACTCCATCATAATCATACGACGATGTGATGGCATCTTGGATGTCGTATCCATCAATCAAACGAATGATGTCAGGGAAGTCTAGATCGAACCTAAAATCAGTCGCATCGTGTTCAATCAAGGTTCTGAGTAAGGTAGCATTGGCAAGAATCCCAGATTCATCATGCTGTCTGGTCACCTCGTCCAATTCTATTTGTTTGATATTCTTATTGTAGTCCAATTCCAATCGTTCGCCTTCCAAAGCAGGGCTTACCGACAACTTCACAGGTGGTAACTGAGCAGTATCTCCGATCAGAATCAATTTACAATTATGACCTGAGTACACGTATGAAATGAGATCATCTAATAGCGAACCTGCTTCAAACAATTTAGCATTTTGAGGTCGATCTGGAATCATGGAAGCTTCGTCAACAATAAAGATCGTATTGGTGTGTTTATTAGTTTGCAAAACGAAATCTACCGAGCCACTCTTCGACTTCTTTGGAAAGTAGATTTTCTTGTGGATGGTTAATGCTTGACGTTTTGAATATCCAGAAATGACCTTTGCCGCCCTTCCTGTAGGTGCCAATAAAACCGCTTTCTTTCCTGCCTTCCACAAGCTATTCACCAGGACACTAATGGTGCTGGTCTTTCCTGTTCCTGCGTATCCTTTGAGTAAGAATAACGACTGGTTGTCTTTCGAAAAAATAAAGTCGACCAATAAATGGAACAGTTCTTGTTGTTTTGAGGTGGGTACGTAAGGGAATTTTTGAAGTAATTCCCTATGGAAATCTGAGGGTTTTTGTAGCATGAAATTTTAAAACGTTAAAGATACACTGAATTGCTTTCAAAAGTTTTCATGATTAAAAAAAAATTGTAGATTTGCGAGAAGTGAAAACTTATAACTATTAAAAATGATTGTATATATTATCCTTGCCGTAGCTGTAGCCGTTGGTCTAGCTATTGTTGTTGTTAAATTCTTACCATTAAAGTTAAGATGGGTAGCGTCTTTGGTGCTATTAGTTTTGGCTGTTTTCTTAGTGTATAAAATTTATGATGGCGTTATGAGACCTATCAATTTTAACAAGGAGAAAAGAGTTCGTTTTGCGAAAGTAATCGAAAACTTGAAGATTATTAGAGATGCTGAAATTGCATACTACGAGGTAAATGGTAATTATACAGATAAAGAAGATATTTTGATCAGCTTTATTGACACAGCAAAGCGTGCCATCGTAGAAATGCGTGATACTGTGGTAAAGGTGAACAAAGGAACAAAATGGCAGCCTGTAATGGTAGACGTTGAAAAACGTGTGAAAGATACGATTGCCTATGAGCCTATTTTAGTTCAGTTTGAAAACAGAGACTATAAGAACATGTTTAATGTTCCTGGGGTTGACGGAAAGAAGTTTGACCTACAAGTTGCGTCTGTAGAAAAGATTGCTGGTTTAGAGGTTCCTGTTTTTGAAGCGAAAACTGAAAAAGAAGCAATTCTAAAAGGAATGGATCGTTCATTGGTAAAGCAAGAGAAAGAAGCCATTACTACGGATGAGATCAAAGGAGAATATGTATCTGTCGGATCGTTGACGGAAGTGACTACCGGTGGAAACTGGCCTCCATCTTATGATAAAAATGATGCTGCAAACAAAGATTAGCAAAAGCATAGAAAATATTTCCAAAAGAAAGCTATCCATCCAATTCAGTTTGGATGGATTTTCTTTTTGTATCTCAAACGCTGATAATACAGCATATCATTTCTCATCCTATTCTTTTGATCGAGAAACCACCACTCCTGAATCGCTTTTAGATCATATTGAGGGTATTTTTAAGAGTGATCAAGATTTACAAGATGATTTTGAATCAGTGTTGGTGATTCACGAGAATCATTTGAATAGCTTTGTTCCGAATGTGTATTTCAGTGAAGACAATCTAAAAAACTATTTGAACTACAACATCAAAACCATTGCCACCGATTATGTGACCTTTGATGCCTTTGATCACTTCGATTTTAAGAATGTATACATTCCCTATGTGAATATCAACAACTTCTTGTTTCAAAACTTTGGCGAGTTTGAATTCAAGCATCACGCTTCGGTATTGGTGGAAAAGTTGATGAATCGATCACAAAAGGAATCGGTGAGTTTCTATGTGAATGTTGGTAGTACTACCTTTGACATTGTGGTGATTGAAGATCAGAAACTGTTGTTCTTCAATTCTTTTGAATATCAAACCAAAGAAGATTTCATCTATTATATTCTCTTCACCTTTGAGCAATTGAAATTGAATCCAGATGCCTTGAATGTGAGTTTCTCTGGAGCTATCGACAAAGATTCAGAACTCTATGAAATTGCCTATAAGTACATCCGAAACATTGACTTCATGGAGACCACCTCTACTCTTTCAGAAGAAGAGGAATTAGAGAACCACGCTAATTTTATTTTGTTAGGATGAGAATCATCTCTGGAAAACACAAAGGAAAGCGCATTACGGCGCCAAAGAACTTGCCAGTACGTCCAACGACCGACATGGCAAAAGAATCGCTGTTCAACATTCTAAACAACCTCTATTACTTCGATGCTGTTTCTGTCATTGACTTGTTCTCTGGCACAGGCAATATTGCCTATGAATTTGCCTCTAGAGGCACCCAAAGCATTTATGCCATTGATGGGAACTTTGGATGCGTGAAGTTCATTCACAAGACGGCTAAGGAGCTAGATCTTCCCATTCACCCTTATAAAAGTGACGTCTTTAAGTTTTTAGAAAAAACCAACCTTACCGCAGACATCATTTTTGCCGATCCACCTTACAATTTGGAAGTATCCGAATTCCTAAAAATTGTGGACTTGGTCTTTGAAAAAAACTTATTAAACGAAGAAGGTGTCTTGATTGTAGAACACTCCAAGCATATGGACATTTCTGAGCATCCTAAGTTTGGGTATGACAAGAGATATGGTGGGTCTGTTTTTAGTTTTTTTGAGGCTTAGTTGCATCAAGTCTCTGCTATAAAGAAAGTATTATCAATTCTTATAAATTCATTGTTCTTCATAAAAGCAATTTGGTTTTCCTCTAAAAAACGAACTACCTCTGTTTGATGATCAATCTTCTTATCTGGAACTAACTTTCCCACAACAACAATTTCAATTGGGTCAATTTCTAACCAAAGCCATTGATTCATTTTTATAGGTCCAATATGCTCTGGTTCTATATAACCTTCAACTGGAAAATTTAAAGAACTACCCCACTCTGATATTTCAAAGCCTGAACCGCAAAACCAATTAAATCTAATCTTCAAGTGTTTCGCCTGAATTATAGATTGTAATTTCTTTAACATAACAAGTTATTTACTTCTTCATAAATCAATACAAACCCGATAGCGCGGATTTATAATCCGTGCTGTTTTTGTCCACTTAAAACAATTCCAATCTAACAATTTCCAAATCATTATCCAACTCAGCATAATTTCTAGCTGAACTGAACCAATAATCTTCAGGGTTGGAAACTATTTTCTCCACTACAGGATTTCGATGGATGTACATTACTTTTTGCTTAATAAAACGATTTGAATAGATATGCTCTGCATGATAGCCGGTTTGCCAAACTTTGTATTGTTGCTTTCTTTTTAAATGAGCACAAGCTTCTTTAAAAGAAGATAGCATCCACTCTCTTCTGCTTTCAGGATGTTCTAATATGGTCTTAAGGATCCTCTTGGAGGTAAATTTCTTAAAATCTCGTATCACATTGGATAAGGGCTCTTTTTCTGAAGCTTTACACAACATATGCAAATGACTGGACATTAAGCAATAGGCATAAATCTCTAAACCTCTTTTTCTTTGACAATATTTCAAGGCATTCAAAATAACATACTTCTGTCTTAACCTTGTAAATACATCTATCCAGTTCACTATAGTGACAGTAATGAAATAGGCTTCTCCAACAATGGTTACTTTGTATTTTGTAGGCATCTTTTACCATATAGTGTCTTCATTTTAAAAAAGTAAGCCCAAGTGCAGAACACTTGGGTTTTTAGTACAGTTATTTTGTTGTTTGCACGGATTGCAAATCCGCGCTATCGGGTTTGCAAATCCGCGCTATCGGGTACAATACTGATTTAAATTACCAGTACTCTTTTTGCTTAAATTCTTTAACAACAACAGTTTTGGCCCATAAATCTCCCAATCTTTGCTTTTTCTCTGTTGCTATTATTAAAATTAATCCTACTATCGAAAAATCGATCCAATAAACAAAATGTCTTTTAAACACTTGTGTAAATGTCAATTTTGATTCTTCATCAATTAATGAAATTGGTTTTATACTTACAATATAATTTCCTAGAGTTCGTCCAAAAAAATACTCCGAAAGTATATTGAATAGTGGCCAAAAAATCATTATCAATAGACCATGGGAAATGCTCACAGCAAGTTCTCCATTGAAGTCTTCGTAGCCAAAAAAAATGAATGTAAGAAAAACGAACATTAGGAATATTAAATAATTTATAAACCCAGATGATATTCTTCTAAAAATTGAGGCCTTTTCCATTCTTTAATATAATTTATTAACCCAATAGCGCAGATTTATCAACACATCCTGACAAAAAAACAAGTAAAATTAACAAGGTGTTGGTGCATATTCTATCCATGATTTAATCATTAAAATAATTCCACATATAATTAGTATTATTGGTATTGCTATATCATATATGGAGCTTATTTCTCCAAACACACTAGCATTTTCCCGTTTTTCTTTGTAAAACGCAGTCCAGATTGCGTAGTATCCACCCAACAATAATAAAATAATTCCAATGAAATTTTTATTCATATTAAATCTTATCTTCTTTCGTTTTCACTCTCCCGATAGCGCGGATTTATAATCCGTGCTGTTTTTGTCCACTTAAAACAACTCCAATCTAACAATTTCTAAAGTAGCATCCAACTGACTATAAAAAATGACTATATATGAAAAGTTCTTTTAAACAGTAAACCCAAG
>CAZTFN010000238.1:0-6519 GCA_964612905.1 uncultured Flavobacterium sp. | reverse complement strand
ATGTAAGACTCAATTCAACGGGAAAACACCTATTGAAGTTGACAAATCTCAGGGCATCATCAACGAAGCTTCTCAAAAAATTAGAGATCTTTCTCATACTTTGGTATCCTCTATACTCTTGAAATTTGGATTGAGTTTTGCCATCAAAGATATTGCTGAGAAGTTCTCCAACTCAGAATTGCAAATAGATCATGATACTCGATACATCAAACGATATGATCAGAGGTTTGAGATCAAATTGTACAATATCATCCAAGAGTTTATCAATAATATTTTGAAGCATAGTCAAGCATCTCATGCCCTAATTACGTTGGTAGAAAAGAATAAAAAACTCATTCTGATCATTGAAGACAATGGTCAAGGATTTGACAAAGAAACAATCCCAGAAAAAGACGGTCTGGGAATCAACCAAATTGATGCTAGGATTCAAATGATGAAAGGAAAGTTCAATATAGAAAGTGGAAAAGGAAAAGGAACAAAAATCACTATTGAGCTGCCTGTCTTCGAAAAAGAACCCGTCACGATCTCTTAGCCAATTCGATAATCTCTAAATCTTTAATTGTAGCATTTTCCAAGGAAAAACGGAGCATGGTTCTCACTTTGTGAAAACCATGTTTCCCAGCTGCTCCTGGATTTAGATGTAATAACTCTAATTTTTTGTCATACTGAACTTTTAGAATGTGCGAATGCCCAGAGATAAAAAGTTTAGGTGGATTCGATTGTAATTTCGCTCTTACTCTTTGGTTGTACTTATTCGGATATCCACCGATATGAGTCATCCAAACAGAAACTCCTTCAACTTCAAATAGATTGTCAAGAGGAAATTCTGCTCGAGCATCTTTATCGTCAATATTCCCATAAACAGCTCGAAGAGGTTTGAGTTCTTTTATAGTATCAGTAACTTTTAGATTGCCAATATCGCCTGCATGCCAAACTTCATCAGCCTGCTTCACAAACTTCAAAATTTGATCGTCAATATGACTGTGAGTGTCTGAAAGTAATAGGATTTTCTTCACGACCTCGAAAGTACGAAGAACAAAATAAAATCCGTAATTTTGATCCACGCTAAATCACTACTTTTTTTGAGGTATTTCATAGAGTTATCGTACAAAGGAACTGCGTATCATGGCTGGCAAATTCAACCTGATGCGATCTCAGTTCAAGAGGAAATCAATAAAGCGATCAGCAAGATTTTGCAGGAGCCCATTGATATCGTAGGAGCAGGAAGAACCGATGCTGGTGTGCATGCGAGACAGATGTTTGCACATTTTGACTCAAGTAGAGAATTGAATTCCGATTTTGTATATAAGTTCAATGCGTTGCTTCCCAACGATATTGTGATTCACTCTATGTCCAATGTTTCTAAAGACAAACATGCACGTTTTGATGCCACAAGTAGAAGCTATGAGTATCACATTTGGTTAGGAAGAAATCCATTTTTATTGGATACGAGTTGGCAACTTTACCAACAACGTTTGGAGATAGAAGCGATGAATCAAGCGGCAGCGGTATTGTTAGAGTATACAGACTTCGAATGTTTTTCAAAAGTGAAGACAGATGTAAAGACATTCAATTGCACAGTTACCGAAGCAGTCTGGAAGCAAGACGGGTCTGAATTGGTCTTTCACATCACTGCAAATCGATTTTTACGAAATATGGTGCGAGCCATCGTAGGAACATTAATCGAAGTAGGGCAAGGAAAGAAAACAGTAGAAGATTTTAGAAAAGTGATTGAAAGCAAAAAAAGAAGTGAAGCAGGTTTGTCAGTTCCTGCGCAAGGCTTATTTTTAACAAAAGTTACGTATTAATATGTCAGAAAAAGTATCGGCAAAAGCATTTGATATAAAGGTTTTCAGAAGGTTGATGAGCTTTGCTAGAAGGTATAAGTTGATGTTTGCTATCGCAGCAATATCAACCATTTTATTAGCCATCTTCTCTGTACTTAGACCTTTAATACTGGTTGATGTTGTTGACTCTTATATCCTAGAGAAAGATCCAGTAGGTCTCCTCAATTACATCACCCTAATGTTTGGAATTCTTTTTGGGGAAGTACTCTTACAATTCACTTTTATATACTTCGCCAATTGGGTTGGACAACACATTATTCGTGACATCAGAATCAAGACATTCAATCACATCTTAAAATTCAAAATGTCTTATTTCGATAACAACTCTGTGGGGAAATTAGTCACCAGAGTTGTATCCGATATTGAGACCATTGCAGCATTTTTCTCGAACGGGGTGTTCACGATTGTGAGTGATATTTTAAAGATGGTCGCGGTATTGATTGTGATGTTTATATTGAACTGGCAATTAACACTAATCGCCGTTGCTGTTCTTCCATTATTAATCTACGCCACCAAAGTTTTTCAAGTAGCAATCAAAGCAACTTTTCAGGAAGTAAGAAATCAAGTAGCTAATTTGAACGGCTTCGTACAAGAAAGAGTGACAGGAATGAAGATTGTTCAACTATTCAATAGAGAAAAGATTGAATATGAACAATTCAAAGAGATCAACGATAAACATAAAAAGGGGTATATCAAAACCATTTGGTATTACTCTATTTTCTTTCCAATTGCTGAAATATTATCGTCTATTGCCATCGGTGCCATTGTGTGGTACGGAGGAAGGCAAGTATTGATAGGAGTTGTTGATAAACCCGGAACTATATTTGGGTTTATCATGTTTGCACAAATGCTATTTAGGCCTTTGCGACAAATTGCTGATAAATTCAATCAATTGCAAATGGGAATTGTTTCTGGTGAACGCGTTTTCAAAGTGATCGATACTGATAGTGCCATTCGCAAGGAAGGAACCTACCAGGCAGAAGCTATTGAAGGCGACATTTCATTCAAGGACGTACGATTCAGCTATGTTGAAGGAGAAGAGGTGTTAAAAGGTGTTTCTTTTGATGTAAAGAAAGGTCAAACCATTGCCATTGTGGGTGCAACAGGAGCTGGAAAATCAACCATTATCAATCTTATAAATCGTTTCTATGAAATTGATAGCGGAACCATTGCGGTTGATAATGTTCCTGTGGAAGATTATGAATTGACCTCTTTGAGAAGCGAAATTGCCGTAGTATTGCAAGATGTATTCTTATTCTCAGATACCATTTATAATAATATTACCCTGAAGAACGAAGAGATATCTATTGAAGAGGTCAAAGAAGCTGCTAAAAAAATTGGGATTCACGATTTTATCATGTCTCTTCCAGAAAACTATTACTACAATGTAAAAGAAAGAGGAGTGATGTTGTCATCGGGTCAGCGACAATTAATTGCATTCTTGAGAGCTTATGTAAGCAAACCTAGTATTCTCATCTTAGACGAGGCAACTTCTTCTGTGGATTCTCACTCAGAACAAATGATTCAATATGCTACAGATACCATTACAGAAGATCGAACATCAATAGTGATTGCTCACAGGTTGGCTACCATCAAAAAGGCCGATCAAATCATTGTGATGGATAAGGGACAGATCGTTGAGAAAGGAACACATAAAGAGTTACTCAAAAAAGAAAATGGATATTACAGAAACCTTTATGACAAGCAATTCAGTCTAGAACTTGCTTCGTAAAATGAGATATCCTTAGGGTCTGTTTTAACATCAAGACTATCTTTCTGCTGAATCGTTTTCAAACTATCTACTGGTTGTACATTTTGAATGCTATCCTTTTTAGGTAATGCTTGCGGAACAAACTGCTTCATGTATTCATCTTTTCCTAGGCTAAATAATAGAACTACATTCATACCAATTCCCAAAATAGTAAAGAAGAATAAAGACAAGAAGAAGAAATACAAGGTCTTAATGATAAATTGAAAAAAGGTTAACTTAAAGAGTCGAACCAAAACAAAGCCAAAATATACGAAAGTCAAAGCTGACACAATCATGGACATTTTAGCTGTAAGGTCTGCGCTAATAAAGTAAAAAGGAATTACGAATAAGAACGAGAAAAAAGTAGCATGAGAAGCCGCATATAAATACACGACGATGTGTTCGTAAAAATTATATTTCTTTCTATTCAAAAAAACCAACCAAGATAAAAACGCATAAATCGGAATATTCATGACCGTAAAAATGGCTTGATATTCTGTAAACACATCCATAAAGTTGCTTGTGTACTGGGCGTTATTAAATGGATTACCCGGCGATTCAACGGTAAAAGCATCCAATAATACATCCTTCAAAAAATAAATGTAAAGACCACTTACGGTGATAGAGATCAACAAATAACTCACAGGATTGAAGTAGCGTTTACGAACGCCATTAATATAGCTATTGATGACAACTTCGGGTTTGTAAAATAAGTGGAAGAAGGTTTTCATGAGTCTATTATCTACACTCAAAACTTTGTCCATAAACTCCTTAAATAAAAACTTAAAAGAGATTCGGTCCATGATCACTCTCGCCCCGCAATAAGAGCAAAATCCAGCATCATCTTCTAAATGGGCACCACAATTTTTACAATCCATCCTTTCTTATTATTGAATGTCGTTTCTTAGTTTTTCTTGTAACTCTTTGAAATCTTCGAAGAGCTCAAAATTTCCATCTTTGATATATGAAATTTCACCTGTCTCTTCCGAAACCAAAAGGCAAACAGCATCTGTTTTTTCTGCAACTCCAATAGCGGCTCTATGGCGTAAACCAAATCGAGCAGGAATCTTTGTGTCATTCGAAACTGGTAGGATTACACGAGTAGCCACAACATAATTGTCTCGAATGATCGTAGCTCCGTCATGAAGTGGGCTATTCTTATAAAAGATACTTTCCAAGAGTGCAATATTGACTTTTGCATTCATACTGTCACCAGTATTAATTAAAAAGTCAAGACTATTGGTGCGTTCCAGCACAATCAAAGCTCCTGTTTTCGTGATAGATAGTTTTCTGCAAGCAGATAGAATTAGATCGGTATCGGTTTCAGAGCTAATCTCAGATTTTAAAAAATTAATCTGTTTTAAGAAATTTCTTCTAGACGCAACATTGGTCGTTCCAATCATCAAGAGGAATTTTCTAATTTCCTGTTGAAAAACAATGATCAAAGCTATGACTCCGCCGCTCAATAAATACCCAAGAATATTACTCAACATTTCCATTTTTAGGATCTGAGTCATCTTCCAGATAAGAAAAATTAAAGCAATTCCTACGAAAATATTGATGGCAACCGTTCCTTTTAAAAGCTTGTAGATATAGTAGATGAGAATGGCTACTAGGAGAATGTCTAGTACATCTAGGAATGAAAAATCAATAAAATCTAGCATTGATATTGACAGGTTTCGCGTAAAAGTACTAATAAAGTTGCAAAAGAAGCAAGTATGAAGGAAGAAGTCAGAAGTGTAAAGTCGGAACTAAGAAGTCAGAAGTATATCTTTAACCTCGTTTTCGTAAATCATTGACTCCAGAAATCTATGTAAGATTTCATCTAGTATTTCCAACTTTCAACTTCTGACTTTAGATCTACTCTTGAATTTGGGAATCTGTCACCAGCAATGGATACTTAGATCTTACGTCTTTGATTTTTTCTCTTAAGAGTTCTTTATTACCAACATTGTCCTTTTCGTCTTTTACCATCGCCTTATAAGACATTTGATAGACTTCTTTAGCATAGCGATCTCGCAACTCTGCATAGGCTTGATGGATGTGATCCAACACCTGAATATAGGTTCCGTAATGAGCAACTCTATTGGCGTCAATAGCAATTAAAGCTTTTGAAGGATGATCCGAAGATTTTGGATTATGGGCACCTCGGCACCATGTACAAGCTTTTCCATCTTTGTCTGTACCTCCACCATTGTCAATAAAGGTTTTGGCGATTTCGGTGAGTTGTGGAATCTCAACAACTTCATCCTCCACCAACAATTGATTGTTTGGATTGATGATGACGTCTAAGATATTTTTGTCTTTGAACGTAATGATTTCCTCTTGATTATCCTTTCTCGGTAGTTTGGTGAAAATACCTTTGTCGGTTTCAATAATGGTGGTCACCAAAAAGAAAATTAGTAGTAAAAATGCAATGTCTGCCATAGACCCAGCATTGATGTTGGGAAGTTCTCTTCTCATAGTTGTAATTTTTTAGTTTACTGAGAATCAAACAAAAAGAGTGCCGAAGTTGGGGCTTATTTAAGTTGATCGACAATTTTAACACATTCAAGAGCTTCTTTCACATCATGAACACGCAAGATATTCGCTCCGTTTAATAGTGCAATAGTATTTGCTGAAGTAGTAGCGTTTAGGGCTTCTTGAGCTGAAATGTTCAAGGTTTTGTACAGCATGGATTTTCTTGAAACCCCTGCAAGAATAGGAGCATTCAAAGTTTCGAAGAACTTTAAATCTTTCAGCAATTGAAAGTTCTGTTCAATAGTTTTTCCAAATCCAAATCCTACATCGATGATCACATCTTTTACTTGTAGTTGATGAAGTTGATGAATTTTTTCCGAAAAGAATTTGATCAGCTCCGTAGTGATGTCTTCGTAGGTTGGATTTTGCTGCATGGTTTGTGGGGTACCTTGCATGTGCATC
>CAZTFN010000237.1:0-6531 GCA_964612905.1 uncultured Flavobacterium sp. | reverse complement strand
TCGTACCGACGGCCCGGTGTTCGAATGTCCATTCAAAGTGATGGTAAAATGATTGGTGCTGTGAGTGGTGGTTGCGTAGAAAAGGAAGTCTTACGGCAAGCGCAGTCTGTATTTGAAACCCATCAACCTAAATTGATGGTTTATGATGGTCGTTATCGATTGGGTTGTGAAGGAATCCTGTACATTTTAATCGAACTCTTTGATCCTAAAGAAGCCTTTTACGAGGCTTTTGAACAACAATGTACTTCGAGGAAATCTTTCAAAATCACATCATACTATTCAAAAAAAGAAGAAAACCGGTTCAAAGGTTTTTCTGCATTTCATTTGAATGATCAATCCTATAAAATTTCACTAGGCACAGATGAAAATGAGGCTTTGGATGTATTTGAGCAGACGATCCAACCTGGATTTAAATTGGTGATTGTTGGATCTGAACACGATGCGGTTCAATTGTGTAAATATGCTGCTAGTACAGGATGGGAGGTAGACATTATTGCTCCTCCTGACGACCCAAAATCGATCGAAAATTTTCCCGGAGCAGCCAATTATCTGGGCATTGATGAAAAAGAATTTTCCGCTGTTGAATTTGACGCTCAAACAGCATTGATGTTTATGACACATAGTTATGTCAAGGACCTAAAGTACCTTTCTGCAATCATAGATAAAAATGTTCCCTACATTGGATTGTTGGGTCCTAGCAAAAGAAGAGAAAAACTGATCAATGAGATGTTGGAAAGAGGTTCTGATATTTCCGATGCATTCTTTGATCGGTTGCATGGTCCTGCTGGAATTAATATTGGTGCGGAAACTGCCCAAGAAATTGCAATTTCAATTTTAGCTGAAATATTATCTGTGATTCGAAATCAAAAACCTTTATCTTTGAAGGATAAAATCGGAGGAATTCATCAGTAATGTCGAAAACAGCTATTTTAATCCTTGCTGCAGGCCAATCCAAACGCATGGGACAGCCCAAACAGTTGCTTCCCTATAAAAATTCGACCCTTTTATTAGAAAATATCAAACAGTTCCAAAGTCTTGAACACGTGCAAGTTTTCGTGGTTTTAGGAGCTTATTTTAAAGATATTTTCCCTCATTTAAGAGACAAACCTGTGACCGTTGTCATGAATGCAAAATGGCAAGAGGGAATGGGAAGTTCCTTAAGTAAAGGTGTTGAATTGATTCAGAAAAAAGAAGTATATGATCGTGTTTTGATCACCTTGGCTGACCTTCCTTTGTTAGAATCTTCACATTATGAGGAGTTGATTGAACTTTCCAAGAGTTCAGGAAAGCGCATCATCCAAACAGAATATGATGACACCTCTGGTGTTCCTGTGGTCTTTGATAAATCATTGTTTAATAGTTTGATTCGATTAAAGAACGAAGAAGGAGCAAAACCATTGATTGAAAAATATAAAAAGGAAGTATTAAAGCTGAATACAGAAACTCCTTATTTTGATGTTGATACCTCCGAAGCTTATCAGAAGTTGCTGGACTTATCCTAAATTTTTATTGAAGGTTGAATACTCTAAAGGTATTCTTTAGCATGTTAAAGACTTGTAGTTTCCCTTTAAGCACATTGGGAAGCTCCAGAATGATCTTTACTGCTTCATTTACCTGCAAATTTGACGCCATCGCTACCACCTGAGGCATCACACCTGAATCATCACAGTTCTCTGATTGAAAAATTTCTTCATGATTCTCAAAGGTTTCTCTTAGCGATTTTCCTCCTTTATAATTGAATACTGAAATAGTACCTTCAAAACCTCGTATGCCTCCATAGATCAATGGAATTTGATGAGCACTACAATACTGATCAATAACCAACCTTGCTGTAAAATTATCAGTACAATCTATGATCATGTCTGATTTCTTTAATACTTCATCAGAATTCTTTGAAGTAACTCTCTTAATATAAGTGGTTATGCTTACTTCTGAATTTTGACTTTGCAATTCCTTTTTGGCAACAACAACTTTGGATTTTCCAATATCTTCTTCCTTAAAGAGAACCTGTCTCTGAAGATTTGACACTTCAATGATATCATCATCAATGATTTTAATGGTCCCAACACCCATAGCCACCAAAGATTGCAAACAGAAGTTCCCAAGTCCACCACACCCAACAATGGTAATGCAACTCTCCTTGAGTTTCTGTTGCCCTAAGGGTCCTACTTCTGGAAGTCGTTCGTGTACTTGATATCGAGAATCATGCATCATCTACCTATTTGACTCAATATGGTTGGGTCGGTTATTTTATCATCCGCAGCTAATAAAAATGCCTTGCTCAACACCAAAGATAGTCCTCGATCTCCCTCAAAAGGTAAGAAGACATTTGAAGTGTTTTTGTCTTTTCCTCGCGCTGGAACAATACATAGATACTGATCGTTGGGCTCCATCAGAATGTTGGAACTTCCAATATGAATCTTGTAGGTTCTTTTGGTCCCTTTCACTTTCAAAAACTTTCCTTCAATCGTACTTACGTTTTTGATTTTCAATCTTGGGAGTAACTTCTCCAAAATCTCTTTTCGTGTTTTGGCTATTTCTGTGAGGTTTCCAAAAGAATAGCTGGTCCAATATTCTCGGTATTGAGGCAAACCTCCGTTGTCTCTCCATTCAGGATCATTTCCAACGCTACATACTCCCACAAACAAATCTACATCTCGCATGATCTCAGAGAAAACCAATTTAGGGACATCAATTAGGTTGGTCACATGGTCATCATCTTTCACAAATCGAACCTGATCTGTTGCTACATAGTTCCAAATTCCAGCATCATTAAACTGATCATCAGAAGCAATTTCATTGATCCAAAATTCCGCAGACATGTCATATGCGCCCATGTGTATACTGGCTACCTCTCCATCTCTACCATCATCATAAGCTCCCATAAGCGAGTATTTCCAGCCTCGAACTCCCGTGAGTGCATTGAACTGATGTTGCTTGATGATATGTGCAGCCATTCTGTTGCTGTAAACCGTGGTGTTGACTTCAGCATCGGTCAGAATATAGACTTCTCGATACGCTTGTTTGAGCGGTTGTTTGATTTTCAGTTCTTCCAATCGATTTCTCCAATAGAGAATTTCATCCAATTCTGAATGAATCGGATGCCAAAGTCGAATCTTGGTTGACTCATCAATCCAAGTGATTTCTGTACCGTTTTTATCCATCCATTTTCCTTCTTGTTGGAAAACAGTCATGAACTCTTCATCCTTTTCAACCTGCCATAAGAGTTTCTTGGCAATGAATCCCACCAAACCATGATGGAGATAACTCTTTAAATAAGCATCGTAGTTCCAAACTCGTTTTTCTAAATACAAGCGGTCAATTCGATCTCTCTGTGCAGTCAGGTATTTTTTGATTTGCGTTACATCTGCTTTTGCCTTTTTCAGTAGTTCTTTATGCTTCGCAGAACTTTTGACAAAGGAAGGTGTTGTTTTTTGTGCGGATCCATCAGGTTTTTCCCAAGAAAGATTCACTTTCCCCAAATCGGCAATCTCGATGTGCAAGGTATAATCATCAAACTTGAAACTCTTCTTTCCTTCTTGTAAGCCGAAGTCAGGAATGGACAGTTCTTCTATTTCTGATGGAGAAACACCTAGCTTTTTTGAGGCTTCGTCCAAGTATTTTAGAATGAGTTTTCGTGTATTGTTTTGCTTTATCTTTAGTTTGAGACGTGAAAGATGACTCACTCCTTCTAGGCCTCGTGTATTCCCAAGTACATAAAGGCATGCGTTTCCAACCGCCGCAGCCGTGGGACCTACTCCAGGTATCTTTTTGAAAGCTTTTTCTGTGAGTTTCCCTAACAGGTTTAAGGTCTTTGAATCGTGGAATTTAGCAAGACTCCATACCAATCCTTTGAAAAATACAGAGTTTTTTTCATCAATAAATCGATACGTGGTATAGCGATACTCATACCCTCCATGATCATAAACCTCTTCAATTTCTATAGGTTCAAGACTGATTAAATATTCCAACCATGGATGAACCATTTGTTTGTAGTTGGCAATTCCAATAGCATCAATAAAGGTACTTGTGGATTTTAAGTATCGATTGGAAGGTTTAGAAGCATTTGCTTTTATAAATAGGTGAAACAATCCATACCAGTGATCTTGAACTTCAGGGTCTAATTTTGAGATCTCAACATTAATCAATTCTCCAGGTCGATCTTCAGGTAACATATAAGGTGCTTGCTTCCGTTCTGAGCCCGAACCATCAAAGAGTATTTTTTCTATTCGTACGCGGACCTTCTCTAGATCTGAGCCGTAATAACCCTTGCTTTGTTCGAATTGGTCCCATTCAAGAAACTCTTCTAAGAAGCTTTTTAACTCTTTAGACAGTCCATCAGCTTTCACGTGCCGCTCAACCTGCTGAGACGCGAAACCTATGGGCCAAGATGAAAATCTTCTAAAATAGTTCTCATCGCCTTTTTTAAACAACGTAAAAAGTTCAATAAGCTCTTCGGTGGTATAATTCAAGTTGCTTCTAAGTAGTCCAAAAAGAATTTCTAAATAGGCTGCAATAAATTGTTGTTCTTTGTCGGTAGAAGCATACCGCTCGTATCTATTCTTTTTCCCTTTTCGACAAATTTTATAGGTCAAATAAATCACCAAGTCTTTCCGAAAAGAAGAATCCTTTTTCTTGAGTTGTTGATAGGTTTCACTTTTACTCAATGAAACATTGTACCACCATTGCTTTCCATATACTTGGTGAATCTCTTCAATGATACTGTGAATCAGGTCATGGTATTCCTCATTATCATTGTCATCACGAACTTGATTATTCGTAATGTTCGATTCTTTGTCATTCCCTCCAAAGAGATTTTTAAGACTATCAATAATTCCCATAGCGTTATTTTTATCCGCCCACAAGTGGTGTTAATTTCACAAAACTGATGGTGGTATGTTGATGGATCTGTACTTGTTGCTCTAGACTTTCTGCCTGATTGTTATCAATTAAAACGAAGTATCCATTTTTTTGGAAGGCATCCAAGGCCACAAAGACTTGCTTTTCAATATCCACCAGCCTTTTTCGATCTTTTAATTTGTAGCCGTTTAAGGTTTTCTCAGCTTCTGTAGGTTTTACCAGCCCTTTAAAATACTCAGGCAGTTTTTTATTGTATAAGGTAACTTCTGCTTCGACCCTCGCGGCAATGATGTCCTTTACCGTGAGTTGTTCATCTGCGACATTTAACTCGATTGTATCAATAACATCTCCTGTTAAGGTCTCGTCTTTGATGGTGATTTTCATGGTAGTAATTTTATTGAAAAATACAATTTTTTGGGAAGAAAAAAGAGGCTTTAAAATGTTATTCTAAAGCCTCTTCTTCTATGTAAATTGAGATCTAAATTTTATCCTAAAACCTTCGATCTTACTTTATCCAATTCATTAATGAAAGGTTGATTCATCAATCGCTGACCTGTAGCCGCTTTGATTGCATTGGCCACTGCTCCACCTGCTGGTGGCAATCCTGGTTCTCCCAGTCCAGTAGGTGTTTTGTCGTTTTGTACAAAGTGTACCTCTACTTGTGGAGTTTCCATCATACGAATCAATCGATAACGATCAAAATTAGTTGCTACAGGTTTCCCATCTTTGAACTGATAGTCACCATACATGGCATGACCAATTCCATCAATCACTCCTCCTTCAACCTGATTTCGTGCTCCTGATGGATTGACTACAATTCCACAGTCAACAGCAACCGTTACTTTTTTGATGACTGGAGATCCGTCAACCATTTCAATATCTGCAACCTCAGCCACATGGGTATTGTGACTATAATATGCCGCAAATCCTTGAGAAGTTCCTGATGGTGTTTTGCCCCAATTCGATTTTTGAACTGCTAGTTTGATGGTATCTTCCATTCTTTGACCAGAATATTGAATTCTCTCATCTGATGTTCCTTTCACGTTTTGTAAAAGCTCAATCAACAATTGTGGATGATCTTTACCGAGTTCATCTGCCAATTCAGCAAAGAAACTTTGTTCAGCAAAACCTAAGAAGTTGGTGTAAGGCGCACGCCAAGCTCCTGTGGTCATATCACTCTGGTAATTGGCGGTACTTACTTTATAATTTGGAATGCATCCTGCTGGGAAGAAATTAGGAATCAATCCATACATATTACTGTTAATGGCAGCTTCCTTTAAATGATATCCCGTGATCTTTCCGTCTTTAAGCGATGCGGCAATTCTATACTTGATTGCAGGCCTGTAGGTTCCAGCAGCCATATCATCTTCTCTTGAGAAAACAACCTTTACTGGTTTTTTGATTTTATCGGAAATTTCAGCAGCTTCTAGAACAAAATCTCCATAAAGACGTCGTCCAAATCCACCTCCCATTCGGGTCATTTCTAAATGAATTTCTTCAGGTTTTCTTTTCAAGGCTCCTGCTACCAATCCAGCGGCCCAAGCTGGCGTTTGAATTGGTCCAACCAAATGCACTTTTTCAGCAGTTACATTCGCAAAGAAGTTCATAGGTTCCATACAGTTATGAGGTAAGAACGGAGACTCATACGTTCTTTCAATCACCTTATCTGCT
>CAZTFN010000236.1:0-6555 GCA_964612905.1 uncultured Flavobacterium sp. | reverse complement strand
CATTGGAGAATAAATTGGAAAAATAATTTAGTTTTGCACTCGAAACAAAGAAGCTCTTCGGAGTTTCTTTGTGAAAAGTGATCGAATGAATAGAAGCAAAGGCGTTTATAACAACTTATTAGAACTGGTCGGACAGACACCTATGGTCCGACTCAACAACATCACCAAAGACCTACCGGGAACCTATTTTGCCAAGTTAGAAATGTTCAATCCAGGACATTCAGCAAAAGATAGAATTGCTCTTCACATTATAGAAAATGCAGAGAAGCAAGGCATTTTAAAACCCGGCAGTACCATTGTAGAAACAACTTCAGGAAATACGGGGTTTTCCCTTGCAATGATAGCCATGGTCAAAGGTTACGAGTGTAAGTTGGCTGTAAGCGATAAGTCTTCACCGGACAAAATTGAAATCCTTAGAACCATGGGAGCAGAGGTGTTTGTATGTCCTGCAAATGTACCTGCTGATGATCCAAGATCTTATTACGAAGTTGCCAAAAGAGTGCATAAAGAGACTCCAAATTCTATCTATATCAATCAATACTTCAACGAGTTGAACATTGAAGCACATTATGCTTCAACAGGACCAGAAATTTGGAAACAAACCGAAGGTAAGATTACTCATCTAGTTGTTGCCAGTGGAACAGGTGGAACCATCTCAGGATCCGCTCGGTATTTGAAAGAACAGAATAGCAACATTCAAATCCTAGGAGTAGATGCTGTTGGATCTGTAATCAAGAAATATCATGAGACAGGGGAGTTAGATAAAAACGAAATCAAACCTTACAAAATTGAAGGTTTAGGAAAGAACTTGATTCCCACAGCAACGGACTTCTCGGTGGTAGATGTCTACGAAAAAGTTACAGATAAAGACGCTGCCTACAAATCGCGTGAAATCATTAAAAAAGAAGGCATTTTCCCTGGTTATACCTGTGGAGCTGTAATGCAGGCAACCGAACAATATGCTACAAAAGGAATGTTTGATGAGAACAGTGTCGTTGTTTTAATCTTTCCAGATCATGGTTCAAGATACATGACAAAGATATACAGTGATGATTGGATGAAAGAACAAGGATACTTTGATCCGCAACTTCCTCAAAACAAACCAGCTAACTACATTCAGAAGTAATTCGAAAACGTTTGAGGGTTTAACTTGTTGATAATCAATAGTTTTATTTATTTGATTTCCTCCTAAAAAATCAGTTACTTTGCACCCGCAAAAGAGTGAGTTAAAAGCAACATATGACAGCAGATTTATTTGATAGAATCAAAGCAGATAAAGGACCTTTGGGGAATTGGGCAGACAAGGCAGAAGGATATTATGTATTCCCAAAATTAGAAGGACCTATTTCCAATAGAATGTCGTTCAATGGAAAGAAGGTAATTACTTGGAGTGTAAATGATTACTTAGGATTGGCAAACCATCCTGAGGTATTGAAAATAGATGGAGAAGCAGCCGCTGAACACGGAATGGCTTATCCAATGGGAGCTCGAATGATGTCAGGTCACACTGAGTATCACGAGCAGTTAGAAAGAGAATGTGCCGAATTCGTTGGTAAAGAAGCTTCTTATTTGGTAAATTTCGGATATCAAGGAATCATGTCAGCGATCGACGCCTTGGTAGGAAAGAATGACATCATTGTGTATGATGTTGATACACATGCATGTATTATTGATGGTGTTCGATTACACCCAGGTAAACGTTTTGTTTATAAGCACAATGATATTGAGAGTTTTGAAAAGAATATGAAGCGTGCAGTCCGTATGGCCGAGAAAACTGGAGGAGGAATCTTAGCGATTTCTGAAGGTGTTTTCGGAATGCGTGGAGAGCAAGGACGTTTGAAAGAAATCGTTGAACTAAAGAAGAAATACAACTTCCGTTTGTTAGTTGACGATGCTCATGGTTTCGGAACTCTTGGAGAAGGAGGAAGAGGAACCGGTTACGAGCAAGGAGTGCAAGACGATATTGATGTGTACTTTGCAACCTTTGCAAAGTCGATGGCAGGAATCGGAGCTTTCTTAGCTGGAGATAAAGATGTGATTCAGTATCTACAATACAACATGCGTTCTCAAATGTTCGCAAAGTCTTTACCAATGCCAATGGTAAAAGGAGCTTTGAAGCGTTTGGATATGATCAGAACGATGCCAGAACTGAAAGATAAGTTGTGGGAAAATACCAATGCGTTGCAATCAGGATTGAGAGCAGCTGGTTTTGATTTAGGGACGACACAAACGTGCATCACACCAGTATACTTAAAAGGAGATGTACCAGAAGCGATGGCTTTGGTAAACGATTTGAGAGAGAATTATGGTGTTTTCTGTTCAATCGTTGTGTATCCAGTAATTCCAAAAGGATTGATCATCTTACGATTGATTCCAACGACTACACATACTCAAGAAGACATCGATGAAACGATCGCAGCCTTTACAGGAGTGAGAGAAAAATTAGAAAACGGAACTTATAAGAAGATTGCTGCTGCAATCATGGAAGGATAAGTTTTTTTCTAAAAGAAGTATAGAAAAGCCACGCAATATGCGTGGCTTTTTCGTTTGTAGTTGGAGATCAGCTTACGCAGGATTCCACCTACAAATAGGCTCTTTACACATTCTACCATAACGGATACACTGACCACCTAGATAGCATTTAACGGTAAAGCCAATTGGTCGGTCCGCTGCTCCTCCATTCACACTTTTTTGTTCAGTTTTGTCAAGCACTTTCCCCAAGGCTAAAATTTTACTTTTCATTTTTTTTAAATTTAGATAAACAAACTGTCCAACCTGTTTTGAGACATTTGAACTTTATGTCTTTCTTGCAAGAGATATTGCTATGATCTAACAACAGAACTAAGGTATCAAAAGGCATAATCAATACAACTACCCTGAATGGGTTAGTTTGCAGTATATCAGGTAAATATGGGTGAAATGACTCTTTGTGAAAAGGTGGTTTTCCTGTGATTGATGATCATAAAAAAAAGCCCCAAATTATGGAGCTTTTTTAAGGGTAGTATTCAATTATGATTGCAATAAAGACTCCATCTGATTTTTAGTTTCTGAATTGTAGACTCCGTTAATTTCAATATTAGCATTGGCTTGTAAAAGTTTTAAAGCATCCTCGGTTTTACGTCCAAAATGCCCGTCAACGTCGCCGCAGTTATATCCTAAGAAGTTGAGCGCTTTTTGCAACATGACAACGCGTCTGCCTCGACTACCATATTGTAGTTCTGGATCTGGAGCTTCTAATACTTCTCTTTTGTCTATTCTTTGGTAACTTAGGACTTTTTCTACATCGTATTCTCTAATATTCACTTCGTTATTTTGGTTTCCTCCTAAACAAAAGACCTTGGTTCCATTCGCATTAAAACCCATGAAAATTCCGACATGACCTTTCCAAGAGTGAATATGTTCTCTCCAAAAAACCACAATGTCGCCTGGTACTGGGTTATTGACACGTTTTCCTATATGTACCCAGGATCTGGCAGTAGCTTTACCAGAAAATTTTAGACCAGCTTTCTTCGCACACCAATTTACGAAAGTGCTACACCAAGGAATCTCATCATTGGTAATACCATCGATTCCTGTGAATTCAGCATACTCTAAAATTTGTGGGTTGTGTTCTGAACCAGTAATTTCTTTAACTCCTAGCTGACTCGCAGCAATTTTTACGATATTCATATTTTAGTTTTTGATAACTCTTAAATATAACTATTCCCAACGAATTTGATCTAACAATCGGTATGGAGGAACTCTTTTACGGATCATATGCCATTGCATTTCACCACCTTCACCAAACGGGCTTTTCCCAACAACTCCAAACTGTAACGGTTGATTTGGACCTAATTTGATGTGCTCTTCATATTTGATAACAGAATCAATGGGTTGTTTTCCTCCAGGACATACGCAATTGGTCCAAGACAAACTATCTTTTGGGCATGGATTCAAAGCAAAGCGATTCAATGTTCTTTCTTTGCTATAGCCAGCAGCCATTGCATTGATGTTTGTAAACCAATGACCTGAATAATTGCCAGGAACATTTTTTTTACGATTCACTCTCCATAAGGATACAGAATCTGAATAAGAGATAATGAGTACTGTGTCTTTATCGTTCCAAGCTTTTCCGCACCCATTATTTAGCTCGGAGCCAAGTTTGATTTGAACGCTATCCATTTTGACGGTTCCAACAGAATTCGCACATCGAAGCAAATCTTTTACAGTTTTTGGATTTGAGCAAAGATCAGCAATGTGAATTTTAGTGACATCATCGGTTTTTTTATCAGAGTTTTTACATGCAGAAAGCATAATTAAGACCATAAGTATGGTGAGCAAAGGTTGATTAGTTTTCATAAAAATATAGTTGAGCCTTCAAGTTAACATCGAGGTACTATAATTTTGAGGGTAGAAATACCTGTTTTATCAAAAAAAAAGCCCATCCGTTAAGATGAGCTCTATATTGTGAATGAAAAGTTTAGCGTTTTCTTCGTTTTCTTCCGAAACCAGCAGAGGGGTTGTTGTTCTTTCTTCTATCTCCGCCACGTCTACCTCGATTGCCTCCATCTTTGAAAGGTCTTCTTCCTTTGCGACGTCCGCCGCCACCTGTTGGTTTTTCTTTCTTCGTAATTTCAATGTTCACATTTCTTCCAGAAAACTCAGGTCTATTGGCATCAAAAGCTGCTAAAGTTTCTTGTTCAAAGTTTTTATCAACTTCAAAGAAAGAGAAGGTGTCTAAAATATCGATGGCACCAATATCAAGAGCTTCTGTGATATTTTGATCGTTGATCAGACCAATCAACCTTGCAGGATTCAATTTGTCTTTTCTCCCTAAGTTGATGAAGAAACGAGTCATATTCTCTGAAGATCCTTTTCCTCTCTTTCCAGAATCTTTGCTCAAGTTGTTGAGGTCTTGTGCATTTTCATAATAGGAAAGAAACGTGTTGAACTCTAAAGAAACGAATCGTTGAATAAGTTCTTCTCTGTCTAACCCTGAAAGTTTCTCATAAATTTGAGGTAAGAATCCTTCAATTTCACTTTCGTTCACCTCAATAGTTTTTACACGGTCAATTAAGTGAAGAATCTGCTTTTGGCATACTTCATCTCCGGTTGGAATGCTCTGTTGTTCGAATTTTTGCTTGATCTTTCTTTCAATAGAAGAAATCTTACCTTTCTCTTTATTATTGATCAATACAATTGAGATTCCTTGATTCCCAGCTCTTCCCGTTCTTCCACTTCTATGGGTATAGTTTTCAATCTGATCTGGAAGTTTGTGATTGATTACATGCGTCAAGTTATTTACGTCCAGACCTCTGGCAGCCACATCTGTAGCCACTAACATTTGAATGTTTTTTTGTCGAAACTTTTCCATCACAGTATCACGCTGAGCTTGAGATAGATCACCGTGCAAAGAATCCGCATTGTATCCATCGGCAATCAACTTCGTAGCAATCTCTTGAGTTTCTCTTCTAGTTCTACAGAAGATAATGGCGTAAATATCTGGATTGATGTCCGCAATTCTTTTCAAGGCAGGATATCTGGTCCTTTCTGAGATTAAATAGTAGACATGTTTTACATTATCGGTTCCCGTGTTCTTTTCACCTGAAGAAATCTCTACAGGGTTGATCATGTAATTCTTTGCAATGGCTTCTACTTCTCTAGGAAATGTTGCAGAAAACAAAAGTGTTTGCTTGGTTTCTGGAGTTGCATCCAAGACTTTGTCTAGCTCATCTTTGAACCCCATGTTGAGCATTTCATCAGCTTCATCTAAAACCACCCATTGAACATTTCCAAGCTTTAAAGCCCTTCGATTGATCAAGTCCACAGTTCTTCCTGGAGTTCCCACAACAATTTGTGCACCCCTTTTGAGCTTTTTGATTTGCTCTTCAATATTAGCTCCTCCGTAAACCGTAACTACTTTCAATCCTTTGATATACTTTGCAAAATCTTGAATGTTATTCCCTATTTGAACCGCTAATTCACGGGTAGGAGACAAGATGATTGCTTGGGTATTTTGATTGGTTTCATCTGCGAGTTCAAGAATTGGCAAACTAAAGGCTGCTGTTTTACCCGTTCCGGTTTGTGCAAATGCTTTTAAATCATCTACTGAAGAGATGATTTGCGGAATGGCTTTTTCTTGAATGACTGTAGGTTTCTCATAGCCTAAATCAGTTAAGGCTTTGTTGATAGGTTCTTTCAAACCTAATTCTAAAAATGTTGACATACTGTGTTTTTGTAGATTCACAGATGCCCACCTGTAAACCTGATTGCTATAACGACTTTGATTCAATGAGTTGAAACTCAATTAAAATCGCGCAAAGGTAGTCTAAATAAAATGGATTAAACGAGAAATAGGATTAGTTTTTCTCTAACTGTGCAATCTGATCAAAAATATTTCTGGAAGAAAGCGATGCATAACCATTGGTTACGACACCTTTTTTGTTGATCAAAAGAGTTCTTGGCATTTTGCTTGTAAGGAACTCATTGGCAATACTTTCTGAGTCTATATAGTATTGAGATTTGATATCAATCTTTTTGATACGATCTTTTCCTTTTCCATCAATCTTGATTCCT
>CAZTFN010000235.1:0-6584 GCA_964612905.1 uncultured Flavobacterium sp. | reverse complement strand
ACGGAGATGAAGGAACTATGGGAGATACTGGGGCAACAGTTGGTAGCTGTGCTCAAATTGGTAAAAATGTTCATTTATCTGGAGGTGTTGGAATTGGAGGGGTTTTGGAACCGTTGCAAGCTGCGCCTGTCATTATTGAAGATGGAGCATTTATTGGTTCTCGTTGTATCGTAGTAGAAGGTGTTCGTGTTGGGAAAGAAGCTGTTTTGGGCGCAAACGTAGTATTGACAATGAGTACCAAGATCATTGATGTGACGGGTGAAGAACCTGTTGAAATTAAAGGATATGTGCCTGAAAGATCCGTTGTGATTCCAGGAAGCTACACGAAGAAGTTTGCCGCAGGCGAATACAATGTAGCATGTGCTTTGATCATTGGAAAAAGAAAGGAAAGCACAAACAAGAAGACATCGTTAAACGATGCGCTGCGCGAATACGACGTCGCAGTATAATTTGAAAAAATATTTATGACAAAGATCACTGCGATCATCCCTACTCTTAACGAAAAGGAACGCATTCAAAACTCGCTACAATCAGCCGAGTTTGCAGATGAAGTGATTGTCATAGATTCGTATAGCACAGATAGAACCATAGAAATCGTCAAGCAATCTGGAGCAAAACTATTGCAACGGAAGTTTGACGATTTTTCATCTCAGAAAAATTATGCAATCGACCAAGCCTCTAATGATTGGATCATTTGGATTGATGCGGACGAAGTTTTAACCAAAGAGCTTCAAGAGGAAATCAAAGCATCAATTCATGAACCAAAAGACTGTGTTGGTTTTTACATTTATCGAGTTTTCTTTTTCAAAGGGAAGCGAATGCGATTTACAGGAACGCAGAATGATAAACTGATCCGTGTCTTTAATCGCAAGCATTGTAAATATGAAGGAAAAGTCCATGAGAAGATCAAAGCTCAAGGGAAAGTGGGAGTTTTAGAACATAAGATTTTGCATTACTCTTACATCAGTTTTGATCGTTACATCATCAAACTAAATCAGCATTCGGCATTAAAAGCTGAGGAGTTATTTGAGAAAGGAATGCTCATTACACCTTTCCATGTGATCATAAAGCCTATTGCTCGCTTCATCAAGCATTACTTCATCAAACTTGGATTCTTAGATGGGTTCTATGGATTCGTAATTTCGTTTGCACTTTCATATGGAGTTTTAGTTCGCTATATTAAGCTCTGGAATTTAAAACAGAAGCACCGAAGAAATGGCAACTCCGACAAATAAGAAGGATCTTTCTATTGTTATTGTCAACTACAAGAGTTGGAAACACCTACACAATTGCTTAAAATCTTTGGATTTTAAAAGCGACCAGCTTGATTTTGAAGTTGTTGTTGTGGACAATCAGTCCGCTGATGGTCAGTTAGAGAAATTTCAACAAGAGTTTAGCGATGTGCAATTCATCCAAAACTCCGGCAATAATGGTTTTGCCAACGGATGTAATCTCGGAGCAAACAAATCAAAAGGTGCCTATATTCTATTTTTAAACCCCGATACCATTGCAAATGAAAATGCCATCGTTGAAATGTGGCTGTTTGCAAAGAAGAATCATACGGTGGGTATTGTGTCCTGTCTTCAGAGGAAACGAAAAGGAGGTTACGAAAGAAGTGATCGAGTTTTTCCAAACTTCTTTACCCTCTTCGGATTGACAAGAGCTGTTTATAAGCTTTTTAGCACGAAAAAGCCTCAATCAGATGACAATGTGCTTTATACAGATTGGGTCTCGGGTTCTGTCGTAATGATCAGTAGAGAATGGTTGGAGCAGATTAATGGTTGGAATGAAGATTACTGGATGTATTATGAGGACACTGATTTGAGCAAAAGAGTTCATGTTTCCAATGGAAAAGTGGCGCTGTTAACTTCTTGTGAGATCATTCATAATCATGGCGGATCTTCAAGAATTAATATGAAAACGGCTTCGTTAACCAAGACAGAAGTTTTGATCTCCAAGCACGTATATATTCAAACTCATTTTAAGGGAATTGAAAAGGTGCTTTCCTTTTTATTCTTAATCGTATACACGATTATATCAAAGATTATTTTAGGCATTTTTGGAATCCTTTTATTTTTCATTCCAAAAATGAGATTAAACGTATATTTGCTGTCGAAAACGATGAGATACTACTTAAGAAGTATCGTTAAAGGAACTTGGTTGAGTTCGAACTCAATGAATCTTAAGACTTCATAAATGGCAGAACATATCAAAGACAAATCGTATTACGCAAATGCTAGATTGGAAATGATGCAATTCATTCCAAAGGATGCTCGTAAAATCTTGGAAGTTGGTTGTGGTGAAGGAAAGTTTTCCGCACTATTAACAGAACAAGGAAAGGAAACTTGGGCGATTGAGCCTGATCCTGAGTCGGCAGCAGTTGCGGCAAAGAGTCTGACAAAGGTATTTCAAGGGACCATTGACGAAAAGCTGTCTGAAATTCCAGATGAAGCCTTCGATGTCATTGTCATGAATGATGTCATTGAACACTTAACAGAACCTTGGGATGATATTCAAAAACTGAAATCTAAATTGAAAAAAGATGGAGTTTTTGTGTCTTCCATTCCTAATGTTCGATATGCAAAGAACCTTTTTCACGTTTTATTCAAAAGAGATTGGAAATATTCGGATGACAGAATTTTAGACATCACCCATTATCGATTCTTTACAAAGAAGAGTATACGAAGGTTGTGGGAAGAAAATGGATATTCTGTTCAACGAATGAAAGGGATTAATAGAACGAAATCTTTCGCGTATTTTCCTTTCGCTGTACTTTTGAACATTGTTTTATTACTGAGTCAATTGGATGCATTTTATATGCAATTTGCCACAGTAGCTAAAAAGAAATAAAGACATAAATGAAACAAGAGATTGAGAAATCTATAGAAGTTCTCGAAGCAGGGAAACTTCTTCTGTATCCCACTGATACCGTTTGGGGATTGGGTTGTGACGCCACCAATGAAGAGGCGGTGAAAAAAGTATACAAGCTCAAAAATAGAGTAGAGAGCAAAAGCTTGGTCATTCTCGTAGAATCTTTGGAGATGTTGAATGAATATATTCAGGACATGCCAGCAGAAGCTTTGAGATTACTGAATAGCTTAGAAAAAGCAACGACCATTATCTATGATCATAAAAAAGGATTGGCGAAGAATATGATTGCAGCGGACAATACCATTGCTGTGCGTATTCCAAATCATGAATTTTGTAAACAATTGATTCGAGACTTTGGAAAGCCTATTGTATCTACTTCAGCAAATAAAAGTGGAGAATCTACTCCAAAATCATTTGAAGAAATCACTGATTCAATGATCAATGGTGTTGACTATATCGTGAATTTAGAACGAGAGAAAGTCTCACTAAAGTCGTCAACGATTTTGAAGTTGGTTGGAGACGAGGTTGTGGTCATTCGCCCATAAAATTGAATGCAATATTTAAAAGCGACATACTATTTTGACTATGAACATGAACTCATTCAAGAGTTAGTTCAAGAGTTTCAATCAGATGAACTTTCAGACAAAGAGAAAGCTGTAGGACTGTATGTCAAAGTACGAGATGGTTGGAGCTACAATCCATATACCATTCACTTGTCGCCAGAGAAAATGCGAGCGAGTTACATCGCTAGCAAGTCTTCAGGCCACTGCATTGAAAAATCAGTGATTTTAATCTCATGCCTACGAGCCTTAATTATTCCTGCACGACTACATCTAGGAAAAGTAAGAAATCACATTGCGGTAGAGAAGCTTGTGGAAAAGTTAGGTTCTGATGAATTGACTCCCCATGGAATGGTCAATGTATTTTTGAATGGTGAATGGTTGAAATTATCGCCGGCCTTTAACAAAGAATTGTGTGAGAAATTCAATGTAGAGCCATTAGAGTTTGATGGTGAGAACAATTCATTTTTACAGCAATACAATAGCTCAGGAAGTCGATTCATGGAATACTTGGAAGATTACGGGCATTTTGAAGACTTACCCGTCGACTTCATCAAACAGAACTTAAAAGAACATTACGGGCATTTGATTCAAGGAAACGAGGATCAAACCGAATACACTTGGTGAAAATACACCACGAATACACTAATTTTATATTGAATCTTCCGTGCCCTTTTGCATCAGAACAGGGGTGCTTAAAAGACATTCGTGTATTGGTGGTGAATGTTAATACTCATTAATAAAGCCACCACGAATTCACCAATTTTTATATTGAATCCTCTATAGTCTTTTGTTTCATAACAAGTCGCTTAAAAGACATTCGTGTATTTGTGGCGATTGACTTCAAGACTCTTATTAAGTCACCGCGAATTCACGAATTATAATTTTTAACTCATAGAATACCCTAAATATCATAGAGTAATGGTCTCTGAAACATTCGAGTATTAGTGATGAATGGCTATTATGTCATCAATAAACCTCCAAAATTCACGAGTCTGTGTTTTGAGACACCTATATGCTTTTTCTTGGGTGGAAATAAATTTTCTATTTTTAAGCAAAAAATTGCAAAAATTATGGCGAACATTTTATACAAAGACGAGAGCTATGCTATCGTCGGCGTCCTTTTTGATGTGTACAATAATCTTGGTCACGGATTTTCTGAGATTGTTTACAAAGATGCTATTGAGTATGAATTCAAAAATTTAGGAATACCTTTTGAACGCGAAAAACAGTATCGAGTAACTTATAAAGATGTAGTTTTACCTCATCGTTTTTATGCGGACTTTGTGGTCTTCGATAAAATCATATTAGAGTTGAAATGTGTTGTTGATCTTAATGATAAACACTTAGCTCAGTGTATTAATTATTTAAAAGTATCACAAAATAGGCTAGCAATCCTGGCCAATTTTCATGAAGACCTTTTGCATCATAAAAGAATCGTACTGTAAATATTTACGTATTAACGGTCAATAATAATCATAGTATGTTATCATTTATAATACTAAATTTGCCGAAGATTTAACGGAGTCTTAAACAAATATTCATGCATTCGTGGTAAGAGCAAAAACCAACTACAAAGAAGCGATTGCTTCAGAAATCTTTTCCATCATCAGTAAAGCATCTTCAATGCTTGAAGTTGATAGCTATGTGATTGGAGGTTTTGTGCGTGATCATATTTTGAACAGAGGCTCCGCCAAAGATATTGATGTCGTTGCAGTAGGTAGTGGAATTGAATTGGCCAAAAAAGTATCTAGTTTGCTTCCTAATAAACCTAAGGTTCAGATTTTTAAAACCTATGGAACTGCCATGCTTCGGTACAAAGAGATTGAATTAGAGTTTGTAGGCGCTAGAAAAGAATCCTACTCTGAAGATAGTAGAAATCCAGAGGTTTCAGCAGGAACTTTACAAGATGATCAGAATCGAAGAGATTTTACCATCAATGCTCTGGCATTGAGTTTGAATGAAGACAATTTTGGAGATTTGTTAGACCCATTTGGAGGAATTTCTGATCTTGAAAAGGGAATCATCAGAACTCCCTTAGATCCAGATATTACATATTCGGACGATCCTTTGCGTATGATGCGTGCCATTCGATTTGCAACGCAATTGGACTTTAAGATTGAGGCAGAATCTTTGAATGCAATTACTAGAAATGCCGAACGCATTGACATTATTACAAAAGAAAGAATCGTTGTTGAGCTCAACAAGATACTGGCTTCACCCAAACCATCAATCGGATTTTTATTATTAGAGAAAACAAAACTTCTACATCGAATTGTTCCAGAGTTAATTGCTTTGAAAGGGGTAGAAGAAGTGGAAGGGCAGAAGCACAAGGATAATTTTTACCATACTTTAGAGGTTGTAGATAACATTTCTAGAAATACAGAAGATGTTTGGCTTCGTTGGGCAGCTCTGTTGCATGATATCGGAAAAGCTCCTACCAAACGTTTTAGTAAAAAAGTAGGCTGGACCTTTCACTCTCATGAGTTCGTAGGATCTAAAATGGTCTACAAACTTTTTAAACGATTGAAAATGCCATTAAATAACAAGATGAAGTTTGTTCAGAAAATGGTGTTATTGAGTTCTAGGCCGATTGTATTGGCCACTGAAGTTACAGATTCAGCAGTAAGAAGATTGGTCTTCGATGCAGGTGATGATATTGACTCTTTGATGACTTTATGTGAAGCAGATATCACTACAAAGAACCCAAGAAAGTTTCAGCGTTATCATAAGAATTTTGAATTGGTGAGAACCAAAATCAAAGAAGTAGAGGAACGAGATAGAGTTCGTAATTTTCAGCCACCTATCACTGGAGAAGAAATCATGGAAACCTTTAACTTGAAACCTTGTAGAGAGATTGGTCAGATTAAAGACGCGATTAAAGAAGCCATTTTAGAAGGTGTCATTCCGAATGAATATGAAGCTTCTTATGATTATATGCTAAAGAAAGGGAAAGAACTAGGTCTCAAAAATTAAATCGGTGAAAATACTTCAAGTCATAGATCAATTAGGTTTGGGAGGAGCTGAAAAATATTTTGCTATGGCAACAGTTTTACAACTTTTCAATCTTAAAGTTTATAGGTGTTCTTTAGCCCTATGTCCTTGCATAGATTGCCATGACATATTCAGGAGATATTTAAACGTATTAAGAGG
>CAZTFN010000234.1:0-6631 GCA_964612905.1 uncultured Flavobacterium sp. | reverse complement strand
TAAATCTTCAGATACCAACGTTATTTGATACGGTGATAATGTAACATTCACGGTGACTGTAGAAAGCTCAGGAATCAACCCAGTATCTAATTTGGTCATTAATGACGTATTGCCTACTGAGTTAGAATTGATCAGTGCTACTCCAAGCTTTGGAACTTGGACGGATCCGAACTGGACTATTGGAAATATGAACTCAGGAGAGATTCATACCCTAACCATTGTAGCAAGAGCCAAGTTTAAGACATCGGGAACGGTGATCAATACAATATCAAATACACAAGATCAGGTGGATAGCAATGTTTCTGCGGATGATCTTACAGAACAAATAACCATTACAGCCAAAATAGCCGATCTGAGACTTGCAAAAACGGTTCAAAAAGCCGTGGCCAAAGTGGGTGGAACCGTTACCTATACTTTATCCTTAAAAAATGACGGGCCAAGAAATGCAACGGGAGTACAAGTTCGAGACATCTTACCGTCAGGATTAACATATGATGCTGGAAGCTCCGTTATTCCAGCCAATACCAGCTATGATTCTGGTACAGGAGTTTGGGATTTGTCGGCATTGACAATCTCCAGTGGACAAACCATCACATTACAAATAGCGGCTACAGTGACGTCAACAGGTGTAAAATTAAATACAGCACAGATAATTAGTACGAATCAGGTGGATTCCGATTCAGAACCAGATAATGGAAATTAAGTTTAGGATTTAATGAAACAACATTACAATTTAAATAACCACATTTTTATTCATAGACCAATCAAGGGTCCATTGAAAGCCGTGGTCATTTTTATCTGTATTTTCTTTTTTGGATCATTTTATCCAAGTACCACTGAGATGACATCCATGTCGAGTTCCAGAAATATCTCAATGGACACAATCGACTTCAAAGAGAAAGAGAAACTTGCAACAAACAAATCAATTCCTTTGCCTACCACCACTGAGATATTTACCTATACAGGATCAGATCAAACTTTTGTCATACCCAATGATGTTTTGATTGTAACTGCGAAAATATGGGGTGCTGGAGGTCGTGGAGATTTTAGAAATGGAAGAGGGCCAGGAGGTGCTGGTGGGTATACAGAATTTACCATTCCGGTTTCAAGTTTAACCTCAAATACTTTAGTCATTACAGTAGGTCAAGGAGGAGATTCTTCAATAGGATCTCGCACTTACGGAAACGGCGGTGCAGGCTTTGCTTCTACCTTTAATGGTACGAACAGAAACTATGGGTCTGGAGGAGGAATGTCGGCTGTAAGCTATACAAGTTTAACCAACCCCTCATCAGTAACAGATGCTGATATTTTAGGAATTGCAGGGGGAGGAGGTACATCCTCTGCCTTTACAAATCCCGGATCAAGGGCCGGTGTGGGAGGAGGAACTACTGGAGGAGATGCCGTAGATTCTGATCCAACTACAGGTGGTGGTGGAACACAATCTACCGGTGGAACCAGCTCAGGAGGAAATCCAGGAGCATTTCTTTTGGGAGGTAATGCCATCCAAAATGGTGGTGCTGGAGGCGGCGGTTACTATGGTGGAGGTTCAGGGTTTTTTGTAGGAAATGACGAAGGCGCTGGAGGTGGAGGTTCTGGTTACTTATCACCTAGTGTAAGCTCCGGACAAACATTACAAGGCTTTGAGCAAACACCTCCAATGAATACAGATATGGATTACGTTCCTGGTATTGGTGCTGGCGGGAACTCCAATAGCGGCAACGGAGGAAACGGGCTGGTCGTATTAATACTTTCTACGACAGCCGATGATTCTGATGGTGATGGAGTTATTGACTCAGCGGATTTAGACGATGATAATGATGGTATCTTAGATACAGAAGAAGACGGTGACTGTTCTGGGACTTTGGCCTATGAATTTTATAATGACACCCCTTCTGGAAATACAGTAGACAACATTCCAACTTCGGGAGCAACGGGAACAGGAACTGTGAGCAATTTTGATGTTGATGCACTCTTCGGATCGGTAACTCCTGGAGACGGGAATCGCTTTTCCATTCGATACAAAGGTTTTATTCGGATTGAAACTGCAGGAACCTACACGTTTTTCACTTCCTCTGATGACGGTTCCAAATTATTTATTAATGGAATTGAAGTAGTAGATAACGATGGTCTTCATGGACAGCGAGAAGAAAGCGGTTCCATTTCCTTGTCGGCTGGATCCCATGAAATAGAAGTGCTTTTCTTTGAACGAACTGGACAAGAAATATTAACTGTTAGCTACGAAAGCTCATCAATTACAAAAACAATACTTCCCTTCAGTATTCTAAGTTGTGTGTCCACGGATGCCGATGACGATGGAATTGTCAATTCATTAGATACAGACAGCGATAATGATGGCTGTCCAGACGCGATTGAAGCACAGGGAAGCTTCACTCCAAGTGATTTAGATGCCGACGATAGCTTAGGGAATGTGTCAGATGATGATGGGATTCCTATTGTGAATAGTGTTACGGCAGAACAAAACACAAGCCCAGATGTTACCGATGATACCATTAATACAGCTTGTTTTGCAGATATAAGTCTGGTCAAAACCATAGACAAAGGAGTGCTAAAAGTTGGATCAACGGCTGTGTTTACCATACGAATTAAAAATGAAGGTCCACTTCCAGCAACAGGAGTTCAAGTAAGAGATATATTACCTACTGGGCTAACCTATGATGCAGGAAGTTCAACCATCCCTACAAATACAACCTATGATGCTGGAACAGGAATTTGGGATTTAAGCGGATTGATCATTTCAAATGGACAAACAGTGGCCATACAAATAGCTGCACTTGTAAATACAACAGGAATAAAGTTAAACGCAGCTGAAATTATTGATGTGAATGAAGAAGATCCCGATTCGGAACAAGATAACGGGAATTAACCTAAAGAACTATTATTAAAAACCAAACTACACATGTGAATTGGAATCGTAAAGTCCTCGAGAGTAGCATAAAATCATCCAAAAATTGGGTGGTACTTGTTATTCTGCTCATATCCCATTCAATGATAGGGCAAGTAAAACCCTCGTTCAATTTATCAGCAGGACCTACGCTTCTTGCAAACGGACCCGCAGATAAAACCATTGGAGCCAGATACATTTATCAAGACGTGGCTTTATCGTCAGATGGGTTTCTATTGGATGCGGTCCTTACCATTGAAGATTTGGTGGACATGAACATCATTAATGTGGATACAGAAATCGGACTTGATTCGAGATTTGAACCCACAACCAATACAACAGCAGCTGGCGGTTATGTGCAATGGAGATTAGAATTTCTATTAGATGGAACCGTCACAGATGCAACAGATGAAGGTGTACCCGCGAGAGTAGATAGCTTTTCTTTAGAAGCTATTGATGTAGATGGGTTTGAGTATTTCGCGGCAGTCGTAACAAATTCTTTTACACTCGAGGCAGCAAATCCTCCTGGAACAGACTTGGTGGTAAGTTCAAGCGGAGACTTCACAACATTCCAAAGTGACTCTGATTTTGCTGCAGGAATTTCAGTTAATAATACAGAGTTCATTGTTCGAGTAGATTATGTCAATGTAAGTGAAATTCGCTTTCGAAATGGAAGTAGTGTTAACAGTAATAATCGTCAAAATTCCATTAGCTTTTTAGGAGAAGTAACCTTCGGAACTAACGGAACCACAGGAGTAAATTCACCACCCACAGTAAATAACAGTTCCAGTAATACGGTCATGGTCAATACACCATTTAGTACCAATGTATTGTCTGGAGCCTCTGATCCTGATGGAAATATTGATTTGACCTCAACCACTTTAATCGATCCAAATGATCCCACAAATCAAGGAGATTCAAGTTCTCCATTGGTGATTCCCGGAGTGGGAACCTATACCGTGGACAATGTAGGAAATGTAACCTTCACCCCAGAATCTGGGTATGTAGGCTCAGCCAATGTACTATTTACGGTAAAAGATAGCCTGGGTGTAAACTCAGATCAAGGTACTTTAGAAATTGATGTTCAAGATACAGATACCGATGGGGATGGAGTGCAGGATAGCGTAGATGAAGACGACGATAATGATGGAATCTTGGATGTAGATGAATTTGACTGTTCCTCTGGCTTTGTAGACAATGGTGGAAGCTTTAACAATAAAGACAATCCAGGAATTGTTCCCGGCCTATACGGATTAAATGGTGCTTCCTTAGAATTTCGCTACGAATTGGTAGGAGGTGCTACATGGAGTGGAGGAGTGCGAACAAGAACGGGAGGAGGTATTTCTGGAACCTACATTAATATGCAGCCTAGAAATACAGATATTCCCGATGGAGATCATGCTTTGTATACCTTCACATTTACAGAAACCGTCTATAACGTAAGTTTCAAATGGGGAGGAATGGATGTAGGTGACCGAATCGATGTTACAGCAACCAATCAAGGGGTGAATGTGCCTGCGACTTTAACGGATATCAATCTCGGGTCAAACTTCACGCTATTATCAAGTCAGTCTTTAGTCAGCAATGCTGGAGGTTCTAATGCTCCTAACAACAGTTTGTCAATTACCATCGCTGGTCCAGTGGATCAAATTGTAATCGTAGGTGGAAAAAATGGAAACAGTTCTGGGAACTCTACCATGCAATTCTATGAATTGACCTATTGTACTGCAAAGAATAGTGACGGAGATGGTATTCCAGATCACCTAGATACTGACTCTGATGGTGATGGATGTCCAGATGCTATTGAAGCTGGGGGGTCTTTTTTACCCAGCGATCTTGATGGTGACAACCGTTTAGGAGATACATCTAATTCAAGTGGAATTCCTTTGGTTAATGGCTCATCGGCACAACAAAGCACAACCTCGGCAGTAACAGATGACACACAGAGCTCTGCCTGTAGTGCAGATTTAAGTTTGGTGAAAACTGCTAGTAAAGGTGTCTATAAAATAGGAGGTACGGCCGTATTCACATTGACATTAAAAAACGATGGACCCTTAGATGCTACAGGAGTTCAGGTAAGAGATCTCTTGCCTTCAGGACTGACTTATAATGCAGGTAGCTCCACCATTCCATCCAATACAACCTATGACTCGGGAACGGGAGTATGGGACCTAAGTGGATTGACTATTTCAAATGGACAAACGGTAACGCTTCAAATAGCAGCTACGGTCAATACCTCAGGAATAAAATTAAATACAGCTGAGATTATCAACTCAGATCAATCAGATACAGACTCAACAACCAATAACGGAAACTAACCAACGAAGTATGAAATATCGGGCAACAATTTTCAACTTACAGAAAAAAGGACTGCTAGCAGTCGCTTTAACCTTTCTTTTATCAACTACGGCATTTAGCCAAAGTGTAACAATGATGGCCAATGGCGCCACTCCAAACGGTACAGACGATGCTGGAGATACTATAGAATATTCGGTATCTGTGAGCAATACTGGAGGAGAATCATTAACCAATGTAGTATTAACAAACTCGTTAGGAGTATCCCTGTCTTTTGACAGTGGAGACACCAACAATGACGGTATTTTAGACCCTGATGAATGTTGGGAATACTCAGGTACTTATACAGTAACAGGATCTGATGTGTCCAATGGTTCCATTGTTAATACGTTCAGTCTCACAAGCACGGAAATCACAGTTGCCCAAACCTATGTGCATACAGAGTCTGTTCACGAAGACGATTATTCTTCAGCTTCCATAGTTGCCATTTCGGACATTGTTGCTAATACAGATGATTTTTCTGGAACTCCAGCGAATGGAATTACAGGAGGTGTTGTAGGAAATGTCTTATCCAACGATACCATAGATGGTGTTGCAGTAACTTCTAGTGATGTGACTCCATCCATTGTTTCTGATGGTGGACTCACAGGAGTAACGATCGCTGCCAATGGAGACATCAGCGTTCCTGCGGGAGCTGTTTCGGGAACGTATACCATTACCTATAGAATCTGTGAAACTGCCAATCCAAACAATTGTTCAAGTGCAGAAATTACCATTACGGTTGATGGTGATGCTGATGGTGATGGAGTGTTAGACTCTGCTGACATTTGTAATGGCTTTGACGATGCCTTGGATAATGATGGAGACGGAGTGCCAGATGGCTGTGACGACGATGATGATAACGATGGTATTTTAGACAGTGTAGAATGTCCAGAAGGAGACATTCGTTGGACACATGATGGTCAAAATGATGGACCTACCTACAACGGAACAAACTTCTCAACATACTTCACTGGAAGTAATAATACAACCTTTGGTGCGGGATTAACAGAAGTAGATGATAACCCGTCTACCTATTTCTTAACGGGAGCCAACGAATCCAATTTCGCAGATGCAAAAGCAAACAATGACTACGTTCAAAATGTATTTACGCCGAGTAGAAAACTGCAATTTAGAGAAATTACTCTAGGATTTTTTACTCAAAGTACAAGCTCTAATGAAGCAAATAAAGGAAACTTCAAAGTAGCTGCTGAAATCAGCTCAACCTCGGGATTTGGTTCTCCAACCTTAATCTTCGAAAATACTCAAATAGACGATTTGGGTCCTGGATATACGACCTTTAAAAATGGAGTGAATCTTACGCTGGAAGCGGGAACAGAATATACCGTTCGCTTCTATTTATACGATGAAAGAAATATAGATGCCAACAATAGA
>CAZTFN010000233.1:0-6707 GCA_964612905.1 uncultured Flavobacterium sp. | reverse complement strand
GAGAAACCCAACGCAATAAGTTCTGTGCAGAACCTGCTTTGTCATTTGTTCCTGAAGCTCTCGCTCCACCGAATGGTTGTTGTCCTACAACAGCTCCTGTTGGTTTGTCATTGATGTAGAAGTTTCCAGCACAATTTTCTAGTGCTTTTGTTGCCTCTGTAACTGCATATCTGTCTGTTGAGAAAACAGCACCTGTCAATGCATATTCAGAAGTTTCGTCAACCAATTTTAAAGTGTCTGACCAGTTTTCATCTTCGTAAACATATACAGTAACCACAGGTCCGAATAATTCGGTACACATGGTTGTATATTTAGGATCCTTCGCAAGAATCACCGTAGGCTCAACGAAATATCCTTTCGATTTGTCATAACCACCACCTGCAATGACTTCTGCATCGGCATCTGCTTTGGCACCATCAATATACTTTGCTAGTTTGTCAAAAGAACCTTCGTGAATTACCGCAGTAATGAAGTTGCTCATATCTGCTGGTGATCCCATTTTGAAAGAAGCAATATCTTCTTTTACGTAGTTCAAGGTTTCTTCAGCCAAAGATTTTGGTAAGTATACTCTAGAAGCTGCAGAACATTTTTGTCCTTGGAACTCAAAAGCTCCTCTAGAAATTCCAGTAGCTACTTGTTTAGCGTTTGCAGAAGGATGTGCGATGATAAAATCTTTACCTCCTGTTTCTCCTACAATCTTTGGATAAGTTTTATAGTTGTGAATGTTTTCTCCAATCTTTTTCCAAATCTCTTTGAAAACAAATGTAGATCCTGTAAAATGAATTCCTGCAAAATCTGGACTTGCCAACACTGTATCAGTAATCATCACTGGATCTCCATAGACCATATTAATAACACCATCAGGTAATCCGGCTTCTTTGAAAATATCCATCAATACTTTCGCAGAGAAGATTTGATGATCAGAAGGTTTCCAAACCACTACGTTCCCCATCATAGCTGCACTTGCAGGTAAGTTTCCTGCAATTGCCGTAAAGTTGAACGGAGTAATTGCGTATACAAATCCTTCTAAAGGTCTGTATTCAACACGGTTCCAAATTCCTTCTGCAGAATCAGGTTGCTCGTCATAAATCTGAGACATGAACTCTACGTTGAATCGCAAGAAATCGATATACTCACAAGCAGCGTCAATCTCGGCTTGGTGAATCGTTTTTGACTGCGCAATCATGGTTGCTGCATTGATCTTTGCTCGGTACGGTCCAGCAACCAATTCGGCAGCTCTTAAAAAGATCGCTGCTCTTTGCTCCCAAGGCATTTGAGACCAAGCCTTTCTTGCCTCCAAAGCTGTGGAAATGGAAGTCTCTACATGTGATTTTTCTCCCAAATGATATTGCCCAACAACATGTTGGTGATCATGTGGAGGAGTCATGTTTCTTGTGTTTCCTGTGCGAACTTCATCAGAACCGATGTACATTGGAACATCTACATTTCCGTTGAAGTATTCAGCATATTGTTTTGAAACAGCTTCTCTTTCTGGGCTTCCAGGAGCGTATGATTTTACAGGCTCATTGATAGCAGTTGGAACATGAAAAAAACCTTTTCCCATTTTGTATGTTTTTTAATTTGTAATCTACTAATTTTGGTGTCGCGAAGTTACAACTTATTTGTCAGTTTTGGACACAAAGAACGACTACTTTGCAATCGGGATAGAAACCAAATTCAATGTGCACTGTTACCTATTTACCTCTAGAAAATGAGGGTTTTATTTTGACTTCCAATCGAGATGAAAGTCCAATGCGAAAAACCATTCCGCCTCAAAAATACATCGAGAATGATGTAGCGTTGGTTTATCCAAAAGATGAGCTGGCTGGAGGAACATGGATTGGAACTAGTGAAAAGAATCGATTGGTTTGTTTGTTGAATGGAGGTTTTGAAAATCACCAACGGAATACGTATTACCGAATGAGCAGAGGTGTCGTTGTCAAGAATATTCTGAGCGTAGAGGACCCTGTTCAATATATAGAAGACTTTGATTTTGATAATATTGAACCTTTCACTGTGGTTTTGGTAGATTGGGGAAAAGAGTTGACTACTTATGAATTGGTGTGGGACGGAACTCAAAAGCACTTTCAAAAACTACCTCAAGAACCAAAAATTTGGTCCTCTTCAACATTATATACTTCGGAAATGAAAGCCGAGCGCAAAGAGTGGTTTCGAGATTGGTTGAAAGATCACAAAGACTATGACCAAGAATCTATTTTGACTTTTCATCAAAGTACCGACAAAGGAACAGAAGGAACGACGCTCAAGATGAAACGTCCTTTTGTAGAAACTGTGAGTGTGACATCTGTTAAAAAGTCAGCGCAACTATCGATTGATTATATCGATATAAAAAATGTACAGGAAACCAGTCTAGTTCTTTAATAGAGTGCAAAGGCAATTGCGGCTACAACTACAAATCCTATCGTTCCTAAGAACATATACATACCGTTCAAAATGATAAACTTAAAGAAGGTTTTAAAGTAACCTTGTCGATAGAATTTTTTCATGGCTATGAAAAGATAAATCAAGAATAGCAGCACAAAAACACCAGTAATATTGCTATTTGATGTAAATAAACTGATCAAATAGAAGATGGTTAGTAAGATGAAAAATACGGTCTGTGTATGAAAAACAAAGATTAAATGTTCTACGTATGTGAATTTTCGCCTGATGTAAATGAACCTCAAGAATAAGGTGAAAATCGGAAGAAAAATAAACAAAGAAATGGAGGCATAAGAAATCATTTCTTGTGTGAATTCTTCGTTGGCCTTTTTAGCGTCGTCTTGAAAAGAATTGAAAACTCGTGCTTTGGAATACAAAAATCGATTGAAAAAAGTTTTCTTGATCCCTAAACTGTCTAATGCTACATCTGTTCCAGAGTTGGGATTTTCCCTTCGGAACTTCATCATTTTGCCCACTCTTCCATCGTCTTCTCCAACATTAATCATGGGTTTGTCTTTGTTTGCGACAATGGAATCCTGTATGTTTTGGGGAATAAATTTCAATACTTCGCTCTTTTCTATAGAGTCCATGTCTTTCAAAGCATCATTCAAATCCTCTCGAACCGTATTTGCGACAGCATTAGGGTCAACATCATTATTGTTGTTTACGAAACTCAAAGAAGCCCCTTGCTGACTTTTTCCACTGGAAAGTTCTTGGAACTCTTGGTATTGATTTGAGAGCCCGATAAAAAGGAAAAATACAATGGAGGTGGTTAAATAGAATTGGAAAGGATTGGAATATCTTTGTCTTTTTCCATTGATAAAATCGTGTGAGACTTTTCCTGGTTTTATCAACAAAGGAATTAAGGTGGTCCAAAATTTGGCATCCCAAGAAATAAATCCATTGAATACCTCTTTGACAAAACTGGCAAATGTAATCTTACTTCCTTTGTTCTTTTGCCCACATTCTGGACAAAACTTTTCATGACCAAAGAAGGGGTGTCCACAATTCAAACATGCTTCATCTTTGATTACGGTAGAAAGTTTTCTCTTTTTACTTTTATTTCGCTTGACTAGTTTAATGATATGGGCGTTGAAAGTTGGAAAGTAGGGATGGTTACATCAAAAGTCTGTTGTGTTACTGTGTTTACCATCGTATAATGGCCCGTCATAGCCCCAATGGTAGATAATAAAAAGCATCCAGATTTATATTTGTAGGTGTCTTGTGGTTCCAAAACAGGAGTTTGCCCAACTACTCCCTCACCCTCAACGATCTCAGTGTTATTCAGCGAGTCGAATATTCTCCAAAAACGGTCTGTGAGTTGGACAGTTTCTAATGATTTGTTTTCTATGGTGATATAATAACTGAAATTATGGTACAGACGATAGTTTCTGTAGAGTGTTCCGTCATATTTTGTTTTGACAGAAATTTTTATTCCTTTGGTGATTTGCTGTACCATTGTAGCTAATGTAGCACATTTGGTTAAGAATTACAAGTTGTTTATCGTTCCCCTTCGAAAGTGATACTTCCCACTCCAATAACACGATCAAAAAGTCCACCCAAAGGCTTGTAATAGACAATTACCGTATACTCATTTTCAGTCTTGGAAAAGTTACCTCTGATGTCGGCTTGCGAGATTTCTCCAGAAGTGTCTTCAGTCACAAATGTGTAGTTGTAAAATCCTTGTTTCATTAGGAAATTAGCATTGTAGCTATTGGTTTCTGCATCAAAAACCATCTGGTTTTCAAAGTCCAAACTGAAGTTGTTAAAACCTCCATAGACATATACACTTTTGTTATACAATTCCTCATCAACATCCAATCTAAAATGCATCATGGCATAATCAGCTTCGGTGTTGGAGTCTGAACCTTCAATGGTGCGTATTACGAACTGACCGTTGATGTCAGGGTTGTATGTATAGTTCTTCACTGCCATGTTCTGATACGGGTAGAGGTAATTGTGCATGACTTCTCTTCGTACGATTCTTGCCACATTAACACTCGTGGATCTAATGATTTTTGAATCAAAGAATAAATATTCGTTTCCTCCCCAAAAATTGGTTCTCCTTGTATGACGATAGACCAATTGACCGGGTTTGAAGAATTGAGGTTGTACATCGGTAATTGCTGTTTTCCAGTTCTGATTCTGCAGGATAGCCACATGAATCTCTTGATTGGGCATATTCAATCGTATGGTCGGGTGGTTTACGACAAAATTGACCGTTTGTTTTTCGTTGAGAAAACTCGCATCTCTGCTGCGAGTAACTTGCACGCCTACAGGGGCAATGGATTCGTAATATGTAAATCGCCTTGAAAATATTACTTCATCATCCTCATTTAGTATAGAAACTTCATAGTTTCCACTCTTGGTGATTCTCGTATTTTGGTTGGGAAATCGAACCGAATAATGCGTATAGTTCTGGAATGTATTGAATGAATTTTCAACGTTAAAAATGATCTGAGATTGAAATCCCTCAATATATTGGCTGGAGAGCAAGCTGCTTGGGGTCCAATCGTGATTCTTTTGCTCGATTTTGTAATAATAGTCCTTCTGGTCGCCTTCCAAATCGTCAAAACTGAGTTCTAAAGTAGATCCTACAGGTACAACAATTGAGAAATTGGTTTCTTGTAAAGGCTTGAGTTGAACGGATTTTATATAAGTTGGTTCTGTGACTTGTCCGGAAACAAGTTGAAAAGTGATAAAGAGTGCGCAAAGGAGAATTGCTTTTTTCATAAAAAGGACGCCTGTTTTTTATGGAAACACAAAAATGAAACCAGAATTGTTTTTACAAACCTAATCATTAAAATATTACCTTAAAAACCTTGTTATTTAGACTTGATATAAATAAGTTTAAGGTTTTAAGATAAAGCGCCATTTGTTCTGTCTTCACCCTCAAAATCATTAAATTTGCGTGATTTTTTAGATAATTAATTTCGTATTTACCATGTCAAAAGACATTCGTATCAAAAAAGGCTTAAACATTAAGCTGGTTGGCGAAGCGGAACAAAAAACTACCGATATTTCTACAAGCGGAGTTTACGCATTAAAGCCAGAAGACTTCCACGGAATTGTCCCCAAATTAATCGCGAAAGAAGGAACAGAAGTAAAAGCAGGTGAAGCACTTTTTCATGCAAAAAGTGACGAGCGCATTTTATTTCCAAGTCCAGTGAGCGGAAAAGTTTCGGAGATTGTTCGTGGAGCAAAACGTAAAATATTGACCATGAAAATTGTTGCTGATGGAAAGCAAGATTTTCAGGATTTTGGAAAGAAAGACGCCGATAAAATGACAGGCGACCAAGTGAAGGAACATTTGTTAGCTTCTGGATGTTGGCCTTTCATCAAACAACGTCCTTATGATGTTGTGGCAAGTCCAAATCAGGCTCCTAAAGGAATTTTTATTTCGGCATATGCAAGTGCTCCTTTAGCAGCTAACTATGACTTTACTTTAGCAGGAAAGGGAGCGGAGTTGCAGGCAGCTGTGACGGCGCTTTCTAAAATGACTGAAGGAAAAGTACATGTGTCAGTAGGAAAAGATTCAAATTCACCATTGAGTGGATTGAACAATATTGAATTGCATAAAGTTTCAGGACCACATCCAGTTGGAAACGTGAGTACTCAAATCGCTCAAATTGATCCGATCAACAAAGGAGAAGTCGTTTGGGTGGTAAGTCCACAAGATTTGGTGGTGATTGGAGAGTTGTTATTGACAGGGCAATTCAATGCAACAAGAACAATTGCATTGACAGGGTCAAAATTTGAATCTCCAAGCTATATCACAGCAGTTGCTGGAGCGAGTATTGAAACCTTAGTAGCAAAGAACTTAGACAATGATAACGCAAGAATCATTAGCGGAAATGTATTGTCTGGAACTCAAGTGGGTGAAGATGGTTTCTTAGGATACTACGATAATCAGATTACTGCAATTCCTGAAGGAGACGATTATGAATTCTTTGGTTGGAACAAGCCAATCTTCAATAAGATTTCTCCGTCACGAGCGTTGACATTCTCTTGGTTAAACCCAAAGAAAAAATACGATTTGAATACCAATACAAACGGTGAACATAGAGCTTTTGTAGTTACAGGTTCTTATGAAAATGTATTCCCATTAGACATGTATCCATTACAGTTTTTAAAAGCTTGTATGTACAAGGATTTGGATGAGATGGAAAACTTAGGAGGGTATGAAGTAGCACCAGAAGATTTTGCGTTGACAGAGTTTATGTGCGTTTATAAACAACCTCATCAGATGTTTGTAGGCGGTGGAT
>CAZTFN010000232.1:0-6723 GCA_964612905.1 uncultured Flavobacterium sp. | reverse complement strand
CAACGGTCTTGTGCTGTAGAAAAGATTTCAAAATCGAAAGTTAACGCAGATGTAAAGCCGAGATCTCCACTGCACAAACGTAAGATTCTATAAGGTAATTTCAAATCTTCTAGAATTCCTTTTACGTGATCAACCATTCCATCCAAAGCTGCATACGAGTTGTCTGGATGTTCAACTCGAACAATTTCCACCTTATCAAATTGATGGAGCCTATTCAAACCTCTTACATGTGCCCCCCAATTTCCTGCTTCCCTTCTAAAACAAGGCGTGTATCCTGTTTTTGTAATAGGGAAATCTTTTTCTTTTAGAAGAACGTTTCTGTAGATATTGGTTACAGGAACTTCTGCCGTTGGAATTAAATACAAGTTTTCATTTCCAACATGATACATTTGTCCTTCTTTATCGGGTAACTGACCTGTTCCTCTTCCAGAATCTTCGTTCACCAAGTGCGGAACTTGAATTTCTTCGTATCCAGCCGCGGTATTTTTATCCAAGAAATAATTGATCAAAGCACGCTGTAAACGAGCCCCTTTTCCTTTGTATACAGGGAAGCCAGCTCCAGTAATTTTATTCCCTAGTTCAAAATCTACAATGTCATATTTTTTGATCAAATCCCAATGAGGAGTAGCTCCTTCATGCAATGTAGGAACTTCTCCACTTCTAAAAACTTCTTCATTATCTTCATCTGTATTTCCTTTAGGAACAGATGGGTGTGGAATGTTAGGAATTTGGTACAGCAAGTTGAGTAAGGTTTCTTCAGCTTCGTTTTTTTGCTGAGAAAACGCTTCTTTCTGTTCTTTGAGTTGCTTGGTTTTTTCTTTGGCCAAGTTTGCCTCTTGAATTTTCCCCGTCTTAAACAACTGTCCAATTTCTTTAGAGATTTTATTTGATTCCGCAAGAACATTATCCAATGCCACCTGAGATTTTCTTCTGGTTTCATCAGTAGCTAATACTTGCTCAATAATTTCTTCGGCATTCGCAAAATTTCGTTTTGCCAAGCCTTGTAAAACGGTCTCTTTATGATCTTTAATAAACTGAACTTGTAACATGACGTTATCTTTTGTTTAAGGGCATCAAAGATACATGTTGTCTATTAATATCGCAATGAATGCTTAGAGATTGTTTTCTAGGAAAGAATATGCGTTTTCTCCGTCTTTTTTAAGCTGAATGACGAGCTCGTCAACGGAATCAAACTTTTGCTCGTCTCTAAGGAAGTATAAGAATTCTATTTTCAAAAATTGACCATACAGATCTCCATCAAAGTCGAAAAAATGAGCTTCGATGGTTTGATGTTTTCCATCCACGGTTGGGCGATATCCGATATTCATCATCCCGAAATAACGAACCCCATTAATCTCTGATTGAATCACATAAACTCCTGTTTTAGGAATAAGCTTGTAGTTCTCCTTTACATCGATATTGGCCGTAGGATACCCAATTTTTCCACCTAACTTTTTTCCATTGACCACGGTTCCATGAATCATGAAGGAATACCCAAGATATTTATTGGCTGTTTTTAGGCGCCCTTCGTGAAGCGCATTTCGGATTTTTGTTGAGCTTACCGAAACATCATCGATGTCTTGCGCAGGAATTTCTTCGACTTCAAAATCGTACAAATGACTGTATTCTCTGAGTTGATCAATATTTCCTTCGCGGTTTTTTCCGAAATGATGATCGTATCCAATAATGAGCTTAGAGGTATTCAGTTGGTTCACCAAAATATCTCGAACGAAGTCAAGAGCAGTCAATCTTGAGAATTCTTTGCTAAACGGGTGAATGATCAAATAATCTAGCCCCATTTGCTCCAATAATTTGGACTTTTCTTCGATGGTGTTCAACAATTCAATATTCACATTCTTCTGTAGCACCATTCTGGGGTGAGGGAAAAAAGTGAGGACCACAGATTTGGTATTCTGTTCTTTAGCGGATTGAATTAAATCACCAAGAATTTTTTGATGACCAATATGAATTCCATCAAAGGTTCCTATGGTTACATATGAACTTTCTTTCGAAGAAAAATTGGAAATAGAGTGAATGATTTTCAATCGAAGTTGAATTTGACCACAAAGTTACAATTCATTCATTACAAAAACGCTACCCAATCAAAATAATAGGATTTTGGTAAAAAAACGCCCGAAACCCCTGTAAAATCTCAAAAAAAGAGCAATTTTATTAGGCGAATCAAAAAAAATCGTATTTTCGTCTGAGTTAACAAATAATTTACATTATGATCAAAAAGATAATTTTCTTTGCATTCGTTATGTTGAGCTCTGTGACTATGATAGCACAGACAACAATTACAGGAACGGTGCAGGATGAATCGGGGGAAACACTTTTGGGAGCAAACATCAAAGTGTCCGGACAAGCAGTGGGAACCACCACTGATTTTGACGGGAATTTCACCCTAACGGTAAACCAACAACCTCCTTTTACCATTGAAGTTTCAATGCTCGGTTTCCAAACGGCAAAAGTGGAAATCACACAAAACAATCAAAAAGTTACAGTAAGTTTAAAGGAAAACGCCACGGCGCTTGATGAAGTAGTTGTTTCTGCATCGAGAACGCCAGAACGTATTTTAGAGTCACCTGTAACGGTTGAGCGTTTGGATGCAAGAGCAATCAAAAACACATCTTCGCCTTCATTCTATGATGGGTTAGAGAATTTAAAGGGAGTAGATGTGAATACCAACAGTTTAACCTTTAAATCGGTGAACACGAGAGGTTTTGCCACATTTGCCAACACAAGATTCATGCAATTGGTAGATGGAATGGACAACTCTTCACCAGCCTTGAACTTTGCTATTGGAAACTTATTAGGAATGTCGGAATTAGACGTTGCAACAGTTGAAATCTTACCAGGAGCGTCGTCTGCACTTTATGGGGCAAACGCTTTTAACGGGATTATGTTCATGAGAAGCAGATCTCCATTTGATGACACAGGGGTTAGTTTTTCTGTGAAACAAGGAGTTACTTCACAAGAAGCTGCAGGTACGAACGGATATTCTGAATATAATGTTCGATATGCGTATACTTTCTCAGAGTATTTTGCAGCGAAAGCAACCTTGTCTGTATTAGACGGTACAGAATGGTTTGCAACAGACTACAGAAACTCATTTGACGGAAAATACATTGCAGGAGATAGAGATTCAGACATCAACTTTAACGGGTTGAATATTTATGGAGATGAGGTAACAACCAACATTAGAGGTGTTGCTGAAGCGCTTGTTGGTCTAGGTGTTTTACCTGCCGGAGGTGAAGCATTGGTGCCTAGTGTGAATGTAAGTAGAACTGGATATGAAGAAAGACACTTGATGAATTATGACGCAAGAAGCGTAAAATTTGCGGGAGCATTACATATTCGCCCTTATGGAGACGACAGGCTAGAATTGATCTTAAATTCAAAAATAGGTAGAGGTAACACCATTTATCAAGGGTTGAACAGATATAGCATTCAAGACTTCTTCTTAGAGCAACATAAATTAGAAGTAGTAGGAAAGAACTTCTTCGCAAGAGGTTATGTAACTAGTGAAGATGCTGGAAACTCAATCGATACACGTTTTGCTGCGATCAACATCAACAGAAGATGGAAAAGCGATAACCAATGGTTTGGAGAATACGTAGGAGCTTTTGTAGGAGCTACTTTACAAGGAGTTTTACCAGATCAAGCACACGTGCTAGCAAGACAGACTGCTGATACAGGTCGTTTTGTTCCAGGAAGTATTGAATTCCGAAATGCTTTTGAGGCTGTAAGTACAGACCCTAGTTTAGAAACAGGAGCAAGATTCCAAGATAATACGAAGCTATATCACGTAGATTACAATTATAACTTTAGAGATGTAATTGATTGGGCTGAATTCCAAGTAGGAGGTTCTTACAGAGTATATTCTTTAAATTCTAATGGAACGATCTTTACAGACTTTGATGGAGCCATTAATTATGACGAGTTTGGTATCTATACTCAGATGCAGAAGAAATTCATGGAAGAAGATAGGTTAAAGTTGACAGCGTCTATCCGTTATGATAAGGCCCAGAACTTTGATGGTTTCTATTCTCCAAGATTATCGATTGCCTATGCAGCTGGAGAATACAAAGAGCACAACTTCAGAGCTTCTGTTCAAACAGGTTTTAGAAACCCAACAACTCAGGATCAATATATTGGATTAAATGCAGGTAGTGCTATTTTGGTAGGATCTGCTCCAGATAACTTAGACAGGTATACTATTAATACAAACCAACTACGTGCTATCAGTGGTGCTGGGCAAGCATTCTTAGGTTTAGCACCAGGACAAGGAATAGAGTTAGTAGGAAGATCAGCTTATGAAAATGCGTTCTCATTGAACTCTGTTCGTGCAGGGACTCCAACAGGAATAGAAACTGGGCTTGTTAAACCAGAGCAGGTAACTGCATTTGAAGTAGGTTATCGAGGTGTTGTAGATGTAGAAGACTCAAAGGTATCTATAGACTTAAGTGGATATTACAACTCTTACAAAGACTTTATTGCAGGGCGTAACGTTCTTGTTCCTTTCTATGGAAATGCAGGAAACGCTACCACTGCTCCAGATAATGCTGCTTTGTTAGCGCTGTCACAAGGAGATTTCCAAGCGTTCCAAACCTATACGAACTCACCTGCAGATATCAATTCTTATGGTGTGGCGATAGCACTTGCAACGAAAATATTTGGAGACTTCAACTTGAGCCTTAACTATACATGGGCGAAGTTTGAATTCGACAGAACAACAGACCCTGATTTTGAGCCTGGATTTAACACTCCAGAGAATGCTGTAAAAGTTCAGTTTGGAAACCCTAAGTTATTCAAGAACTTTGGATTCAATGTAAACTTTAGATACCAAGATGAGTTCTTATGGGAATCTACTTTCCATGATGCTATTGTAGATGAGCGTTTTGTGATAGATGCACAACTTAACTACGCAATTCCATCGATAAAATCTGTAATCAAGGTTGGAGGATCTAACTTAACTGGCCAAGAATACTTTAGTGCCCCAGGAGTTGGTGCTATAGGTTCTATCTATTATGTTTCATTGTCAATTAACAACTAATACTAGAGAAAGATGAAAAAAATTAAATATATATTTTTAGTTGCATTGGCAGTAAGTTTCACTGCTTGTGACGTAAACAATGAGTTAGATGAAATTCCAGCTGAGGTTGTTGTTTTTGAAGACCCAACCCCAGGAACAGCAGACTTTTCAAACTTTGTGTCCGTTGGAGCTTCATTTACAGCGGGATTCTCAGATGGTTCTGTATTCTTAGCTGCTCAGCAGCAATCTTTCCCAGCGATCATGGCAAACATGATGGCAAATATGGGCGGAGGTTCCTTTACACAACCTTTAGTAAACGACAACATTGGAGGGTTACTACTAGGAGGTCAACAAATCTCGAATCCAAGATTGTTCTTTAACGGAGCAGGACCAGCGGTATTGCCAGGAACTCCTACTACGGAAGTGTCGAGTGTGATGACAGGGCCTTTTAATAACATGGGTGTACCAGGAGCGAAAAGTTTCCACTTGGTGGCACCAGGTTATGGAAGTGTTGCCAATGTTCCACTAGGATTAGCAAACCCATATTATGCAAGAATGGCGTCTTCTCCAGGAGCAACGGTTTTAGGTGATGCTGCTTCTCAAGGAGCAACATTCTTCACAATTTCCGAAATTGGAGGAAACGATGTTTTAGGATATGCTACTTCAGGAGGATCAGGAACTGTGCAAACAGGAAACTTAGATCCAACAACCTATGGACCAAATGATATTACAGACCCAACATTATTCGCAGGAGTATTTACCAATGTTGTACAAGCAATGACTGCAAATGGTGCAAAAGGAGCCGTAGTAACAGTTCCTTCTATTGTAAACTTACCATTCTTTACTACGGTACCTCACAATGCTGTGCCGTTAGACGAAGCGACAGCTACTGCTTTAAACGGTGCTTATGCTGCTTACAATGCGAACTTAGGGGGTGCAATTACTGCTGCAAATGCGATCAACCAATTAGGTCTTACTATTGAAGAAATTACTGCAGAAGTATTGAAAAGAACCATCAATTTTACTGCAGGACAAAATGCTGTAGTGATTGTTGATGAGGATCTTGTTGATACATCAGGATTAGGGTTGCCATTGTTAAGACAAGCAACTGCTGATGACTTCTTGGTATTGACAAGTTCTAGCTTTATTGGAACAACTGTAGGAGGAAATCCTCAGTTGATTAACGGCTTAACCGTTCCATTAGCGGATAATTGGGTATTAACACCACAAGAGCAAAATAACATTCAAGTAGCAACAGATGCTTATAATGCGGCAATCACCAACATTGGTACAGCGAATAATTTAGCTGTAGTTGATTTGGATGGACTCTTAAGAGAGGCTGCTACAACAGGAACTCAGTTCGATGACTTTATTATGACAACAAACCTTGTGTTTGGTGGTATGGTAAGTTTAGATGGAATTCACTTGACTTCTAGAGGATACGCTTTAATGGCGAAGAAAATTTTAGAAGGTATTGATGATACTTACGGATCTAACTTCGAAGCGTCTGGAAATGTTCCAAGCGCAAATAACTATCCTACGAATTATCCTCCTGGAATTTAATCAGGAAAAAATATAATGATAAAAAAAGCGACCATTTGGTCGCTTTTTTATTTTTTAGAAATGCTTTTGATGTATGCTATAATTCCTTTGATTTCCTTAGGCGGATTGTCGTGATCAAAGGTTGG
>CAZTFN010000231.1:0-6754 GCA_964612905.1 uncultured Flavobacterium sp. | reverse complement strand
CTGTCTATTTTTTTCATCTATGTTGGTGGCTTCATGTACGATCCAATTTCCTGTCGTGATTTGATTCTTTAATTTCTTGGTCCCTAAATCATACAAGTACATATGACCCCAATTGCTTTGCTCCGAATACCAGATAAATTCGTTAGAATCGAACAAAACTCTCCAGTTTTCAGCATCTACACCGGATTCATAATAGGTATCTACTTTCTCTTTGTGAATCGACTCTACTTTACCCGTGTAAGCATCGGCGATTTGTAAATGCGCTTCTTTGTGGTCTCTAGAGACGGAGACAAACGCAAACTGAGAGCCATCTTCTTTCCATTGTGAATCCAATAATTCATTTCCCCAACTTGCAATATGATCTGTTGTAGTTCCCCGCTGAAAGTCCTTGTCCATTTTTAAACGCACAGTTTTAGGTCTCGTTCCTAAATGAATGATCACACGTTCAATGGTAATGATGGTGTTGTCACCTGGAAGCGGGTGTCTCCAAGCTTCTAGCTTAGGATGACCAACATTGGTGGATGTTAAATACATCATACCTACGCCTCTCGCATCTTGTTGAAAGGTCGCAATCTTGTCAGAATTTGGCGACCATTTTAAGACTGCACCATCACTCTTAATCCACCCAGCATTGTTGGTTGCATAGCCATAATCTTCTTTTCCATCGAAGGTGAGCTGTGTGGTTTTATTAGTCGATAAGTCGCGTACCCAAAGGTTATAATTATCAATGTATGCAGCCAATTTCCCATTGGGTGAAACATGTTCCTTTTTACTTACAGGAGGAACCTTCGAAGGTTTCTCTTCTGTCAAGGAGTAGTTCTCCAAGGAACAGGTATACTTTTGTCTGGCAACATTAAAAGTTAGTGTTTTTAAATCGTCAGAAAGTGACCATCGATAAAAGGGAAGCGCTTTTGGATCTACTTCTTTGCCCCAATCTTTTGATAAAGCTTCAGCGAGTTTTTGATGATCAAATGCTTCTTTCTTCGTTTTTGCATTGATATCTACTAACATAAACTTCTTTCCCTCTTTGGTTGAAGTTGAGTAGATAAGGTAATTTTTTCCTATGAATTGACTACCAGAAACTTGATTGTGCACCAAACTGTAGAGTTCTCTATCCATATGTTTCGCAGCTGCTTCATATTCTACAATGGTAAATTCTTTTTGTTTTTCGTTTTGAAAACAGCTGGTTAGTAGTACAGAAAAACATAAAAGTGCAATGGTTTTTATCGAGAAGATTTTCATGATAGGATGTTGGAATTAATTTTCACAGTAGAAAGATAAGCGAAAAAGTTGGGCTGCGTAAGATAATGCGCCTATGAGGACAATTTATTTGATATCTTTGGTCCATTCAAAAAATAGATTCTATTCATTATGAAAAAGCTTTTATTACTTTCCATTCTAGTATTTGCATTCTCTTGTAGCGATAAGTTATTCAAGGAAAAATGGACGACGAAAAAAGCACCTGAGTATTTTAAAGCTCGCTTTGAGACCACTCAAGGGAATTTTGATATTGAAGCCAAAAGAGAGTGGTCACCTGAAGGAGTAGACAGATTGTATCAATTGATCGAGAGCGAGTTTTACACGGATATAGCTATTTATAGAGTGGTACCTAATTTTGTGGCTCAATTTGGAATCCATAATGACAGTATTCTCAATTCTAGCTGGACCAAGTATAAGGTGAATGATGAACCGACCATAGAGAAAAACTACAAAGGCTCTATTTCGTTCGCCAGAGGAGGACCAAAATCAAGAACGACCCAGATTTTCATCAATCTTAAAGACAACAATCGATTGGATGAGATTGATTATTCGGGCGTCGTAGGGTTTCCAGTGATTGCCAAAGTAACAGAAGGAATGGACAATGTGATGAAATTCTATGGAGGTTACGGAGACAAACTTGGATTCAAACAAGACTCAATTCATAAGCGAGGAAACGACTTCATCAAGCGAAAATACCCGAAGGTAGATTTTATTTATAAAGCATATATTCTAAAATAAAAAAAGAGCCATTAGGCTCTTTTTTTATTTTGATAACTCAGCAAAGTGTTTGTAGAATCCGGGAATGGTCTCTATTCCTTTCAAGTAGTTAAAAATTCCAAAGTGTTCATTGGGTGAGTGAATGGCATCGCTGTCCAAACCGAATCCCATGAGAATGGTTTTACTCTTTAACTCATCTTCAAAAAGTGAAACAATCGGAATACTTCCACCACTTCTTTGAGGAATTGGCGTTACGCCAAAGGTTTTCTCATAGGCTTTGCTGGCTGCTTTGTATCCAATATTATCGATAGGTGTTACATAACCTTGCCCACCATGATGCGGACTTACTTTTACCTTCACAGATTTTGGAGCAATGCTTTCAAAGTGTTTGGTGAACAATTCGGTGATTTCATGCCAATCTTGGTTTGGAACCAAGCGCATAGAAATCTTTGCATAAGCTTTTGATGCGATTACCGTTTTGGCACCTTCACCAATATATCCACCCCAAATTCCATTCACATCTAAAGTAGGGCGAATGGAGTTTCTTTCATTCGTCACATAACCTGTTTCACCATGAACATCTTCAATGTCCAAAGCTTGTTTGTAGGCATCCAATGAGAATGGAGCCTTTGCCATTTCATCACGTTCCTCTCTTGATAACTCCTCTACCTTATCATAGAATCCGGGGATGGTAATATGATTGTTTTCATCATGCAAAGAAGCAATCATCTTTGTTAGGATATTGATTGGATTTGCCACGGCACCACCGTACAATCCAGAATGCAAATCGCGATTGGGCCCAGTCACTTCCACTTCTACATAACTCAATCCACGAAGTCCAGTAGTAATAGATGGCTGGGTATTGCTGATCATTCCTGTATCAGAAATCAAAATCACATCGTTGGCAAGTTTCTCTTGATTTTGTTTCACAAACCAACCCAAACTTTCCGACCCTACTTCTTCTTCACCTTCAATCATAAACTTGACATTACAGGGTAAGTTTCCAGTTGAGGTCATATATTCCATGGCTTTTACATGCATGTACATTTGACCTTTATCATCACAAGCACCACGAGCAAAAATGGCTCCTTCATGATGACTATATGTTTTCTTCCTTACAGGTTCCCCGGCTGATGAATCCCATAAGTGCAATGGGTCCGCTGGCTGAACATCATAATGCCCATAGACCAAAACTGTAGGTAAACTAGGATCAATAATCTTTTCACCATATACAATGGGATATCCAGGAGTTTCACAAATTTCCACGTGATCACACCCTGCTTTTTCCAAGCTTTGTTTTACAGCTTCTGCGGTATTAATCACATCCTGAAAGAAGGCTGGATCTGCACTTACAGAAGGAAGTTTGAGCAATTCGATAAGCTCATTGATGAAACGATCTTTATGCGTTTCGATATAATTTTTTATGTCAGACATGGTTTGTTTTTAGCTAAAATCAAAAATAGTAAAATTCCAAGGAAAGCGCTTTGCATTTTCGGTTGAATGCTTATATTTGCAGTCCAATTTTACCTATGGTAATGCGAATGACGCGGGTGTGGTGGAACTGGTAGACACGCTAGACTTAGGATCTAGTGCCGCAAGGCGTGGGGGTTCGACTCCCTTCACCCGCACTTCATAAGAAAAGGTCTCTGATATCAGAGACCTTTTTTGTTTGAGTACTTCTGCCTCCTAAATAATTGCTACATTCATGCGGACAAAATAGAAATGACCTTAAAAGAAACCATTGCATATCACAAGGAACTCAATCAAAAAGGAATTGTGGCTTTTCCTGAAAAGATTCCCAATGTCCCCATTCAGAAAGTAATTGACGAAGCTTTGCGTGGGAATGTCCATTTAAGTATGGTTTTTTCCGAGGGTATTGAAACGTCAGAAAAGGAGTTTTTAGTAGCTGCTTTCAATGCATTGGAATATGATGCGTACGACATTTCTGATGAATTTGGAAACTATATCATCACCAATTATAGCTTTGAGGCCATGCTCAAAGAATTGTCGATTCAAAGAACAAAAGAGATTCTGGAAGAGCATGATGTTATAGCTCAGAATTGCACGTCTATCATCAAATTAAGAGAGAAGGACGAACTTACCTTTTTGATCCAAACAAACACTCAATACATCTTTATTTCAGAAATTTTTTGGTGGAGTTGAGGTTCGGTAAATCTATGAAACTACGGATAACAATTATTTTATCACCTTTTCTCGATAAAATACAGCAGTATATCATTTTCGATTTCAGTTAGACACAAATTAAACTTTTCAGGTAGGGTAAAATCTCTTGAACCTGTTACACATGAAAATCATCTAATTAAAAAACCAAATGGATCGAAAATTACATTTAAAATTTCTACTCATTCTTGTTGTATGTTTTGTTGGTGTATCTGTAACAGCACAATCACCTATTGACGTCGCAGGAACACCCACAATAACTGCAGTACAAAGTGGAAACTGGAGCGATACTACAACTTGGGGTGGTACATTACCAGGAAATGATGCAAGAGTATTGATTCCTGCGAATATTACCATTACCATAGATGGTATGATTTCTCAAGAATTTAAATCCATTCGTATCGCATCTCAAGGAAAACTTCAATACGCTACGAGTGTAAATACAGAATTGAGAACCGAGTTTTTAGTAAGCGAAATGGGAGGTACTTTCGAAATAGGAAACAGTACCACACCTATTGACGCTAATACAACTGCATCTTTAGTGTTTGCTTGGAGAGGAGGTACTACAAAAGCTGAAGATAATAATCGTTTTGCTCCAGGAGCAGTTTTAATGGGACCTGTAAGAATGCAAGGTGCTACTAAAACCAATTGGACAACACTTGCAGTTCAGCCTGCCGCTGGTGCAACACAATTATCATTAGGGACCACACCTACGGGATGGAGAGTTGGCGATGAGTTAGTCGTAGCAGGAACGGACATCAATGATTATGCAAGCGATGAAGTCGTTACGATTAGTGCAATTTCAGGGAATATAGCAATGCTTTCTTCACCACTGACAAAAAGCCATCAAGCACCAGCTCAACTGACAGACATTGTAGACGTACATGTTTCGAATAATACTAGAAATATTATCATCTCTTCTGAAAACCCCAGCGTTGAGGCTTTGGCGGGAACAGATGGTTATGGTAAACCCAGAGGTCATATCATGTTTATGCACAATCCAGATGTACAAATGCGATATGTTGAAACTGAGAATCTTGGTAGAACAGACAAAACAATTGATCTAGATGATTGGGAAGTTCCAGAGGAAGGACCTCCAGGAAATGATCCAAGATTTAGCACTACAGTACCTTATCCTGCTGGAGCGGGTAGGAATCCAAGAGGAAGATACTCTATTCACTTTCATAGATCATTGGGACGCAGAAACGACGGTTCTACGACCTTAAATATGAATCAAGCCATTGTTGAAGGCTGTGTAGTGAACAATGATCCAGGATGGGGGTATGTTAATCATTCATCGAATGTAGACTTTAACAACAATGTAAGTTATGCGGTAGTTGGATCTGCATATTGTACCGAAGCTGGAGATGAACTAGGTATATTTAGAAATAACATAGCGATTAGGACCTATAATCCTAGTGAGCCGCTCAACTTGGGTAGACCCGCAGGTGGTGTTTTAGGAATAGATGGAGGTAGAACAGATGGCCTTACAGACGGTAGAGAAGGAATCTCTGATTTTGCGCACCAAGGTGACGGTTTTTGGTTGCATAGTTGTGGCGTTACCTTAGAAGGTAATGTAGTATCTGGAGCTAGTGGTCATGCTTATATTTATTGGACCGAAGGTCTTTGGGAAAGTCTATTAGGGCGTCCTCAAATGCAGCATTATGTTGACGAATACGTACCTCAATCTGAGTTTCCTTCGCAGCACGCAGAACTTACCGCTCATGTTGCGGCAAATCCAACTTGGATATTTGATGTTTGGTATGTGTTCCCCAGACCCTTTAAAAATAATATAGGGTATACATCTGCGCAGGGCTTTCGTGGAGATTACATCATGACCGAATTTCATGAAGATGGTGATCCATCAAGTCCTGAGTATAATATGATGCCTCCAGGTTATAGAAATTCTATGAATCTAGTTGTTGAAAACACCCTGTTATGGGGGATTAGGAGAACTGGAATGCAATTTGAAACATGTGCACAAATCACATTGAAAAACAATCAAGTGTATGGATATGGTGCTAGTACTGCAGCTGCACCTTGGAATCCAGATCCTAATCCTTATCCTGGAAGATTAGAGGTAGAACCACATTCCATCGGGTTGGACTTAGACAATTATCATAATACACGTAGCTGGACGATTGAAAATAATACAATTGCTGGCTGGGATGGCGAATCTCAAGGACTTACATTACCAATGAATTCAACTTGTTTAGTAAATGGAGGTATATTTGATAATACAGGTACTGACATTTTTATAAGAGAAGTAAACTGGGCAAAAAACTGGATCGATAGAATTGTAGACAATAGCGAAAACAACGAAAATCCAGCATCGTTTGTAAATCCAACACCATCAGATACCACAACTCCTTGGAGAACATTGAATATTCAAGGCAATATTACGTTTAACAACCCCGATCCTGCAAAAAATATTGTGCTAGATGCTCAAATGCACCTGTTAAATAATGCTGGAGATTCTTTTGCCTTATTACACCCGGATGGTTCTGGTGTGAAAATGACTGCTTATTTCTTACTTCCTGATGATATTCGATTGAATTTCGGACCTTTTAATAATACGAAAGTCTATTTCAATGAG
>CAZTFN010000230.1:0-6777 GCA_964612905.1 uncultured Flavobacterium sp. | reverse complement strand
AACCTGATGCATTGATCGTAATTCCTGTTCCTACATCTGAACTTGCAAAAGCAAATACTGGCGTACCCCCTAGAACAACATCATCTCCAGAAACAACTCCACTTAGTGCCGCAGTACCTATGGCAGTAGCAGCTGTGGTTCCATCGTAGACTTTATTATCGCCTGTGATTCCCGTAATTGTTAACGAGACTGAAGTAATATCGGCTGATAAAGTCGGTTGGGTCAATATATAATTCCCGGCGTCAGTTCCCGAAATGGCATAACCTGATGCATTGATCGTAATTCCTGTTCCTACATCTGAACTTGCAAAAGCAAAGACTGGTGTACCTCCTAAAACAACATCGTCGCCAGAAACAACTCCACTTAGTGCCGCAGTACCTGTGGCAGTCGCAGCTGTCGTTCCATCGTATACTTTGTCATCACCTGTGATTCCAGTAATCGTCAAAGGAATTAGTGCAGCGGTTGTTACATCAACTTTTGAAGGAGTGACTTGTAAGTTAGGTGTACCTTCATCATCCTCTGCTACCACATATACATCATAGTCTGTAGATGCTGTTAATCCGGCAACATTAAAATCATTCGTAAAAGCACCACTTGATACAATTGCATTTCCGCTAGTTAGTGAAACGACTCCACCACTTCCTGTTCCTGCCTTCACTTCCGCTGAAGTTGGTGCAACTGCACCATCAGGAAGTACTACATAGTAAATTGTACCTTCTTCATCTATATCTGTTCCTAACACAAAATTAGTTTGGTTGATTGATGAAGTATTGGGCGTACTATTTTCAAAAACTGGAGGAGTGGTGTCTCCTGCTACAGGAGCAATACCAAAAACCAAGTCATCCATTCTGAATACTGTGGCAGCTCCTGAAGTAAATTGAAATTGGATTTCATCAACATCAGCAAAACCAGGTGCCAGCGTCTTAACGATAAAAGAAGTACCTCCTGTAAATGAATCCGTTGCGACCAATGCCCCATCTTTAAACCCATTAATATCGACTGTAGCGGCCCCACCAAATCGTAAGGAAATTTCTGTCATATTAAATTCGGCTCCATCATTGCTTTTAATCGTTGCAAAATCAATGTCTTGCCCAGAAGAAGTCCTTGCAAACTCCCATAAACCAGCTACAACTCTGTACCTCTGAGGTGCTGTTGCATTGAGCATTCCTAATCCGAAAGTCATGCCATAGTTTCCATCGAAACCTGAAATATCTACATCTATATTACCAACCCCTGTGGTTGTAGATGGCCAAGTACCTGAATCAAAATTAATGGTGGTACTTGAAGGAACTTGTGCAAACAAACTCAGCGAGGAAATGCATACACAAATGAATAGAAAAGTAATTTTCTTCATAATAGAATTATTTTTTAAATGGATAAATAAGTGATGTCTATTCGAGGAGGTAAGAACTTAAAGTTAGTAGAAAAAACTCTGAAAATAGAGGTGTTCGAGAAAATCAGGCAATTCTACCTGTTTTTTCAAAAACCAAAAAACCTGAGAAAATTCTCAGGTTTTTTATACGTTAATATTGTTTTTGTAAGTAAAAAAAAAAGATGCAACTCCTCGATTAAGTAGCAGGCTTATATTCCTTTTTATCGATGACCATTTTAGCAATGATCTCTTTCAAAATTTCCGAGGTTCCTCCTCCAATGGGTCCCAATCGACTATCTCTTAAAAGTCTTGCCATTGGATATTCTTCCATATAGCCGTAACCTCCAAGCAGCTGTAGTGCATCATAAATCACTTGATCTGCTATTTTGGTAGATAATAACTTCGACATGCTAGCTTCCTTTACCACATAATCCCCCTCATTCAATCGCTTCGTAATGGAATAATTGAACTCTTTACACATTTCAACTTCACTAGCCATTTCAGCTATTTTATGTCTTAAGGCTTGAAACCTATCTATCGTCTTTCCAAAAGCTTGTCTTTCCGACATATATTGAATTGCGTACTCAACGGCGTATTCAGCTCTTGCATGTGCGTTCACTCCCATAATCAACCTTTCAAGCGCCAAGTGCTGCATCAAATATTGAAATCCTTTCCCAGCTTCCCCCATGAGGTTGTTCACTGGAACTTTCACATTGTCAAAAGCAATTTCACCTGTATCTGAAGCTCTCCAACCCAACTTGTCTAATTTGGTTGCTGAAATTCCTGGGGTTTCTCTGTCTACTACAAAAATACTCATTCCTCCATGCTTGGAATCTGGATCTGTTTTTGCGGCAACAATTAAGTAGTCTGAATACACACCATTTGTAATGAATGTTTTCGAACCATTCAAAACATAATGTTCTCCCTCAAGAATTGCCGTGGATCTCATACCCGCAACATCTGATCCACCAAAAGGTTCAGTGATACACAAACAACCAATCTTTTTACCTTCAATACTTGGAGCTAAATATTCTTGTTTGATTCTATCATCACCCTCTTTGTTCAGGTGTGTCATTGCCAAATAGGTATGTGCCCACATAGCAGCCGCGAATCCTCCAGAATTGATTTTCTGCAATTCTTCCAAAAAGATGACTGTGTAGAAAAGGTCCAAATCAAGACCTCCATATTCCTCTGGATAGTTTAACCCGAAATATCCCATCTCTCCAAACTTCTCCCAAATGAATCTCTCAATGGTTCCCGTCTTCTCCCATTTCTCTATATGTGGAACTACTTCTTTATGTAAAAAATCACGAAAACTATCTCTAAAAGCTTCGTGTTCTTCTGTAAAATACCCATTCATCATGTAGTAAATTGTTGTTTGTTATCGCGCTAACAAATATACGACTATTCTATCGTATTTATCGATGGGAAATCCTTCGATATTTTTCAATTCTGAAATGTCTTGAAGCTCGGCCACCTCATCTCTATACTCAAAAATTTTTACACAAAGATCATAATCGATGTAGGGATTTTTCAGGACTTCTTTGAAACTCGCGGTATTCACATTGATTTTGAGAATCTTAGGAGTTGTCTCAACAGAAAAGACTTCCATAATTTCCTCGGCGATCCCTGTTTCCAACCCCCAAACCTCTTGGATCTGATTCTCAAATACGAAGCCTTGAAGCTTCGTTCGATATTTAATAATTCTTTCTGCTATTGCATCATCAACACCTTCAATCACCAAAAAATCCGTCAGCGTTGCTTGATTTAAATCTGTAGTTGTTAGCAAGGTCTTATCCAGCTTTACCTCATGATTAAAAGTCATCTTTGACTCTGAATTTTTATTCTTTTTGTTTCGAACCCATGAAGGAAACTTAAAGTAGACGGATATCTCATTTAGTAAACTATCTGAAATTTTCGTAACCTCCTGGAACTCCATTGCCGAATTCACAAATTTCTTTTGCTTTCGAAATTGATGAAGTCGATCAATTTGCTCGATGGACATTCCCAGTTGATACCCTTTATAATCTGAAATAAAGTTTGGGTTGAATGGATAAATTTTAGGCTTCCCTTTTTGAATGGCAAGCTGTTTCAAACTATCAATTCGTTTTTGAAACACAAGAACTTCTCTGTTATCAAAGACCTCAACAGCATCAACTCGAAAATCAACATGATGATAAACCAGTTGAATTGTACAGATCAAACAAAACAAAAGTAAAATCCCATTTCGCTGCCGTTTTGTATACAGGAAATGGGATTCTATATGTTCAAATAACTTTTTCACGGCGCCATTGAATAGTTCAGGCACCTATAAATTGTTACCCTGCTTTTATAGCATCTAAATATCTTCTTAATTGTTTCTTCACCACTGGGAACAAGAAGTACAGTCCAATCATATTCGGGAACACCATTGCAAAAATCATTGCATCTGAGAATGCCCAGATTGAGCTCATACTTGCTGCAGCTCCGATTACCACAAACAATAAGAACAATAACTTATATGTAAGGTCTGCTGCTTTTCCTCTTCCGAATAAGAACTTCCAAGATTGCAGACCGTAGTACGACCATGAGATCATTGTAGATACTGCGAACAATACTACAGCGATGGTTAAGAATACATCAGAGAATGGAATGTATTTAGCAAATGCCGCAGAAGTAATTCCTGCACCTTCCAATCGAACTCCATCAATTAATACTCCTCCTGTTCCATCACCCCCATATTGGAAGATGGCTCCATCTCCTCCACCGAAGTTGAAAATAATAATAACCAAAGCAGTCATTGTACAAATCACTACGGTATCAATGAATGGTTCTAATAAAGCTACTAGACCTTCTGATGCAGAATATTTTGTTTTTACTGCTGAGTGCGCAATGGATGCAGAACCCGCACCAGCCTCATTCGAGAATGCTGCTCTTTGGAACCCTACCAATAATACTCCAATAACACCTCCAACTCCTATAGCCGTTGGGTTAAATGCTTCAGAAACGATTAAACCAATAGCGTCATCAATCATTGAGAAATTTGATCCTAAGATGTATAAACATGCTAAGATATATAGTACTGCCATAAACGGAACTACTTTTTCAGTTACAGAAGCAATTCTTTTGATTCCTCCAATAATGATGATTCCAACTAAGATAGCCAAGACAACTCCTACAATAGCTCCAGCAGCTGTACTTTCCCAACCAAACATCTCTTTGATTACGATGGTCGCTTGATTCGACTGCGCAGCATTTCCGCCACCAAAAGATCCTCCAATACAGAAAATTGCAAAGAAAACCGCTGCTATTTTTCCGAACATAGCAAACCCTCTTTCTTTTAATCCCTTACTGATATAGTACATAGGTCCACCATACACCGTTCCGTCTTCTCCAACATCTCGGTACTGAACTCCTAATGTACATTCAACAAATTTGGTAGACATTCCTAGCAATCCACAAACGATCATCCAGAATGTCGCACCAGGACCACCTAAGGCAATTGCCAACGCAACCCCTGCAATGTTTCCGTTTCCGACAGTTCCAGAAACGGCTGTTGCCAAGGCTTGGAAGTGAGAAACCTCTCCTTCTTCACTTTCATCTTTGATAGTATCTTTGATATCTCCATCAATAGCTAGCTCAGGATTTACACCCGTGTGCTCAATGTCATCATACTTCCCACGAACAACGTTAATAGCTGTCTTGAAATAACGAATATTTGGAAATCCAAAATAGATGGTAAAGAATGCGGCACTCGCTACTAAAAGTATCAATACGAAAGGTGTGCCAAATACTTGAAAGAAAATTACATTGCTAAAAAAATCTGAAACAGGTTTGAATGCTTCATCAATTTGTTGATCCAATCCTTTTTCTTGTGCAAATGTCAACATAGGAACTACCAATAATAGTAGTGATAGAAGTCTTTTCTTCATAAGAAGTGTTAGTTTTTGAATTAGTAGCACGCAATATCTTAAAAAATTGAACTACCAACAACTTTTGAGCGTTAAAAGTAAATTTTAAGTAAGCGCAGCCTTAAATCTTTGTAAATACGGTTGAAATAGATTGTGGGTTAGTCTCGAATTTATGATGCTCTCTAAAATAGCTCTCTCAATTTCGTTATTTGCTCAGGCCTCCCTAAGACAATCAAGTGCGAATCACTTTCAAGTTCCAGTGATGCTTCTGGGTTGATAATATAATTCCCATCAGGTGCTTTAAAACCAATTACGGTGCATCCAGTCTGCCTGCGCAAGTCCAAATCAAGAATGGTCTTCTTCAGGTATTTTTCAGGCAAGTCGTTCACGGAGATTTCTTCAAGGTTGGCGGTTGTTTCACCTTCAATTGTAAGTCTTCCTACAAACTCAATCACATCAGGAGTCACCACTAATGAAGCCATATGATCTCCACCCAATTTATCGGGCATAATGACATTATCAGCACCTGCTATTTTCAACTTATCATAGGAAGATTCATTGGTGGCTCTGCTAATAATCTTACAGTTTTTATTGAGCTGACGAGCTGTTAATACCACAAACAAATTATCGGCGTCTGAAGGCAGTGCCGTAATTAGATTGGAAGCTCGTTCAATTCCAGCTCTTTTTAGGATTTCATCCGTAGTTGCATCTCCATGTACGTTTAAAATACCTTTTTCATCAGCTTGTTGAATAACATCCTCATCCTTTTCAATAATTAGAAATTGTTGTTTATAACTCTGTAATTTCAGCATGGCTTGATTTCCATTTCTACCAAAACCACAAATGATGGTATGCCCCTCTAATTGTTCGATTTTCTTTTGCACTTTCTTCAATTTAAGTTGTTGAAATAACTGGCCACTAACGATATATTCCGTGAATGCCGAAACCACATACCCAAAACTTATGATGCTTGTGGCTATTAAAAATACCGTAAATAATTTTTCCTGATCATTTAAAGGTTCTATCTCGCCAAAACCAACCGTAGAAATAGTAATGGCTGTCATGTACAAAGCATCCACAAAGGAATATCCTGAGATAAACATATATCCCAATACCCCTACTGCGATCACTGCTCCGAGAAGCGCCAGTGCTTTTTGCAATTTTGATCGAAACATGTTTCTCATAGATCAAAAACAGAACTTCTTTTTGTGTAGATCATATCCTTTAATCGGAATAAAAAAGCCAGCGTCAGATAAATCCCGAAAGACAAACCAATTGTCACAAAAGAAATGTAAATAAAAAAGAGTCGAACGTTCAATGCACGCATTCCCAATCGATCTGCCAAACGAGATGAGACCTGATAGCCATGTCGTTCAAAAAAATGCCGTACCGAATGAACAAAACTCATGAATTAAATTTTAATGCAAGATAGGTGTTTGACTTAAAGTGGCAAAGTCGCTGAGGTGCAAAGTTTTTAGTGCCCAGTGTTGCACATATCATATTGAATGTTGGTAT
>CAZTFN010000229.1:0-6804 GCA_964612905.1 uncultured Flavobacterium sp. | reverse complement strand
AAAAGGGAGTTTTGCACATTTTAACAAATCCTAAACAAAACCTTAACACTTTGATATATAATATTTTAAAATGGAATAAATTGAAATTGATATCAAAATCCAAAAATATATCTGCTTAAGAATTCAGCAGTATTCTGCTCGTGAAATTGAAATTATCTTCTTTCTAAAGATTTTTCGAATTCCTTATACATCGTTCAATTGCGCCTGTCTTTTTGTGTTAAAAAATTGTTTATTTAATTTTATTTTAAGACTTTTGGCATTAATTAATTCAAATAATTATACAATGAAGACAAAGTTTAATGGAATTTTAACGCTTTTATTAGCGTTGGTTGTGCAAATATCCTTTGCACAAGAAAAGACTGTCTCAGGTACGGTTGCCGATAAAGAAGGCGGGCTGCCAGGGGTTAGTGTTTTAATCAAAGGTACTACAAAAGGTACTGACACTGACTTTGATGGTAAGTATACGATCAAAGCTAACGTTGGTGACGTTCTTGTATTTAGCTATCTAGGTTACCAAACAGTTGAAAGAACTGTAGGGAGCGCTGCGGTAATCAACGTTACCTTAAAAGAAGGTGGTGAGGTACTTGATGAGATTGTAGTAACATCTTATGGTCGTGCTCTTAACAGTAAAAAGAGTGCTGCTTCTCTTGCGAGAGTAGATGGTAAGACAATCGAGAATGTACCAATTAACTCGGTGGATCAGGTTCTTCAAGGAGCTGCAGCTGGGGTTAACGTTTCTACAGGATCAGGTCAACCTGGACAAAGTGGAACAATTATTATTCGTGGACTATCATCTCTTTCTGGAGACATCGAGCCTCTATTTATTATGGATGGTCTTCCAATTGATCAGGATAACTTCCGTAGTATCAACCAAAATGATATCGAAAGCGTAACTGTACTTAAAGATGCTTCAGCTACGGCCCTTTATGGGAACAGAGGTGCTGGAGGGGTAGTTGTAATTACTACCAAAAGAGGTAAATTAGGACAAAAGCTAGACATTCAATATCGTGCACAGTACGGGGTTTCTGCAAATCCTAAAACTCGATTCAGCGTAATGAACACTGAGCAATGCTTAGGATGGCAAAACCAATACGGTATCGGATACGGTGGTGGTTTGACTCAAGCTCAAATTGCTGGAATTTCTGCTCAAGCGAACACAAACTGGGAAGATATCTTCTTTAGATTTGGTTCTTCAACAATGCACGAATTAAGTTTATCTTCAGGAACACAAAATTCAACTTCATATACTTCTATCAACTACTTCAGTCAAGAAGGGATTGTAAGAAGCTCAAGTTTAGAAAGATTCTCTTTTAGAACAAACAATTCAGGTAGATCACAAAATGGAAAATTCAACTACTCTACTCAAGTTTCTTTAAACTACTCGAAAAACAACTTCGTAGTAGATGCTGCAAGAAACACAACAGGGGGAGATTTGGATAACCCATTCATCGTACCTTACATTGGACTTCCTTATTATAGCCCATGGAATCCTGATGGTTCATTAAACAACATCGGAACAAGATTGAGTGGAGCTTTATTCGCTGATGGTTCTATCAACGCAGATGGTGCAAACGGATTCTTAAACACTCCGTATTTAGCATTAAACACCATGGATACTCAAACTGATTTAGAAAGCGAATTGAGAGCGATCATCGGTATGAACTTTGACTACAAAGTAACTGATGATATCACAGTTGGGGGTCAATTTGGTTTGGATTATGTAAACATTCAAGGTCTTTTCATCAGACCTCCAGAAAGCTTACGTGGTCGTTTACAACCTAGTGCTGCTTCTGAGCAAAAAGGTTTCCAATCAGAAAATACATTTAGAGATGCGCAATTCGTAACGAACGCATTCTTAAGATATGACAAAGAACTTTTTGACAAGTTCACTGTAAGTGCTTCTTTATACGGAGAGTATATTTATAGAAACACTCAAAACGAAGGATTTACTGCTTTTGGTTTGAACCCAGCTTTACCAACATCTGGTTCTGGATTCACCAACGGTAATACAATTGAATACCCAGAAGATTCAAATGACAATGGTGTAGATGATCCTGAAGATGCAGTTTATAACTACATCCCAACAGTTGGTTCTTCTGAATCAGAATTAGCACTTGGATCTGTCTTAGCTACTTTAGACTTAGACTATGATGGAAAATACGGATTCGTTGCTTCTGTTCGTCGTGATGAAACTTCTCGTTTCCCTAACAATCCAGTAGGTTACTTCTGGTCTGTTGCAGGTAGATGGAATATGGATGAGGAAGACTTCTTATCTGATGTAGATTGGTTATCTACTCTTAAAGTTAGAGCTAGTTACGGAACTACTGGTAACCAAAATGTTGGTAACAGATATCAAGGATCTCAGCAGGTAAATATTGACGGAACTTCTTACCAAGGTGGTGTTGGATACTTCACTGGACAGATTAGTAGTCAAGATATCTCTTGGGAAACTAAAGAAGCATTGAACCTTGGTTTCAGTTTCGGATTATGGCAAGACCGTTTGTCTGGAGAAATCGATTTCTATAATGAAAAGACTGTAGACTTATTTGGAACTGATGATAGATCTGTAGCATTCACTGGGTTCTCTACTGTAACTACAAACATCGGAAGCTTAAGAAACCGTGGTATTGATTACCAAATCAGCTACGTACTTTTAAATAAGACAGCTACAAACCCATGGTCCATCAAATTAAACGTAAATGGTAACATTAACGATAATGAGATTCTTGAAGTAAGTGGAACTCAAGGGTTCAACTCTGTATTCGGTAGTGCTGTATTAAGAAACCAAGTTGGAAGACCAGCAAGATCTCACTATAGAGTAAGATGGGCTGGTGTTGATCCATCTAACGGACAACCATTGTACTTAGATGCAAACGGCGATGTTACAAATGTTTGGGATCCAAACAATAGAGTTTATGTAGACAAGAGTGCGATCCCTACCTACACTGGAGGTTTCGGTGGAGATATTTCTTATAAAGGATTTAACTTAAACTTCTTATTCTCTTACGTTGCTGATGTATGGAGAAACAACGGATCTCTTGGAGTTATTGAGGATGTATCTTTAGCTGGTTTCGCAAACCTTTCAACTTCTATGTTGAACGCTTGGACTACTCCTGGACAAATTACTGATATCCCAGCTGTTGCGTTTGGAGGTATCCGTTTCCAGAGTGGTGATCGTTATTTAGAAGATGCTTCTTTCTTACGTTTAAGAAATATCAATTTCTCTTATACTGTTGATAATGACGTTTTAGCTAAGACTAAATTCTTATCAGGTGCAAGAATCTATGTACAAGCAAGTAACTTATTTACTTGGACGAAATGGAGAGGGTTCGATCCAGAAAGTAACAGAACCACTGGAAATTTCTTTGACTATCCGGTTCCAAGAGCATTTACATTTGGAATTGATTTAAATTTATAATAATAGAAAACATGAAAAAATATTTTATAACATCTATATTATCAGGTTTCTTATTGCTTACTAGTTGTAGCGATCAGTTGGAACGTTTTCCTGTAGATACATTGGTAGATGCAACAGCATTTCAAAATGTAAATGACCTTCAAAATGGTTTAAGAGCAGTACTTAGTGTTTCAAACATGCCTGATATGGTTCAGTTCAACGCTGCCTTCGGTGATAATGCCAGAAGAGGAAAAGATAGTGGTGGACAAGCTGACAACGTCTTAAGACAGGTTTTAAACCCTGACGGTGGAGATGGTGGAATGTGGGTAGATAGATACAATGCTATCAACCAAATCAACAGAGTTTTAACTGCTGCTGAATCTATTACACCTGCAGACTCAGGAGAAGCTACTTTATACAACGACATTAGAGGTCAATTATTAGCCTTAAGAGGTTACTGGCATTCTCAATTATTAATTTACTACGGAATCGATATGACAAATAGCGGTTCTCCAGGAATTGTATATCAAAATTCAGTTGAAACTGATGCTGTTGGAGACAGATTGACAACAGGTGAAGTATTAACATTAATTGAGCAAGACTTTAACGATGCTCTTGGTTTGTTAACAAATACAGACATCAATTATCCTACAGCTGACTTTATTACTTTCCAAAGAGCAAGAATTGCTTTGTGGACTGGAAATTATTCAACTGCAGCTTCTTTAGCAACTTCATTGATTGATTCATATCCTTTAGCTAATACTGTACAGTATGCTGCTATGTTCGCTGGAGATGTTGACGCTACTGAGGTTGTTTGGAAATATGACAACGTACAAGGATCAAACAACAGCCTTGCTGGAAGATTCAGATTTACTGGAAGTGTACAAGACAATAACTTTATTGCGATTTCATTAGGTTTCTTTGATGTGTTAAACGACCCATCAGATATCAGACGTACAGTGTTTGTAGCTCCTGATGGAAATGGAAGTTCATTTGCTGATGAGGATTACGGAATTAACAAATATCCACCAAATGCAGATACACAATACATCAATGATTACAAAATCATGCGTATTTCAGAAATGTACTTATTAAGAGCTGAGGCGAATGCTAAGCAATCAAACTTTGCTGCTGCTCAAGCTGATATCGTTGCACTTAGAACAGTAAGAGGAAGCTCTAGAGCTACTCCTGTGTATGCTGACTTAGTGACTGCATTAACAGACATCGTATTAGAGAGCCGTATCGAACTTTGTTTCGAAGGACACAGATATCTTACTCTCAAGAGAACGAGAGGTGACTTGAATGTGGGAATTGAAAGAGATACAAGAGATTGTGGTGGTGCGACTCCTTGTAGTTTACCTGTTGGATCTGAAAAGTGGACTTTCCCAATTCCTACTACAGAATTAAATGGTAATCCTGACATTAGTCAAGCACCAGGTTATTAATAAAAAATAATTATAGAAATGAAAAAATTAATATATTTCTTATCAATCATTGTCACGGTGAGTATGCTTTCTTCTTGTGAGTACGAAACCAGACTTTATGATGGAAACCAAACATTGGCTTATTTTCCAGAGCTTACTTCCAGAGTTGAAGTAGAACTGAATACAACTAGTACAACCATTTCAATTCCTGTAAATGCAAGTACATTATCAGATGTAGACAGAACTGTAAATATATCTATTGAAGGTACTGCTGCTGCAAATCAATAAACGATTCCTGCAGGATCATATTTCGGATTTTTAGAGCTTACTGGATTTATCACAGATTTAACCACTTCAGGTGTAACATTAACGTTCACTCTTGAAGACGGTATTGATGAAGGTGGAGTTGCGAGTTCAAGAACTCACACTTCTACTATTGTATTGATTTGTCCAATTCCAGACACATATTTCGTAGGATCTTATTTGATCGAACAACAATCTGGGGTAGCTCCTTTTGCTAGTATTCAGCCAGCATTTGGAACTCAAACAGTAGATGTAACAGTATCTGGTGGTACTTCAAGAACATTCGACTTCTTATATGCTCCATTAAACTTCCAGAGTGATTTTGCAATGACTTTGAACTTAGTTTGTGAGACATTCCAGGTATTTGGTGATATCCAATCAGGAAGTTTAAGTTGTGATGGTGGTAATACTCAAATTGGTCAGCGTAATTCTGCTACCGTATCTACCTATAGTTTGACAGACGATAGCACATTCTCATTATTCTTTAATGATTTTGCTGGTCCTGGTTTAGATGGAGGGTGTGGAACCACTCCTTATGAAATAGAATTAACAATGACTAAACAATAAATAGACAGATGAAAAAAATATTATCAATTTTCTTGCTCTCTTTGTTAGTTTTCGCAGTTGGTTGTGAAAGCACAAATGACCCAAGATTCCAAGACAATCCTGAAACAGGATGGATTGAATTTGCAAGTTCATCTACTACTGTAGAGCTTGCAGAGGGAGCTGAACCAATTCCGATTAGAGTTAACTTTACTGCTCCAATCAACTTATCTGATGTGGATTTAACCTTTTCGATTACTCCAATTTCAGGTGATTATAGTACGATTTTTGCAGTTGCAAACTCGTTAAAAATTGAAGGAGACACGAACACCAATACTTTAAACTTAGTTCCTAATGTATTTTCTGTAGTGAACTTAGTTACTGGTGGAGATGTTGTATTTGATATTACTGTTGAAAGTGCCTCTAGAGGTATTCCAATCGGATTAAGTGATGGAAGTGCTCCAACTACGCACAGAGTTACTGTAACTTGTGGAGGACAGCCAACTCCTCCTCCTCCAGGTGACTATTTAGTTGCAATGTTTGACTCATGGGGAGACGGATGGCAAACTAACACAAATTCTGGTGGAGACGGAGTTACATTAACTATGTTAGACCAAAATGGTGATACTACTATTTTAGAATTTGGTATGTGTTCTTCATTTGGAACTCCAACTGGAACATTCTTAGATAGTGGAGATTGTACTCCTGGAGACGGTGCTTTTGCATTGGTTGGTGCTACTGTTCCTCCTGGAATGGTAAGTGGTGACTGGTTTTTCCCTGGAGACTTCTTCGGAGAAATTGGTTTGATCATCCTATGGGAAGGAACTCAGGTTTATACAACTGGAACGTTCGGAGCTATTGGTGCAGGACCAATTTTCCCAACATTCTGTGAAAACTAAGAAGATTTAACAAATCATTGTATAAAGAAACCCTCGCTATGCGAGGGTTCTTTTTTTATGATATCTTTGCCTCCATGAATACAACTATCTTTGGATTACGAGCAATCATTGAAGCTATTAATAGTGGTTCAACCATCAATAAAATATATCTACAAAAAGGACTAAGAGGAAATCTTTTCTTTGAACTAGAATCTTTAATCAAACAAAATCGGATTGCCACAAGCTTTGTTCCTGTAGA
>CAZTFN010000228.1:0-6816 GCA_964612905.1 uncultured Flavobacterium sp. | reverse complement strand
GGCTTTCTACATACTTAGTTTCTATTTGATTGTCGACGTGCAGCTGATTAGAAACTACCCCCTACACGCTTATCTTCTTTAATTTCGAAATCCTGTCGAAGTACCAGGATTTCTATGTTTATTTTTACGATGCCCAAAAGTGGAACGCCATAAACCAAGGCTTTCCGTGGACATTTAGCTTGCGCATCTTATGCGCCGAGGCTTGATCTTACTATAATTCAGATATTAAGCAGCTAAAGCGTAGTTATTTTCGCCGTTTAAATGTTTGAAATAAGTTTAACGAGAAATCATTTCAGTCCTCGGTATGCTTACATTTTCACTGGCCTTGCTGTCAAAACCAGTCGTCCCCAAATCCTGAACTTATTTCAGGATCTATTTCAAAGAACAGGACGACAAAACTACGAAAAACAAATGAAGTGTTCCTTGCAGTTCCTTTCAAATTCTCCTAATTTCGCAGGACAATCAGACAAACCTTAGTTCATGAAATTCGCAATCATCAAAGAACGCAAAAACCCACCCGACAGACGTGTGGTATTTTCTCCTGAAAGACTCAAAGAATTACAAAATAACTTCACTGAAGCTGAGGTGAAAGTGGAAAGTTCCGATATTCGTGTTTTTCCGGATGAACAATATGTTCAGCTAGGATTAAATGTTTCTAATGATGTGTCAGATTGTGATGTAATGATTGGCGTGAAAGAGGTGCCTATTGATGCCCTAATTCCAGATAAAAAATATTTTTTCTTCAGCCATACCATCAAAAAGCAACCCTATAATAGAAAGTTGTTAAAGGCTATTCTAGAAAAGAATATCGAGTTGTACGACCATGAAGTGATCACCAAAGAAAGTGGGGCTCGATTGATTGGATTTGGTCGCTATGCTGGTATTGTAGGAGCTTACAACGGATTTAGAGCTTGGGGATTTCGATATGATTCTTTCGAATTACCGAAAGCAGAAAGTTTACCGGATCAACAAGCCCTAATTGATCAGTTGAATTCCATAGAATTGCCAAGTATCAAAATTCTTTTGACAGGAAATGGAAAGGTAGCCTACGGAGCTAAAGAAATGTTAGATGCCATGAATATCAAGCGGGTTTCTGTAGATGAATATTTGAAGCAAACTTTTGAAGAGCCTGTTTATTGCCTGGTTGACGTATTGGATTATAATAAACGCAAAGACGGGCAGGTAATTAATAACAAAGATTTTTATAATCATCCAGAACTTTACGTTTCCGATTTTATGCGCTTCGCTAAAGTAACGGACTACTTCATTGCAGGACACTTTTTTGGTGATGGATCTCCGTTTTTATTTACAAGAGAAGATGCAAAGTCGGAAGACTTCAACATTCAATTGGTGGCAGATGTTTCCTGTGATATTGATGGTCCTGTGGCTTCCACGATTAGACCTTCCACAATTGCAGACCCTATTTATGGATACAATCCTCAAACAGAATCAGAAGTTGATTTCAAATCAGATGGAGCTATTACGGTCATGGCCGTTGATAATCTACCTTGTGAATTACCGAAAGATGCGAGTGAAGGATTTGGAGAACTATTCCTAGAGCATGTCATTCCTGCATTCTACAATAATGATCAAGACGGGGTTTTGGCGAGAGCTAAAATGACAGAAAACGGTCAGTTGACGGAACGTTATCAGTATCTACAGGATTATGTAGATGGAAACGAGTAAGGTTCACAAATACATTCAATCTGAATAAACAGTGCTTAGCGTAAAAACCGCTTGTCCGTTTTCTTGCATTTGAATTTGTGCGTCATAATTAGTGGTAAGATCCGAGTTCAATTCACTAAAGTTCCATGTATTGGGATTTCTGAACCACTCAGCAATGTTCACCTTAACATCCACGGCCGATAAAAATGGACCGCCAGAAAGAAAATGGGTCCCAAGACTGACTTCAAAAGAAGTATTTTCAATTTGAACATTGTTAGGATTTGAAATGTCTACAGCGCTACTGATATGAAATTCGAAGGGCTGAAGTTCATTCATCGAATCCTCATATCGTCCATCCAATTGCATGAAATTATAACCTCCGCCTAGTTCTTGTGGAACTTGAAAGGAATCAGGTAAGTTTAAGTTTGAGTTTTGGACATTTAATTCTGGTCGCAGACCGAAGACAAAGGTAATTTCATAATCGTCGTGCGGGATGTCTGAGATGGAGACAAACCATCGGTTCAAGTGTTTTGCAAATTGAAATTCTGAGAGTGTGTAAATTTCATTTCTACCTTGACGTTTCAATTGAATTTCAGAAATGATATAGTGAATATCGTCTATGATGATGGTCTCCCCACTTTCCGTAACGAACTCCGTAATATTTAAGTTTCCAGGCCCAATACGCTCTTCGTCCCAGAAGTGTTCAAATTCAATTTGGACTGAACTTTGAAAAAGTTCACAGCTGTTGAAAGTAAAACTGATAAGTGCAGCCAATACTAGATAGTGCATTTTTTTGGATGGTTTCATAAGCTATTTTTGATAATTAATTTTTAGCAATAATTTAAAATCGATACCCTAGCGATATCCCAGTTCTTCCTGTGACATTTGAAAAATGTCCCTGCCTATCAAGTACCACAGTTCCGACGCCCAAGAATATTTCTAGAATGAATCCTTTCTTAAAAACCCATTTTTGACCTAAGGACATCCCTAAGGAGAAATCTATTTCTTGCTTTACAATGGAGCCATCAGAATTCAACAAGGTTTCTTTTTGATTGTAAATCACCCCGAAAAATTCAGCAAAATATCCCGAAGCATAGGATTCAGAGAAGTAGCGCCGATAATTTGGAGTGAAGGAAAAAACACGTTGTTTTTCGCTAGGGTCAGTTTGACCAAAGCCAAACTGTAGATCCATTCCCAATGAAGACCGCTCATCGATTAAATATTCATAGGAAAAATCAGCCCACTGTGAGATACTTAAAGTAAGCGTGTTTACCGTGATTTCATGATGCTGGTTAAGACGTACGTCAGATGAACTTTCTTGAGAATTTCCTCTCAAAGAAATGAGGAGTAGTAGACAGATGCAGAACTGCGTAGCATGTTTTTGATGAAGAAAATCCATAGCAATTTTTCTTTCTTTTTCATAAATTATTCTCTGCCTTTGATCAACTTTTCTAAGGCTTCAATATGTTTTTTAAATTCAATTTTTCCCTGCTTTGTTGCGGAGTAACTCGTATTGGGCTTTCGTCCAATGAATTTTTTCTCCACACTGATAAATTCCATTTTTTCGAGCGCTTTTAAATGACTCGCTAAATTACCGTCAGTAACTCCCAACAATTCTTTCAATCGTTTAAAGTCGACAGATTCATTGACCATTAGAATCGACATAATTCCCAGGCGGATTCTATGATCAAATACTTTGTTGATATGTTTTATAATGTCCTTCAATGCTGTTGTATCCCTCTAATTATTTCCCATACCCGAAGTACATAATACTTCCATAGACCAAATTGACCAATCCAAATCCTATCACCCAAAACCAGAAGTCATATCCGGTAAATAGTGCACAGAACAGTCCCAAAATTATTTGTATGTAGGCCAGAGGTTTGATCTGACCAAAAGTATATTTAGAACCACTCAGCAAAGCCATTCCATAAAAAATGAGCATAAGTTCAACAATGGTATCGTACTTTTCTTGAAAAAATAGAATGAGTAAGTAAATTCCACCTAATATTCCTACTGAGTAGAAATTAAAGACCATTTTTTTTGCAATAGGATTCCATGGGTTTTGATCATGTAATCTGGCATTTCTTCTTGTTAATAAGAATGTAGAAAGAGTACTTAGAGCAAGTATGATCACTAAAACAATCAAAACTGTTGAGGTATGATTCGTTGTCAACTCTTGAATGTCATCAACCTTTCCATCAGTAAGAAAATAAATATAAGCCATCCCTAAGACGGCGAATAAACCCGAAAAGATACCAGAGAGTCCTGTTGTGAATACCAAGAATTTTGAGGACTCCGTCATCAGATTTTTGATCTGAGAAATGTCTTCTAAATAATTTTTATCATTCATTTTAAAAGTACTTTGAAATACAAAGTAAAATAATAAAGTTCAGAGTTCCAATCATTTTTAGAATTATTTTCTGAGGAGTAAAGAATTAGCAGGGCGAATAATCTAACAAGTGATACGTGTTAAACTAGAAGAAGGTAGTTTTAAATTTATTAGGATATAATTTAATCTATGAGATACTTACTTTCTAATCATGATTCCATAAACAATCAAGGCAGCGCCTAGAATGAGTATGGCAGAATACCAATAGGATGGAATGAGAAAAACCAAAACCGCTAGAATGGCTGAGATTCCTGATAATAACAGATGTGTTTTTTTTCTTTTGGCATTTGAAATCAATAAAATAATACCGAAACTGAGCAAGAACAGTGGTCCCAAGAAATTACTAAACCCCAATGATTTCAAGAAAGAAAGTCCAAAAAGTAGCGCAAACGATGCCACAAAATAAATGATGAATTGCTTTCTGGAGATTTTGTTCCATAGTTTGAATCCTGCTTTTCGCATGGTGCGTCGACTTGAAAAGAATAGGGCAGTTGCAGACAATAAAATAAGTAATACGATTAAGGAGAATCCTACGGATTCAATAATCTCAATAGACATCATTCCTAGCATGCTTACATCCGACAGGAATCCATCCAATAGGGATTTCAAAATGAAGACAAACAACAATAAATAAATGCCAATTTGTATGCTATTGGAACCTTTTAAAATAAAGTTTTGAGTGTCGTTGTTCGTTAAAGTCCTATTTTTACCCATGATTTTCAAGTGTCTACGCTAAGATAAAAAAATGAATCCAGCAGAAAAATATATTCTCGATCAAGTTGAGCCATTCAAATCCATATTACTGCAAATCCAGATTTTGATAGAGGGAACGATTCCAGAACTTGAGCTTAAATATAAATGGAGACTTCCGTATTACTATCTTAATGGACATCCGTTTTGCTTTTTGAATGTCACCAAAGGATACGTGGATATTGGAATAAGGGTTGGGACACATCTGAAAGAGCATTATCCGTATATGGTTTCCGAAAATAGAAAAGTAATGAAGTCGCTTCGCTATCATTCTATTGAAGAAATCGATTCGAAAATATTGGTAGAAATCTTATTGTTGTTGAAAGAGGACCTCAAAGAGTTCTATTCGAAATAAATGCTAGTGAAGCTATCTCACCGAAACTTTGTATTCCAATGCCAAACTTCTATTAAGGAAAAGATACAATTCTGAATCTCTCCCAGGGTTTTCTATAGAAACAACAGCAGTTGAACCTTCGTATGTGATTTGAGGGCGTTTCGAATACTTTTGTCCTTTGTAATTGTAGAACAATCGATCCGTCGGATCTAGGTTTTTAAACTTCAATATCACATCTTTGGAACCGTTTACATGGATATAACCTTTCACAGGTGAAAGAACTTCCACTTCTTTTCTAAGCAAACCTTGTGAATAAATAGGTTGATCGTAGAAGTTTTCCAGAGATCCATAATTCAATGCAATCAACCACTTTCGATGATCAGGGTAATGTGTAAGACTTACTTTCTTTGGATTCATGGCGAAATAATATTCGTTGTAATCTTTGGTCCACCGTCCATTGTATACATATCCTGCTGCCCAAGTAGCATCTAACATGATCCATTTGTTTTCAATTTTAACGGTGTTCCAAGCATGATTGGTAGATCGTGGAACTCGACCAATATCATAGGACGAATTTCTAACATAGCCTTTGATTACTTCGGCTTCAACCCCAACCAGATCCATAATTTTTTTAAAAGCTTGTGCATATTCTTCACAAACACCCATTTTTGTTAAGAAAGCGTCTTTAACAATCTTGTCTTTAATAGCTTGAATTTTTCGAAGTCGTTCTTCTTCGTTGGAATATCTGAACTGAATGACTTTTTTGGGTTGGTAATACTCCTCTAAATCGTATCGGATGTTGTGCGTAAGCCAACGAAATGCAGCTCTTACTTTACTAGCATCGTCTTCAAAGTCCCTTGAAATTCTTTCCGCTAATTGCTCTGGTTTTGTGTATCTAGGATACGACATAGCGACAGCGTCAATCCTTTGAAAATCTTGGGCAAGGATGGTGGAAGAGACGAATAGGAAAAAGATGACAAGTTGCTTCATGATAAAAAGATAACAACTTTCTTGTACAAAAATTGTGCCTATAAATTATTGACGGTCTTTCGGATCGCAACCAAGTTAGAAAGCAACTTCTCCAAGTGATCTAAATGTAGCATGTTTGCACCATCACTTTTGGCATTGGAAGGATCAAAATGAGTTTCAATGAACAATCCGTCTACATGATTCACAACACCTGCTCTTGCAATGGTTTCAATCATTTCTGGCCGTCCTCCAGTAACACCTGAAGACTGGTTTGGTTGCTGCAATGAATGCGTGACATCCAACACTGTTGTGGCAAAAGATTTCATTTCTGGAATTCCGCGGAAATCAACGATCATGTCTTGGTATCCAAACATGGTTCCTCTATCGGTTGCCATTACCTGGTTATTTCCAGCATCTCGAACTTTCTGCACAGCATGTTTCATGGCTGAAGGACTCATGAATTGACCTTTTTTAAGGTTCACAACTTTCCCCGTTTCTGCTGCGGCCACAACTAAATCGGTTTGACGAACCAAGAATGCAGGAATTTGCAATATGTCTACATACTCCGCTGCAAATGCTGCATCGGAGACTTCATGAATGTCTGTGATGGTTGGAACATCAAAAGTCTCAGAAACCTTTTGAAGAATTTTTAAGGCTTTCTCATCACCTATTCCCGTAAAGCTATCAATTCTACTTCGGTTTGCTT
>CAZTFN010000227.1:0-6915 GCA_964612905.1 uncultured Flavobacterium sp. | reverse complement strand
TAAAGGCTAAAGGCTAAAGGCTAAAGGCTAAAGGCTAAAGGCTAAAGGCTAAAGACTCTGAAAGGTGAATGGTGAAAGTTAGAAAGGAAAAAGATTACCCAGCATCAGATATCTGGCAATAGGCCGGAAAGGTTACTTCCCAAGAGGAACCACAATCGCTCCGCTAAATTCTCTCTTAATTTCTAAAAGGGCTCTGTCTGCTTCCAATTTTGTTTTGTAGGTACCCACCTGAATTTTCCATTCTGGTTGTCTGTACACCAAGTAAGTTTTGATTTCGGGAAACTCAATTCTAAACTTTGCACGGGTCGTCTTTGCTTCCACCTCAAAACCATTGTAGAGCTGAATTCTAAAACCGTAACCAAACTCTTTGTTAAAGTCTTTTTTCTTATCGATAAACTCTTCAATAAGCTGATTATCATTTTTTTGTTCTTGTGCGTAGGAGTTTTGAACTCCAAAAAACAACAGAGCGAAAATCACTAAAAATTGAAACCGATTTTTCATAAAAATGGAATGTGCTACAAATGTAACGAGTTGACCCAAAATAAATTGAAGAAACAAGTTATTTAGAACAGTTATAAATTAGAATTTAACATTCCTTTTAGATTTCAAAATTGGGTTTCATGTGCTACTTTTGTGCAACTATTTAGGTGGGGTAATTATGCCTGATTTTAAGTAGGTTTTTTAAGCATCAAAGTACTAAACTATAGTTTGATAAATATGAAAAGTGTAGCACTACACAATCGACTTTCTAGATTACTTCTCAAAAGCTTTACCTTTTTGTTGTTATTTTCATTGAGTTTTAGCGCTCTAGCGCAGGAAGCTGTGGATGAAACACGTCAGAAAGAAGGTAGAAAAACCTTTAGAGCACTGTGTTCTTCTTGTCACAAGTTGAACAAAGATTTTATCGGTCCATCACTTGGTGGAGTAACGGAAAGAAGAGAAAACGATTGGTTGAAAAGATGGATTCGCAACAATGCTGAATTGAGAGCTTCTGGAGATGCAGATGCGAATGCGATTTATGAAAAGTGGAACCAATCAAACATGTCTGCTTTCCCACAGTTAACAGACGAGCAAATTGACAACATTCTTTACTATACAGAAGTAGGGGATCCAAAACCACAAACGACTTCAGGAGGTCCAGATATGCCTATTCCTGGAGGGGGGCAACCTGATTGGTTGATTTGGTTGTTAGCAGGAGCCATCATTTGTATGTTCTTGGTGATTGCTGCTTTATTGAAGCAAATCAGTGAGCTCAAAGGAGCACCAAAAACTCCGGGTGTTGTTGGAAACACGAGAGAGATTTGGGAGGGTTTAAAGCGAAATACATTCTTACACGTTGCTGGAACAATCATGTTCCTATTCATTGCAGCTTACGTGGGATTCGGTGCAATTTTTAGTGTGGGTGTTGATCAAGGGTATCAGCCGATCCAACCGATTGCATTCTCACACAAAATTCACGCAGGTGACAACAAAATCGATTGTCAATACTGTCACTCATCAGCAAAACATAGTAAACACTCAGGAATTCCATCTGTAAACGTTTGTATGAACTGTCACAAAGGAATTGCAGAAGTTGCTGAAACTACAAAAGTAGAGTGGGACGGAGCGATTTTAGGAAAAGCAGAATTGGACAAAGAAATCCAAAAAATTTATGATGCTGCTGGTTGGGATCCTGAAAAATTCCAATACACAGGTGAAGAGAAACCTATCAAATGGACTCGCATTCACAACTTACAAGACTTTGTATACTTCAACCACTCACAACACGTAACAGTAGCGGGTGTTGAATGTCAAACATGTCACGGTGAAGTGCAAACCTATGATGAGATGTTCCAATTCTCACCATTAACTATGGGATGGTGTATTGACTGTCACAGAGAAACAAAAGTAGACTTAAAAGGAAACGAGTACTACGAAAAAATCCACAAGCAATTAGCAGAAAAATACGGAGTTGAGCAAGTGACTGCAGCTCAGTTAGGAGGACTAGAATGTGGTAAGTGTCACTATTAATCAATTAGAAAGAAGATAAATTCGAATATAAATGGCTTCAAACAAAAAATACTGGCAAAGTGTTGTTGAGATAGAAAATGCTTCTATCGTTGACAAGCTTAGCAAGAATGAGTTTGTAGAAGAGATCCCTACAGATGAGTTTTTAGGAGACAAAGAGACTCTAGAAAGTTCATCAACTTCGCGAAGAGATTTCTTAAAGTACGTTGGATTCTCTACAGCAGCTGCAACATTAGCTGCCTGTGAAGGTCCTGTTCAAAAATCAATTCCTTTTGTTGTAAAACCAGACGATACGATTGTTGGGGTTGCAGATTGGTATGCAAGTTCAGTAGCTACTGGACAAGATTTTGCACACGTTTTGGTAAAGACTCGTGAAGGTCGTCCAATCTTAATCATGCCAAACAAAGAGGCAGGAGGAACTACAAACGCAAGAGTTCAAGCTTCTATCTTATCATTGTACGATGACAAACTTCGTTTGAAAGAACCAAGAAAAGGTGATGAGAACATTCCATGGGTAACTGCGCACAACGCAATTGGAATGAAGTTGAGAGCGATGAGAGATGCAAACGAACCCGTAGTTCTATTAACAGGAACTTTGGCAAGTCCATCTACAGAGCAAATCATCTCAGAATTTATTGAATCATATCCAAATGTAAAGCATGTAGCTTACGACGCTATCTCGGAAAGTGGTGCTGCGGATGCATTTGAGGAAATGTACGGTGTAAGAGCCATTCCTAACTACCACTTAGACAAAGCACATACGATCGTTTCTTTTGAAGCTGATTTCTTAGGTGATTGGCATGGTGGATTTGAAAAAGGATATGCGGCAAGCAGAAATCCAAACGGACACATGTCTTACCACGTGCAGTTTGAGGCAAACATGACCTTAACTGGAGCGAATGCTGATAAGCGTGTCGTAACCAAAGGATCGGATCAAGTTTTTGCATTGATCAACTTGTACAATGCAATCACAGGTTCTAGCCTACCATCAAAATCAACTCCTGTTGATGCTCAAATCAAAGATGCTGCAAAAGCATTGCAAAAAGCGGGTGCTCACGGAGTGGTAATGTCAGGATCAAATGATAAGAACGTTCAATTGATTGCAAATGCAATCAACGAGGCGTTGCAAAGTGTAGTATACGACTCAGCAAACCCTTTACATACTAGAAAAGGAAACGACGCTGAATTAGCACAAGCCCTTGCTGATATCAAATCAGGAGCTGTGAAAGGATTGATCACTTACGATGTGAATCCGGTGTACAATACATTAAATGGTGCAGAGCTTGCTGAATCAATGAAGAAATTGAAATTGTCAGTAGCTATTTCTGGACAAGACACAGTTTCTGCAACGGCAACCGAATATGTACTTCCTTCAAGTCACTTCTTAGAGTCTTGGGGAGATGTAGCAATGACAGCTGGTCACTTTGGATTGGTTCAGCCTACCATTAGACCACTATTCAATACGGCACAATTCCAAGACATCTTATTAAAATGGTCAGGAAATTCATCTTCTTACTATGACTATTTAAAGGCTTATTGGACTGAAAATATATTAGAAGGTCAATCATGGAATCAAGCATTGCATGATGGATTCTTCAAAAAGGAAGTTGCATCTAGCACTTCGAAAGCAGATGTAGATTTAAGTGCTGCGGCTGCTGCATTAAGCAAATACGGAAAAGGAAATGGATTTGAATTGAATCTGTATTCTTCTACAGGATTGGGAGACGGTACCTATGCCAACAACCCATGGTTGCAAGAATTCCCTGATCCGATTACCAGAGCATCTTGGGATAATTACTTAACAGTTTCCATTTCGGATGCAAAAACCTTAGGATTTACCAATCCAGTAAAAGACAACGGAGCTATCAACGGTAACTATGCGAAGGTAACTGTTAATGGTGTTGCTCTCGAGAATGTTCCTGTGTTAATTCAACCAGGTCAAGCCCCAGGTACAGTAGGACTTGCTTTAGGTTATGGTAGAAAAGAAAACCTTAAAGATGAAATGCAAGTTGGATTGAATGCGTATCCATTATATAAAGATGGACAAAACATTCAGTTAGGAGTTTCTGTTGAGAAAACTTCAGGGCCAGTACACGAGTTTGCTTGCATTCAGGTACAAAAGACAATCGCTGGGCGTCATGATATTTTAAAAGAAGTTTCTTTAAAAGATTACAACGATCATTCTATAGATCCAAAGCATTCTTGGAACAAGCCAGCAATGGTTTCTTACGATCACTCAGAAGTTGAAGCAAAAACAATCGACTTGTGGGATGCTCATAACAGAGAAGTTGGACATCACTTTAACTTGTCTATCGACTTGAACTCTTGTACAGGTTGTGGAGCATGTATTATTGCTTGTCACGCTGAAAACAACGTTCCTGTAGTAGGTAAGAGAGAAATGAGAGTAGGTAGAGATATGCACTGGTTGCGTATCGATCGTTACTATTCATCAGAAGTTGAGACCAGAGAAGAAGCTTTAGAGCAAGGATATAGATACGGAGACTTGTTTAGAGTTCTGGAAACAGAAGCAGAGAATCCATCTGTAACTTTCCAACCAATGATGTGTCAGCACTGTAACCATGCTCCATGTGAGACGGTTTGTCCAGTTGCTGCAACAACACACGGTCGTCAAGGTCAAAACCAAATGACATACAACAGATGTGTAGGTACAAGATATTGTGCAAACAACTGTCCATATAGAGTTCGTCGTTTCAACTGGTTTAACTATGCTGATAACAACGAATTTGACTTCAACATGAACAACGAATACGGAAAAATGGTATTGAACCCAGAAGTAGTCGTTCGTTCTAGAGGAGTGATGGAGAAATGTTCAATGTGTATCCAAATGACACAAGCAACTATTTTGAAAGCGAAGAGAGAAGGAAGAAAGATTGAAGCAGGAGAATTCTCTACGGCATGTTCAAATGCTTGTACAACTGGAGCCTTGGTATTTGGTGACGTGAACAACGAAAAAGAAGAAGTTACCAAGTTGGTTGACGATAAGCGTGCTTTCCATGTGTTAGACTACATTCAGACAAAACCTAATGTAGTGTATCAAGTGAAAGTAAGAAATACAAACGAAGCGTAAATAAATATTAAGATATAAGGATATGTCTCATTACGAAGCACCCATAAGGGAACCATTAATATTAGGTGAGAAGAGCTATCATGACATCACGGAAGATATTGCAAGACCTATAGAAGGGAAAGCAAATAAAAACTGGTACATGGCGTTTTACATTTCCTTGGCAGCAATGCTGTGGGGATTTGGATGTATCTTCTACACGATAGGAACTGGTATTGGAGTTTGGGGATTAAGTAAGAATATTGGATGGGCCTGGGATATCACCAACTTTGTATGGTGGGTAGGTATCGGTCACGCAGGAACTCTGATTTCAGCAGTATTATTATTGTTCCGTCAAAAATGGAGAATGGCAATTAACCGTTCTGCTGAGGCGATGACAATCTTCGCGGTATTCCAAGCAGGATTGTTCCCAATTATTCACATGGGTCGTCCATGGAACGGATACTGGGTATTACCTATTCCAAACCAATTTGGATCATTGTGGGTAAACTTTAACTCACCATTATTATGGGACGTATTTGCGATCTCAACCTATCTATCGGTATCATTAGTATTCTGGTGGACAGGATTGTTACCTGACTTCGCAACCATTAGAGATAGAGCTGTAAAGCCTTTCCAAAAGAAGATTTATGCTTTGGTATCTTTCGGATGGTCAGGAAGAGCAAAAGACTGGCAACGTTTTGAGGAAGTATCATTGGTGTTAGCAGGTTTAGCAACTCCACTTGTACTTTCTGTACACACGATTGTATCGATGGACTTCGCAACGTCTATCAACCCAGGATGGCACTCAACAATTTTCCCTCCTTACTTCGTTGCTGGAGCGATCTTCTCAGGATTCGCAATGGTACAAACACTATTAGGAGTGATGCGTAAGGTAACCAACCTAGAAGCTTATATTACAAGATTGCATATTGAATATATGAACGTGGTAATCCTTTTAACTGGAGGAATCGTTGCCATTGCATATTCAACAGAATTTTTCATTGCATGGTATACAGGATCACCTTATGAAGATTATACCTACTTATCATTAGGAGCAGAAGCAGGACCTTACGGATGGGCATTCTGGTCACTATTGATTTTTAACATCTTCATTCCACAAGCATTGTGGTTCAAGAAAATCAGAAGAAGTTTCATCTGGTCATTCTTGATCTCTATTGCGATCAACATTGGAATGTGGTTTGAGCGTTTTGATATCATTGCAATTGTATTAAGTAAAGGACACTTACCATCTACATGGTGGCGCTTTGAGCCAACCTTCGTAGATGTAGGAATATTCATTGGAACCATCGGATTCTTCTTTGTTTTATTCTTGTTGTATGCAAGAACCTTCCCAGTAATTCCAACAGCGGAGGTAAAAACAATCTTGAAATCTTCTGGTGAGAAATATAAAAAACTAAGAGACGGTAATCATGAGTAGTAACAAAGTAGTTCACGCATTATACAACGATGATGACGTTGTGCTGGAAGCTGTTAAGAAAGTAAGAGCAGCTCATCATCATATCGAAGAAGTATTCTGTCCTTTTCCAGTTCACGGATTAGACAAAGCGATGGGATTAGCTCCTACCAGAATTGCCATTGCATCCTTTATGTATGGATTGACTGGATTGTCAGTTGCAATTTGGCTTACTTGGTACACAATGATCAACGATTGGCCACAGGATATTGGTGGAAAGCCAAGTTTTAGCTGGGCAGAAAATATGCCAGCATTCGTTCCAATCATGTTCGAATTAACCGTATTCTTTGCAGCACACTTAATGGTAATCACATTTTACTTAAGAAGTAGAATCTGGCCATTCAAAGAAGCTGAAAACCCAGACCCA
>CAZTFN010000226.1:0-6937 GCA_964612905.1 uncultured Flavobacterium sp. | reverse complement strand
TTGTAATTAGAGGTTATACTTCTATCAACGGTAGTAACCAGGCACTTTTCGTTGTTGATGGAGTTCCGTTTAGTAGTGATACTAACTCTCAAGGTAACTTCTTAAACGGTAACGTTGGATCCAGCCGTTTCTTGGATTTAGATCCAAACAACATTGAAAGTGTAAACGTACTTAAAGGTTTAGCAGCTGCAACCCTATATGGAACAGCAGGAAGAAACGGGGTAATTGTAATTACTACCAAATCTGGAGCTGCAAAATCTGGATCTAAAAAGAATGAAATCACGATTACACAATCTACATTCTTTAACAACATTGCTTCTTTACCTGATTATCAAGATCAGTATGGAGGTGGATTTGACCAATCTTTCGGATGGTTCTTTAGTAACTGGGGACCTTCATTTGATGCAAATGGAGTTGACGGTTATTTAAATGACCCTGCAGGTATTATCCAACCTGATGGAACAGTAGAGCACCCATATGGTTCTTCTGCTTTCTTGAACAACTTCTTAGGTGGAAACAACGTATTAAATCAGCAGTTTACTGGTGAGCGTTATGAGTGGAGACCTTATAACAGTGTTGAGGAGTTCTTTAGAACGGGTGTTGTTAGTAACACATCTATTAATGCTAGAGGAGCTTCTGCTGACGGAAATGTTACTTACAACATTAGTTATTCTCACTTAGACGAAGAAGGGTTTACACCTGGTAACGGAATTATCAGAAACACCTTATCCGTTGGTGGTAGAGCGAAGTTGAGTAACAAGTTTACAATTCAAGCTTCTATGAACTACACTAGAAACAGCGTAGTTTCTCCACCAGTTGCGGCGAGTAGAGGTAACGGTACTTTAGGATGGTCTACATTCGGTAACGTATTCTTTACACCACGTAACGTAGATTTGATGGGATTACCATTTGAGCTTCCAGAGAACGGAGGAAGTATCTACTATCGTAACGGTAACGACATCATCAACCCAAGATGGACAGTTAAAAATGCACAAAACGGTCAGTTCACAAACAGATTGTTTACAACTGCATCTGTTAGCTATGACTTCACAGACAACTTAAGTTTAACCTATAGAGCTGGTTTAGATTTCTATAATGAAAGAAACCAAGCATACTCTAACAAGAATGGTGTAAACTTTGACGCAGCTATTTTCGGATTCTTAAACACATGGGATAACAACGTAAACATTTGGGATCACTACGTAGCATTAAACGGAAGCTACGAATTATCTGAAGACATCAGCTTGAACTTTGTAGCGGGTGGTACTACAAGATCTAGAACTTTCGACCAACAAGGGGTTGCAAGTACTGGACAAATCGTATTTGGAGTATTAAGACACTTCAACTTCGAAAACCAATCTCCAATCCAATTCTTGCAAAGAAGAAATATTATTGGAATGTTCGGGGAAGCATCTTTTGACTATAAAGATTATGCGTTCTTAACAGTATCTGGAAGAAATGACTGGGTATCTAACTTACCATCTGAAAACAACAGCTTATTTTATCCAAGTGCAAGTTTATCTTTCATCCCAACTGCAGCTTTCGAAGACTTAAAGTCTGCTAGTGGAAAAGGATTGAACTACTTGAAATTCAGAGCTGGTATCGGGCAATCAGCAGGATTCCCAGAAGGATATCCTACTGTAAACACAGTAAACCAAACAACGCAAGTTAATGGTGGTGCTATCGGAAGTGTAATTACAAACTCTATTAGTGGATTCCAAGCAAATCCAGACTTAAAGCCTGAGCTTTTAAGTGAGTTTGAATTAGGTTTCGAAGCATTGTTCTTCGATAGAAGAATTAACTTGGATGTTTCTTATTATGATAGAACTACGAAAGACTTGATCGTATTCAAGCCATTGGCACCATCTACAGGATTTACTCAAACGCAAAGTAACGTTGGTAAAGTAGAAGGAGACGGACTTGAGATTGACTTAGGAGTTGACGTATTTAGAAGTGAAGAAGCAGACGGATTCAACTGGAATGCAGCTATCAACTTCACTACGAACAAGCAAATTGTAACTGAGCAAGAAGATGATCAAATTATCTTTGCTGGTTCTACTGCAGCTTTCTTAGGAGGTAACGCAGCTATTAGAGGTGAGCAATTAGGGGTTATCGTAGGTAGACGTATCGCTAGAGATGCCGATGGTAATTTCTTAATAAACGGTAATGGTAACTATGCGTTTGAAGATAACATTGTATTGGATGATGGAAGATCTATTACTCCAATCATTGGTAATCCAAACCCTGATTACATCATGAACTGGAACAACTCTATTTCATATAAGAACTTCAACTTTAGCTTCCAAATCAGCCACACTGTAGGTGGAGACATTGCATCTTCAACGATTGCAACTCTATTGGGTCGTGGTTTGATTGTAGAAGACAGAAAGAATACCTTTATTTTACCAGGTATCTCTCAAGCAACTGGTCAAGCTAACACGCTACAAATTAATAATTCACAATATTATTTCTCTAACTTGTTATTCGGTCCTAAAGAATTACAAATCTATGACGCTTCAGTAATTCGTTTACAAGAAGTATCTTTGTCATATTCTTTACCTAAGAAGATTTTAGATAAGACTCCTTTTGGGTCTGTATCTATTACTGCAAGTGGATTTAACTTATGGTATGACGCTTACAACACTCCTGACGCAGCAAACTTTGATCCAAACGTAGCTGGGGTTGGTGTTGGAAACGGTAGAGGTTTTGACTATCTTAACGGACCTAGTTCTAAGAGATATGGTTTGAGTGTGAAATTAACATTCTAATAAACGTAAAGAATTATGAAAAAATTATATAATATTTTAATGGTCTCATTGATGGTAACCACAGTTGGTTTCTATTCTTGTGAGACTCTCGAATTGGAAGATTTGGCAAGTCCGAACGCCCTTTCTACTGATCAGGCCGATCCAGATTTGCTATTAAATTCCATTCAGTTACAATACCGTAACAATCAAACTACGTTTAACAACGTTAGTTCGAACTTATCTAGAATTACGGTATTCCAATCTAGAAACTACCTACAATCATTGGATGGTGGAACTCTAGACGGAGTTTGGTCAAACGTATATTCTGGAATGGTACCTAACTTGTTATCTATTCAGGAGATTAACGCAGCAAATCCAGACATCGATCTTTCTTTCCATGAGGCAGTTGCTAAAACGTTAATTGCACACAACTTAATGGAACTTGTAGACTGGTTAGGAGACATTCCTTGGAGTGAGGCTAACAAGCCTTTTGAATTCCCAAGTCCAACTGTAGATGATGACGCTTCTGTGTATGCAGCAGCATTGACACTTCTTGACGAAGCTGCGGCTCAATTTGCATCTTCTAGTGGTCCAGGTGAATCAACTGACTTCTATTACGGAGATAAAGGAGATAATCAACTTCCATACTGGATTAAGTTGGTAAATACCCTTAAAATGCGTGCTGATTTGACTCAAGGAAACTATACAGCTGTGATGAACGCTACCAACGTTATTGATAGCGAAGACAGTGATTTCCAATTTGACTATGGTACAAATGCTTTGACTCCAGATACGCGTCATCCAGATTACATTAACGATTACCGTTCTGATGGTGCAAATATCTATCAGTCTAACTGGTTAATCAACTTGATGGTTGGAGACCTTGGAGACTTAGGAACTACAACTCCAGACCCAAGAAGACGTTACTATTTCTATCGTCAAAACTGGGGTACTCCAGGAAAGAGATCTTATATTAGAGATGTAACAGGTTTCTTCGGACCAGTAAATGCAGTATACTTTGTGGATATTGACGAAAATGGTGAGACCTTGTCTTGTTCTTTAGAAGATGCTCCTCCTCATATTCAATTTACTCCAGATGAGGATATTTGGTGTAATTTAAATTTAGGTTATTGGGGAAGAAGTCATGGAGATAATGATGGTATTCCACCAGACGGCTTTACAAGAACTGCTTCAGGGGTTTATCCTGGAGGTGGTAGCTTCGATAACAATAACGATGCATTTGACTTCGTTCCTCAATTCGATGACAATGGTGCTTACATAGGGCTTTCAGCTTCTATCAACGCAACATTCGGTCAACAAGTTGGTCTTGGTAACGGAGGTGGAGGTGCTGGAATAGAGCCTATCTATCTTGCATCTTATGTAGACTTCATGAAAGCTGAAGCAGCACTTGCATCTGGTAACGATGCGATGGCGGCAACTTTAATCGAAGCAGGAATAACAAAAGCAATTGCTAAAGTGCAGTCTTTTGGAAGCTTAGATCCTTCTATCGTTAGTTCAATGCAACCTGATGCAACAACAGTTGCAGATTTTATTGCTGAGAAAGTTGCAGATTTTAACGCTGCATCAACTACTCCAAACTTAGATACGAATGGATATCCAATTGATAAAACAAAAATGGACATCTTAGGAGAGCAATATTTTGTGACTATCTATGGAGGTGCTGCAGATGCAGTGAACTTCATCAGAAGAACTGGTTATCCTCAGACATTGGCAAGAAGTTTAGAACCAGCTTCAGGTATGGGAACATTTCCAAGAACAGTTCTATATCCGAACAGTGAAATCGTAGCTAATCCAAACATAACTCAAAGAACGGACTTGAACACACTTGTATTCTGGGATACAGGAGTAACAAATCCAGCGAATTAAAATCTAAAATAGAATGAAAAATTTAAAATTTAATTACAAGATTTTATTATCAGCTTTGGTGATCATGGTAGGGTTTAACTCGTGCCAAGAGTCTGATAATGTGATCGATCAAGTTGTAGATGGAACTACCAATGGTGCTGTTTTAAGAACTATTGAAGTACTTTCAAATACATTGAACTCAAGTGATCCAACTTCCTTTTGGGGAGTTACGGTTGAAGAGCAAGACGTAGAAGACGGAGCACTACTTGCTAGTGTTGATGTGACTGTTTCACTTCGTGATTTAACACCTGATAATGGTACTACAGTTGCAGATGACGCTTTTGTAAAAACTATTGATGCTTCAGAGTTCTCTACAGGTCCTCAAGGACTTCCTAGAGTATCAATCATGTCCACTTTTGCGGAAGCAGAAGCAGCAATGGGATTGAATTCAACTCTACATGCTCCAGGAGATTTATTTGTTTTCTCATTAACACTTAATTTAACTGATGGTAGATCGTTTGGACCAGATGCCGCAGCTGGAATTATTACTGGAGGGTTCTTTGCTTCTCCATATATTTACAACGCTGGTATTATCTGTACTCCAGAACCTGGAGTTTATACAGTGAACATGACTGATACTTACGGTGATGGATGGCAAACTGATGGGCCAAGTGGTGGAGCTGGTATATCTGTAACAGTTACAGATGATAATGGAAATGAAACTGTGCTACAAGTTGGAATGTGCTCACCTTATGGTAATGCAGCAGGTTCTTTCTTAGACGGTAATGCTTCTCCTCCTACTGGTTGTGTATTGTGGCCTGCTGGAGCAGATCCAACAGCTGACTTTACAAGTGCTACTGGTACGATTACAGTCCCTGTAGGAAGTGCTACTGCAATCTGGGAATTCCCAGGAGATAACTGGGGTGAAATCGGTTTTGATATCCTAGCACCTGACGGATCTTTATTGTTATCTGTTGGCACTGGTACTGGAGCGCCTGGTTTATTACCTGTTACAAACTGCTTATAGTAAATTACCAAATAACTATATTAAGAGAGTCACGCCTAGCGTGACTCTTTTTTTTGTATTATTGAACCTGATTATTTTCAACAATGAAAATTATATATGCCGTATGGTTCAACACAAGAGATTCCTTTTTTTAGTCACCTCACTCCTCTTCATAGTAGCTTGCCAAAATAGTGATGGCCCTCCTTCAAATACTTCGGTAGCTGTAACAACGGTCAAGAATGATGATCTCTTTGAAAAAATTGAGGTAGATCAATCTGGTTTGAAATTCAATAATGAGATCAAACACGATCTAACGACCAAATCCAATCTATTTGATTACGACTTTTTTTACAATGGTGCTGGTGTAGGTGTTGAAGACATCAACAACGACGGGTTGAAAGATGTATTCTTTTGTGGAAACCAGGTTCCCAATAAACTATTCCTTAATAAAGGCAACATGGTATTTGAGGACATTACCGAATCAGCAAATATCAATGTGAATAAAAATTGGTCCAGCGGTGTTGCTTTTGCAGATGTGAACAATGACGGTTGGATGGATATTTACGTTTCTCAAGGTGGTCCATATACTAGAGATAGAAGACATAATATTCTTTTAATCAATCAAAAGGATAATACTTTCAAAGAAGAGGCGGCAGCATACGGACTTGATGATGATGCTATTAGTACCCAGTCTGCCTTTTTCGATTTTGATAAGGATGGTGATCTAGATTGCATTGTAATGAACGAAAGTGAGTATTATGGCTACCCTCCTCTTCAGTTCATGAAAATCAATCAGAATAAAGAAGTACTTCGGAAAAACTCAAGTCATCTCTATGAGAATAAAAATGGAAAATTTATAGACATCACGGAAAAAGCTGGATTACTAAATCCATCTTTCGGCTTGGGTCTTTGTGTTGCTGACATTAACAATGACAATTGGCCAGACATCTATATCGCGAACGATTACTACATTCCCGATGCCATGTATATTTCCAATGGAAATGGAACTTTCACAAATCAAATCAAAGATGCCACAAAACAAGTTTCTTTCTTTGGTATGGGTGTAGATATTGGAGATATCAATAACGACAATTTAGATGATATTTTTGTTTTAGATATGGCATCGCAAGATCATTATCGATCCAAGACCTTAATGGCCTCAATGAATGTTCCACAGTTTCAGCTTCTCAATGATCAATTGAAGTTTCAGACGCAGTATATGTTCAATTCTCTTCAATTAAATTTAGGAGAAAACAAATTTCATAATGTTGCTCAATTCTTAGGACTCTCTAAGACCGATTGGAGCTGGGCGGGTTTG
>CAZTFN010000225.1:0-6949 GCA_964612905.1 uncultured Flavobacterium sp. | reverse complement strand
TGTAGGTTCTACACACACAGGAACCATCAGAAACTATACAAACTTTGGAGTGTTTGTTGAAATGGAAGAAGGAATTGACGGATTGGTATACATCTCTGATCTTTCTTGGACTAAGAAAATCAAGCACCCATCTGACTTTGTAACTGTAGGAGAGCCATTAGAGGTTCAAGTATTAGAGTTGGATGTTGAAGGACGTAAGTTGAACTTAGGTCACAAGCAAACTCAAGAAAACCCTTGGGATAAGCATGAAGAGACATTCACGATTGATTCTGTACACGAAGGAACTATCAAAGACAAGAATGAAAAAGGTGCTGTTGTAACTTTTGAAGGTGGTGTTGAAGGATTCGCTCCAGGACGTCACTTAGAAAAAGAAGATGGAACCAAGTTCTCGAAAGGTGAAACTGCAAAATTCAAAGTATTAGAGTTTAGTAAAGAATACAGAAGAATTGTAGTATCTCACACTGCTATTTTCAAAGCGCAAGAAAGACGTAATGTAAAAGCAGCTCAGAAGAAATCTGCTGACGCACCAAAATCTACTTTAGGAGATATCGGTGGATTGGCTGATTTGAAGAAGAAAATGGAAGCAAACGACAAGAAGAAGAAATAATCCTTGCCTGCCGCAGGCAGGTCTTGTTAAGTTTTCAAGATATTAAAAACCCTGACGGTAACGTCAGGGTTTTTTGTTTGATAGATTACAACTCTACCGGTTTATATGTCTTATCATCAGGGTTTTGGATGAACTTTTGCAATCCATCCTCGTACGTGTAAACATCAATACTTTTACCTCTATAGAGTTTAGTGCCTTTCCCTCCATACTGTTTGTTCAAATAATAAAGTACAGAGTCTTTCCCATTACATTGATCATCACAACTACTCTTACACTCATCACAACCCTTACATGCGTCTTCTTTCATGTCAGGAGAAGATTTATCCTGACAGGTTTGGTTAGCTCCGTCTTCTGCTAATATTTCTGCAGTTCCAATGACAAGAATGGATCCTTTAACATTGTGTAAATCCAATTCCCCTGTAATGTTTGGAGCGTCCTCATAAAAGTTTAGAGTAAATGGTTGATTATCGACAATCTTAGTTAACAACGGGTAAGCCGTAATGTAAGAATTTGCATTTGACGATGTTTTCCAAGTTTTTGGAACATGAGCAAGTTCTATTTCCGATAATTGAAGATTACAAATTAATTGAGGAACTGTTTCACCAAATGAGATTCCCTCGTTATAACCTGCATGAGATAAATCTGTATAATTGAAAGTCAAAGTATCTCCATTGTCGGGCCTTATTTGAGCTTTGACGTAGTAGTTATTCGCTGGTAGATTTACTTTTTCATTTTTGTAATGATCACCGTGTACTCCATTTTTTGAGTCTTTCTCACCATGTCGAATCACGATGACAGCTTGTTTTGCGCACATATGTTTAAAGTTTAAGTTACGTTGGTTGTTCAAAGAATTTGTTCCTATACATACAAGTTTGAACAACATTTAGATGTGGAACGATCCGATATGGAAATAAGAAAAGAGGTTTTTATTCCATCCGTATAATGTATTTAATACTATGACATTACCAGATGATATAAAACTAGTCAAATGACTTAGGGCAGTTGTGCGTAGTTATACCTGATTTTAAAAACAAGTGCGAAAAACCACAACTTTAGAGAAGATTTTACTGACTTTAGTCTAATTTTTGCGAATAAAAAACCACCACAAACTCTAAAATCAATTCAGAATCTATAGTGGTTTCAAGTTTATTTTTACCCTTCGACTCACTTCGACAAGCTCAGTGCAAGTCGCTCAGGGTGACACTTCGAACTTCTAATATTCGATATTGAATATTCAATATTTGATATTCAACATTCCCGCCAAAGGCGGACAAGCTTATTGTCCTTTCGCTGGCTTTGAGAACGCAGGAGGAACAATCTTCTTCTTCGTTGTCAATTGTCTCATCAGTTCCTGCACAGCTCTTTCCAATTGCGGATCTTTTCCTTGCTCCAAAGATTTTGCATCCTGTCTTACTTTAATGTCTGGAGCAACACCTTTATTCTCGGCAATCCATTCTCCCTTATTAGGATCAAACACGGCATTGTCAGGAGAAGTTAAGGAACCTCCATCAATCAATCGATAGTGCGTAGAGGATTTTACCAATCCACCCCAAGTGGTCATACCAATCAATTTTCCAGCTTTTTGCTGTCTGAATACCCATGGGAAGAAGTCTCCACCAGAACCTGCTAATTCATTGATCAATAAAACTTTTGGTCCTAGGATCCCTGCAGGTAAGGTCATGGCCTTTCCATTGGGAACCTCATTGGTCAATCCAGCTCGCAAGCTACGTGTCATCAAGTCTACCATATAATCGTCTAGCAATCCTCCACCGTTAAAGCGCTCGTCAATTACGGCTCCTTCTTTGTCTTGCTGAGCAAAGTAATATCTATTGAATGATACATAACCAGGTCCACCAGTATTCGGTACCCAAACATATCCTAATCGACCGTTTGATAACTTATCTACCAAACGTCTATTGTCTTCTACCCAAGTTCTTGTGCGCAATCCATTTTCACTTCTGATGGGAACGACTGTTTCTGTCCATGAGTCTTTGAATTTCGCCTCACTATTGATGTGTAAGATGGTTTGTTTTCCAACGGTTCCATCCAAATGTTCAAAGATGTTATCGCTAGAAGTAATCTCTTGTCCATTAATTCCCACGATATATTGACCTTCTTTAATGTTCAATCCTGGTGCATCTAACGGACCTGATAATCCTGGATTCCAGCTTTCGGTTGTAAAGATTCTATCAATTCGATATCTATTTTGATCTACTGAGATATTCGCACCTAACATTCCAACTTGAGAACGATCAATACTTGGGAAATCTCCACCGCGAACAAAACTATGGCCAACAGAAAGCTCTCCATTTACCTGATCTAAAATATAGTTCAGGTCAGCTCTATGTCTAATGAATGGTACCAACGGAGCATAACGTTTGTAAACGACCTTCCAATCACGTCCGTGAATGTTTGGATCATAGAAATAGTCACGTTCGTATCTGTAAGCCTCCTCGAACATTTGTTCCCATTCTGCCATTCGGTCTAATTTCATTTCCAGGTTTACTTTCAGACGTTTTCCATTCTTTCCAGAAGGCCCGGTAGTCTTGATCACTTTCCAGCTACCATTCACTCTGGCTAACATGTGTTTTCCATTTGAAGTCACAGAAACACCTCCAGCTCCGGAAACAAAGTCTTTCGCTTTTCCAGTTTTTAAGGTGTATTTTTTCAAAGTAGCTCCGCGAGAGTTCGGTACGAACTCGGCAATGAATACGGACCCAGCAGGTCCTGCAACCATATACCAATAATTTCTTGAAGGCATATCCAAGGCAAAAGTTCTTCTCGACATTCCTTCAAAATCCACAGTCATTGGCTTAACCTCTTTTTTCTTATCCTTGGAATCACCTTTTTTCTTATCGTCACTTTTACCCTTATCCTTCTTACTTTTACCTTTATCCTTAGAGTCTTCGGACTTCACTTCCTCCTCATCGCTCTTTGGCTTAAACGGTGATTTGTCCTTTTTATCCAAGTTAATGACATAGGCGGCATATCTTGGATCAGCAGTCATGGCACTTGTATTTGCCCAACCAGAACCTAATGCTACGTTGGTACTTGCCAAGAAGTACAATTGCTTCTTATTCAAATCCCAAGTAGGAGAGAAGGAATCTGCAAACTCATCGGTAATGGCTCTAGTAACATTGTCTTTTAAGGACCAGATATAAATTTGTCTGAAGTTATTGGATGCCGATTTCTCATAAGCAATCCAGTTAGAATCTGGCGACCAGTTCAATCCAATACGTGAACGCTCCAAGTTGTTTCCACCCACATCAATGGTTTGGATTTTCTTAGTTTCTAAGTTCACAACGCGCATTCGAACATCATCGTCTACAAAAGCAATATGCTTTCCATCTGGTGACCAAGTTGGATTCCATGCCATTTTCGATTCTCCAATGGAGATTTTTGTCTTATTGGACATTCCGTTTTGACTCGCCGTAAATAAGGCATAACCTTTTCTATCCTCATCTGAGAACCAAGCTATTTTATCTCCTTTTGGCGACCAAATAGGAGCACGATCTGCGGTTCCAGAACTACGAGTGATGTTTCTTGCATCTCCAAATTCTACAGGAACCGTGAAGATTTCTCCTCTAGATTCCATGATGGCACGTTTTCCGTTAGGGGATAAAGATGCCGATCGAGAAGAGCGAGTCACATTGACAATCTTGGTTTCTGCCCAAGGGAAGTCACCAACGACATTGATATCAATTTTCTTCGATTTCTTAGAAGCAATATTATAGGTATAGATAAAACCTTCACGTTCGTAAATCAAGCTACCACCATCACCAGAAAGCCATTTTACATCGGAACCTTTGAACTTGGTCACTTGTGTTAAGCTTTTCGATTTGGTATTGTATTTCCAAATATTCATCACCAAATCACGATCGGACAAGAAATAAATATCATCTCCTACATACATGGGTTGAATGTCGGTTGTATTGGTATGTGGTAATAAAGTCTCTGCGGAAGTCTTTAAGTCTAAGATAATCAATGGAGTATTTTGTCCACCGCGATAGGCGCGCCATTCTCCATCCCAGCGACTCATTTTATCGATCACCATTTGTTTACCATTCGGAGAATACGATCCGCTAAATCCCCATTGAGCAGAGACCAAACTCGGCGCCCCGCCTTTTACAGGCACGGTCCATAGGCGATTGTATCTTCCTGGAGCTGCTTCACGTGAACTCACATACAATACAGACTTTCCATCATTGGTCCAACCGCGTACTCCTGACCCGTTTGGATGCCAAGTCAATCGTTTGGGTTGACCACCCTCTACAGAAACAATGTATACAGAAGCAGTTCCTGTTCTGTTGGACGTAAAAGCGATCCATTTGCCATCTGGAGAAAGCATGGGGTTGGCTTCCAGTGCTGGTGTAGAGGTAATTCGTTTGGTTTCTTGTGTTTGAAATGAATAGGCCCACACATCTGATCCGTAAGTGAATACAATATGGTTGGAATTCATGTCGGGCTGTCTCAACAATCGTGTTTGAGCGATGGAAGAGAAGCCAATGAATAATGCTAGAAGAGCAAAAATTCGTTGGGTTCTTGAAATAGAAATCATCTGATTTTAAGTTGAATTATGTTGATTGAATCCCCCGATTGTATCGGGGATGTTTTTACTTTTTGACCTAAGGGTCTAGTGAACCGTTGAATGGATTTAAAGATACTAAAAACAAGCATCACCTACTAGACCTCAATTGTTAGAGAAATGTTACAATTTTAATGCGATCTTTTGTGTTCTAAATTACTTCATCTTGAGATTATATTGTAAATCATCAACTCAAATTTGAGTACGACTTTCCGTAACTCATTGATGTGAAAGACAATTACTTTTATCCAAGTTATCTTTTCAATATTCAATTGCATCATAAAAATTCAATAAAATGAGAATCACAATTTCAGTCATTTTGATATTTGTTTTCATAACTGTTCAGGCGCAAACCAAGGAACATTTAGAAAAATGGTATAATGACTTTAACCGTCAAATGACAGAAGAATCCAAGACATTCGAAAAATTAAGATCTGGCGAATCAGTAAAAGATCTTTCGGGAATTGAATATTCATACAAAGTCCGAAAGATGCATTTGTTTTCAGATCGATTTTTTAAACCACATTTTGGTGTTCCCTTTGAAAAAGTAAACCCAAAAACGAGAAAAAAAATGTACAAGCTCACCGTAAAATACCGAAAAAAAGGAGCTGAGTGGGCGAAAGACGTTTATGACGCTGGATTCGGAAATATTGAGGTTACCAATTATAATATTCAACAAATTAGAAATTCGAGAAAACGATTGGAAGATCAAATGTTGAAAGTCCAGAATGGTAGATACAATCGTTATGATTTGAGGAGTGATAGATTGCTAAGGAAATTTGATGATGACAGGTTTTTACTGGTCTCTGAAAAGGCTGCCTGGCGAAAACTTCTCAAGGATAATTCCAACAACATTGTATTGAATGATATAAAGAGAAGGTTAGAAAATCCAGATGAAACTTACGAGAGTTTGCGCAACTTTATGACCAGAAGTGATGTAGATCGATTGAGGATTACCGAAGGTGAGGGTGTAGAAATTATTGCAGCTTATAAAGAAAAGTTTGATAAACTTTGGAGGATTCATCAAAATGAAGAAAAAGCAATGATACAAGATGATATTGCTCGGATCAAACAAATGAGTCCAGAAGAGATTTATCCCTTGATCAGTTATCCATCTGTTGAAAAACGTCAGAATCTTAGAATTTATTCGAGATATAAAACATGGAGTAGAGGTCCATTTCAAAGAATAGAAAGAGCGGCGAGAAAGGCCTTTAATGAGAAAATAGAAGCAAACTATCCCAACATATTAAGTCGGATTAAAGTAGCTAAAACCGATACACAACTCTACAATATGTTGGAGTTCTATGGAGTGTCTTCAAGTAAGACGGCTAGATCCATTATTGCTGAAATTAGAAAAAAAAGACAGGAGTTAAAGGAAAAAGGGGTGTTGCCCGCACACATTCGAGATTACATGTGTACAAAATGTTTGGGGAGTATTTATTTGGACGCGCTCTATCGAGGTGATTTTAGTAAGTTAGATAGAGGGATTGGTTTTAGAAAAACACATCAAGTCTTTTTTGAGAGTCAGAGCAGCTTTTTTCAAAACGAACTGCCTAAGGAGTATCAAAAAGTGAGTTTTGGAGTCTCTGTGCATTCGGGAAGTGTTCTGAGGAACAGTGCAGACTATACCTTTTATATCTCACCATTAAATGTCAAGGATTATGAGAATAATATAGTTGCAGAAGATTATAAGTTGATCTCTAGCAGGCAATATTATACACAAGCACCTAAAGATCTCTTTAAAAAGTGTCAAAAGA
>CAZTFN010000224.1:0-7031 GCA_964612905.1 uncultured Flavobacterium sp. | reverse complement strand
TATGAAAACAGAATTAATTATTCGTTCGAATTCATCTGATATTGATTTTGCCTTATTAAAAGATGGAAAACTTATAGAGTTAAACAAAGAAACCAGCGACAATAAATTTTCTGTAGGAGATATTTTCCTAGCTAAAATTGGAAAAGTGTTGCCAGGGCTCAATGCATCCTTTGTGAATGTTGGATATCCTAAAGACGGATTCCTTCATTATCACGATTTAGGAGCTCAGGTTCAATCTTTGAACAAATTCATTAAGAAAGTAAGCACAGGTAGGTATAAAGAATTCACTTTAAAGAACTTCCGTTTTGAAAAAGACATTCACAAAGACGGAAGCATCACAAACGTACTAAAGTCAGGTCAAAATTTATTAGTACAAATTGTAAAAGAACCCATTTCTACCAAAGGTCCAAGACTAAGTTCAGAGTTATCTATAGCAGGACGATTTTTGGTATTAGTTCCTTTTTCTGATCGCATCTCAGTATCACAGAAAATAGCAGATGCAAAAGAAAAGGATCGATTGAAGAGATTAGCAAAAAGCATCAAACCCAAAGGTTTTGGTGTGATTTTAAGAACTGTTGCTGAAGGAAAAAAAGTAGCAGAACTTGATAGAGATTTGCAAAACTCCATGGATCGTTGGAAAAGTATGTGCAAACGAATTGCCAATAATAATACTCCAACAAAGATCTTAAGCGAGTTGAACAGAGCCTCATCCATCCTTAGAGATGTGATGAACGATTCTTTTACAAATATTGTCACCAATGACGAGACTCTAAAATTAGAGATCAAAGAGTACTTACAGGAGATTTACCCTGAGAAAGAAAACATTGTACGACTTCATAGATCAAAAGTTCCCATTTTTGAAAAATATGGAATAGAACGTCAAATCAAAACTTCATTTGGTAAGACCGTTTCCATGAGTAGAGGAGCTTATCTAGTCATAGAACACACAGAAGCGTTGCATGTGATCGATGTAAACAGTGGTAACAGATCAAACAAAGCTGGTTCACAGGAAGAAACTGCATTGGAAGTTAACCTCATTGCCGCCACAGAAATTGCACGTCAGTTGCAATTGAGAGATATGGGTGGAATTATTGTTGTAGACTTCATTGATATGCACAAACCTGAAAACAGAAACAAACTTTATCAACATTTGAAAGAACAAATGTCATTTGATAGAACCAAGCATAAGATCTTGCCTCCAAGTAAGTTCGGATTGGTGCAAATTACTCGACAACGAGTACGACCTGAATTAAGTATTAAAACAACAGAACCAAATCCAAACAAGAATGGGGAAGTGGAAGCTCCCATTGTTTTGGTGGATAAGATTGAGGCGGAACTTGAAAAGATAGTTTCCAACCCAAAGAACAAAAAGATAGAATTGAACGTGCATCCTTTTGTTGCCGCTTATCTTACCAAAGGAATATCATCCATCAAATTTAGATGGTATCTAACACACAAAAAGTGGATTACAATTATACCTAGAGACGCTTACAGATATTTGCAGTACAAGTTTAAAGTGCGCAAATAAGGCATTAGTATATCGAAAAAACCCTCCTGAGTTGAACTCAGGAGGGTTTTTTGTTTTCTCTTTGTATAAACTTACTTATTACTTATTCACGGCTACTTTGGTATCTTCTCTCCATGTATTCACGGATGCGATGGCATTATTCTCATAATTTACTTGACGCAGCATATCACCTCTCCAGTGGAACCATGTTCCTACTTTCTTTCCTTTTTGATAATATCCTACAGTAACCTTGTTTCCTTTACGATCAAACTCCATCCATTTTCCAGATAATTTTTGATCCTTGAAAAACCCCTGCCTGAAAATAGTACCGTCTTCATAATAATAAGTAGCTTTTACTTCGTCACCAACTTTCTCGAAAGTCGGCTTCATTTCTTGTGCTTGCATTGCCATTGCAACGAACAAGCAAACGGTGAATACTATTTTTTTCATGTCTCTTAAGGGTTTGAGTTAACATTTATATTACAAAGATAACCAAATATTTACATTTTACAAACTTTGGATTAACTTTTACATAACATTAAATTAACATTAGAACCAAAACCCTAAATTAAAGAGCCAATATCTATCGCGGTTTTCAGAAGACCAACTGTATTTTATTTCGATAGGTCCTAAGATGGTATCCAAGCTGTAACCTATTGCATATCCCGACAGTACATCTTCAAACAAGTCTCTTCCATCGCTAAAAACATTGTCATCTACTCGACCATAATTCGCGATAAACGATGCATAATGATTACTAGCAATTCGATAACGCAATAAGAACTCTGATCGTAAGAAGGAGTTGCCAGAAAGTTGGGCAAACTCATAACCATACATCGGAACAAAGGTGTTGATGTAGTTCTGATTGTAGCCACCCATATAAAAATCAAAGACCTCTGACTCTGGATTTTCAAAGGTGAAACCCGCATCATTGGTATATTGAAAGGTCAAACGATCCCAAAAGGTAGTTGCGAATCCCACTCGCCCTCCCAATTGAACAAAGGATTCGAAGTTATCCAAATGATCAGAAGACCAAGCATACCACTTCCCGCCTACATCAGCAAACACACCTTTCGTAGGAAAGGAAGGGTCGTCATAAGTATCCAATTTTAAATATGCATTGAAGTTGAGATAATTGCTATTGTCAAAAGTAATGCGCCTGTTGTTTGCTCCCGTGAGCGTTTCTGTCGTAATCAACAAGTTCTTAAGCTCTACACCAACTCCAGCAGCAAACTTTCTTCCAAAGGTGGTTTGTAAAAATATCTCTGTGGTGAAGTCATTATAATTCAATTCGATCTGATTCACATTTGGATTGTCTTCAAAACTGAATCGAGTATTGGTTCTGAAGTGATTGTATCGGGTTTTCAATCCGTAACTGGTATAAAAACCATTGTCTACAAAGTAATTCACATTGAATCGAATCTGATCTCCTACAATAAGATCTACAGACAACTCATCATTCTTGATCAACAATCGTTTGTGAATGTAATTGGCCAATACTGCGGATTGGTAAATCTCATCATAATGAGCACCCAATCGAATTTCTGCTTGTCTCTTTTTCTCGATAAGGTCAAAATAAATCGAGTCATTTTTAATCTTGTAATCAATCTTCTCGTAATTATCCGTAGCCGCTAGAAAACTGATTCTTTTGGTCAATTCTTGTCGATTGATTTGGTCGCCGTTTCGAAGTTGTAGCTTCCCTTTGACGTAGGCAGGTGTATAATTTTTTGCACCATATACTTGAATTCCTTTCAGTTCAAAAGGTTCATCTTTGCGTTCTAATAAGGGTCTGGGTTTTCTTCCAGGTTGAAGATTTGCCAAACTATCTAAAGCGCTTCTATACTTTTTCCCAGCTTTGTCACCCTGAGCCATGATTCCTTGTCCTTTGTCGAAATCAACTACCGTGAACATGGAAATATCGGGCTTGATATAGAGATCACAATCTTCCTCTCCTTTTCGACTTTGTTCGTAAATATCATAGCTCACAATTTGATTCAAAATGGTAATGACAGAATTCAGTCCTTCTCGTTTGATCAAATCGCTTTGCACATCCACTCCAATAATGATGTCAAGACCTTTCTCTTTCATGATATCGGATGGGAAGTTATTGGCAATCCCACCATCAATCAACAAATGACCTTGCATTTCAACTGGATTCAGAAGCGTGGGGAATGATCCACTCGCTCTCAATGCCAATGGTAGAGAACCCTCTTCTAAAAGCACCATCTTTCCTGTTTCGGCATCCGTAGCGACACAAAAAAATGGAATGGGTAACTTGCTAAAATCTGTGATGGAGTCTACAGGGGACAAGACATAATTGAAGAGGTCTAATACATTCTGACCTTTGGAAACTGCTCTTGGCAAACTAATTCCTTTTTCAGTGACAGGAAGTGAAATCGCATGTTTCTCACCGAACTCCTTTTCAAAATAAGGTAGTGCGTTTCTTGGTAAGACGTCCTGGAGAATGTCGTTGAGATCAATGGACTTTACAATGGATTCGATCTGCGCTCCAGAATAGCCTGCAGCATACAAACCACCCACAATGGCTCCCATACTGGTTCCACCAATATAATCGACTTGCAATCCTGCTTTGTCGATCTCTTTCAGCACTCCGATATGTGCCAACCCTTTTGCTCCTCCTCCACTTAATACCAATCCGATCTTAGGTTGCTTTTCTTGTCCTGCAACCAATGATGAGACCAATAAAAAAAGGATTAGGAGTTTTTTCATTCTTTTGGTGGATTGTAATATTGATGTATCTTTTGAGCCCTAGCTTGACCCACAACTTCCTTGAGTTCCTCAAATGTAGCACTTTTCACACGCTTTACCGTTTTAAATTTACGTAACAAAGTTGTTATCGTTTGCTTACCTACATTGGGAATTTGCTCCAATTCAGATTGAATGGCTCCCTTGCTTCGTTTGTTCCTGTGGAAGGTAATTCCAAAACGGTGCGCCTCATTCCTCAAGTGCTGCACAATCTTCAAGGTCTCCGATTTTTTATCTAAGTACATTGGAATGGAATCTCCTGGATAGTAGATTTCTTCCAAGCGCTTGGCAATTCCAATAATGGCAATCTTTCCTCTCAACCCTAAAATATCTAAGCTTTTCAATGCCGAAGACAGCTGACCTTTTCCTCCATCAATGACAATCAATTGAGGCAAAGGTTCTGCTTCACTCAACAATCGTTTGTAGCGTCTGTACACCACTTCCTCCATCGATGCAAAATCATCAGGACCTTCTACCGTTTTGATGTTGTAATGTCTGTATTCTTTCTTGCTAGGTTTTCCGTCTTTGAACACGACACATGCCGCCACAGGATTGGTTCCTTGCATGTTGGAGTTGTCAAAACATTCGATATGGCGAGGTTCTGTAGACAAACGTAAATCCTTTTGCATTTGAGCCATGATTCGCTTGATATGGCGATCTGGATCCACCATTTTGATCTGCTTGAACTGTTCCTGTCGATAGTATTTTGCGTTTCGTTGAGACAGCTCTACGATGCGTTTTTTATCGCCGACTTTCGGAATGGTCACTTTCAAGTCATCCCCTAAGTTCACTTCAAAAGGCACATAAATTTCTCTGGACACCGAATTGAAACGCTGACGAATTTCAACAATGGCATGTTCCAACATTTCCTTGTCTGTTTCATCTAATTTCTTCTTGATCTCCGTGGTATGTGATTGAATGATAGATCCATTAGCAATCTTAAAAAAGTTGATATAGCCATAGCTTTCATCGGATATGATGGAGAATACGTCTACGTTATCAATAGACGGATTCACAATGGTTGATTTTGCCTGATAATTGGCGAGTAAATCAATTTTCTCTTTGATCTTTTGAGCTTCTTCAAACTCCATTTTTTCCGCAAATCCCATCATCAAACTTTGAAACGAGTCCAAACTCTGTTTGAAGTTTCCTTTGATGATATTCCGAATGGCTTTGATGGCCACATTGTAATCTTCTTCCGTTTGCATGTCCTCACAAGGAGCTGCACAATTTCCCAAATGATACTCGAGGCATTTCTTGAACTTTCCCGCTTGGATTTTTTCTGCTTTGAGATCGTAATTACAGGTTCTCAAAGGATACAATTCTCGAACCAAATCCAATAAAGCCTTCACCGTTCTCACACTTGTATAGGGTCCATAATATTCCGATCCGTCTTTGATGACTTTACGTGTCATAAAGATTCTCGGAAACCGTTCTTTTTTGATGCAAATCCACGGATAGGTTTTGTCGTCTTTGAGCATGATGTTATAGCGAGGTTGATACTTTTTGATCAAGTTGTTTTCTAACAACAAAGCATCTTTCTCTGAGTTCACAACAATGTGCTGAATAGAGACAATCTTCCGAACCAGAATGCGGGTTTTGGCATTGTCGTGATTCTTGGTGAAATAAGAGGCTACACGCTTTTTCAGGTTCTTTGCTTTTCCTACATATAAGATCTGATCCTCCTTGTCATAATACTGATAGACTCCTGGAGAATTGGGTAAACTTTTGATCTGAATTTCTAGCGGTGTAGACATAGAACGAAAGTAGGTGTTTTCTTTAGAGGTACAAAGTTTCAAAGGTGCAAAGTTGAGGAGTTTCAAAGGTGCAAAGGGTCTTAGTTACAAAGTCGCAGAGGTACATAGTACTTTGCTCGATGAGCTCTTTGTATCAGTCTTCAGTCTTGATGGTAGTTGACAGTCGCAGTGATCAGTTTCATTGGGTATTCTTTGATATGGAGTTTAAACTGACATGGTTTTGTATATACAATTACATTGCCATGCCTAACCTAAAACTTCAAATGTCAATGATGGTGAATTAGTGGATAAAGTTTAAAAATATACCAAGTGTTGAAAACCACTACTGAAAACTGATACAAAGAACTCAAGAACCAAAAGCTAACCACTCCAAATTGATCACTGATAACTGACAATTGACCATTGAAATCCCCCTCCCCATTTCTAGTTACCTAAAAAAGACTAGGTATTAATACCTGTTTTTGTAGTTATGAATTTTCTATGTTCTAAAATCCCGCTACTTTTAACGACCCTGAATTAATAACTTAAAATTTAAAAACATGAGCAACGCGAAAAAAGACAATTACCAGATTCCATTGACAGAAGCAGCATTATGGACCACTATTTGGAGGGCTGCATGTCCTGACAATTGTAGAGCTTTTTTAATTCCTGTGGAGGATTTGATGGGAGTTTTGAAGGAAATGGGAGTTTTGAAAAGTGCAGGAGACGATCTTTACAAATATGACCCTGGATTAAAAAGAGATGTAAGAGCTTATATGGCTATTGATCCGCACGTAGGGCAGAAAGGAAAAACACCAGAAGAAAAAATATTATTGGTAGGGACACAGCAAGTGATTGAAGACGGAAAACTCGTCTACAAGGACATCCTTGAAGGAAAAGTCGATGGCGTCCTTTTAGGAGATTATGAAGATGGAGATGACTCTGGAGTATATGATTTTAGTAGACCTTGTCCAAACGCGTGTGATCCAAATAGCGGATTAAATGGTAATGGATAGATGAGT
>CAZTFN010000223.1:0-7145 GCA_964612905.1 uncultured Flavobacterium sp. | reverse complement strand
TGAAACCAGATCACAATGATTAATGCGCTTGAAGCAATGCCTATGTTCATAAACAAGCCTGCAAGCCATACAACAATTCTTTGCTTTGGCTTTAAGGTATAAATGCCTTTAATTTGACAAAGCACCATCAGCAGTGAGAAAAGCGAAGCAAAACATTATTAATGCGAACCTCGAGGAGTTCATTGGTGTGCATCATGTAAACTTTTTCAACTCGACCAAAGAGGTCTTTGGAAATACGACGATCGTCTTCAATCCACCATACGGAGAGCGTTTGAACATTGATGTCAACGAATTTTATCGTAAGATTGGTGATACGCTAAAGCATAACTATTCAGGATCCACAGCTTGGATGATTACTTCTGATATTCAAGCATTAAAGTCCGTTGGATTGCGAACTTCAAAGCGTATTGAACTTAAAAATGCCGATCTCGATTGTAGATTTGTAAAATATGAATTGTACGAAGGGTCTAGAAAGCTAAAGAAATTGGATGAATAATGTCATTCCGACCGAAGCGGAGGAATCTCATAGAAACTTATAGAGATTAGACTGCATTGAACTCAGAGATTTCTCGACAGGCTCGAAATGACAGGGTTATTTTAAAACGAGTTCAGTCCACTCCTCAGGATTCTCCAACATCAAAAAGTGCCCTGTATTTTCCATCCAAACCAATTCGTTGTTAGGAATTTCGGAAGCTAATAATTTAGCGATCTCAGGAACAGCAATTGGATCGTTCTTAGCCCAAACAATTTTGGTAGGAATCTGGGTTTCTGTTAATCCGCCAACCCAACGATCCCAGTATTGATAGCGTTCCGTGATGTACTGTGTGAGTTTATGAATGATCTTTCGTCCGCCATTCAACTCAATCAATTTCCACATTTCTCTGAGCTCTTCATCGGTAACTTTCGATTTATCAAAGTAAATGTTTCGCATGTTCTTTCTGAAAATAGGGTAGTTGGTCAACTTGGCAACATACTTTCCCCAGAACTTATGTCGTAAGAGTTTTTGAATGGTTCGCAGTTGTGATAATTCAATGTGGATACTCCCATTGCATAGAATCAATTTTTCGATTTCAATCTCGAGTTCACCAGCATTGTGTCTGGCAATAATTTCGGTGGCGACCGAGGTTCCATAATCATGAGCAAACAAAGTCACCTTTTTCAAACCCAAGCTTTTCCACAAAGCTAAGGCTCTGTCCGCTTGATGAATTAATGAATACGAAACATCATTCTTGGGTTTATCCGAGAATCCAAAGCCCAAATGATCGTGCATTACAATTCGGTAATGACCCATCAATTCCGAATAAACTTTGTAATAGTCGTAGGTAGAGGTTGGATAACCATGTAAGAAGACCATGGTAGGAAGCTCTTTGCGAAATCCCTCATGATGCATCCCTAGAATCCCTTGTGTTTTTTTTGAATCGATAACAAACAATTGATGATCCTCAATCGAGTGAAAGCTGCCTAATTTTTTCCAATCTGCTGCGGTCATTTGTGAAGAATGTTTGGCTACAATGTACTAAAAAATCAGTAGTTTTGAGTTTCTCAATTTTAAGGAGAAAAGATCATTTTAGTCTATTGAAATGGGAAGATATCTCTGAGAAATATCAATCTAACCAACTAACAAATATAATTGACCATGGAAAACTTATCAGAACAAAAGAGCGATAAAGGATTTGTAGCAATGATTTTGCTGTGTTTCTTTTTCGGAGGACTAGGAGTACACAGGTTCTACGCTGGAAAAATTGGAACAGGAATCCTAATGCTTGTAACCCTTGGGGGACTAGGAATCTGGACCTTAATTGATTTCATCGTCATTGTCACAGGAAGCTTTAAAGACAATGAGGGACGATACATTAAAAACTAACCTTCCAACTTAAATCCATTCAAACACGAACGATCGGTTTCACACTTGCAGTACTTTATTGACGTCATATTACCCATTCCTATTCAAAAAACCTTCACCTATTCGGTGACAGAAGGCGAATACGAATTTATACAAAGAGGAATGCGTGTTGCGGTTTCTTTTGGAAATACCAAAATGTATACAGGATTGGTATTCAACAAGCATCAGACACCACCCGAGTTGTATGAAGCCAAAGACATCCTGCAAATTCTTGACGAAAAGCCCCTTGTTAATGAACTCCAATTAAAGCATTGGGAGTGGATTTCTAGCTATTATATGTGTGCTTTGGGTGATGTGTATAGAGCTGCGTTACCATCGGCATTTTTGTTAGAAAGCGAAACCATTGTCTATCAAAATCAGGCTTTTCAAGATGAAGATATCTTGAATGATGATGAATTCTTGATTTATGAGGCTTTACAGCATCAATCTCAATTAACAGTTCATCAAGTTGCCGACATACTTCAAAAGAACAAAGTCTTGCCGATTATCAATGAATTGATTCAGAAATCGGCGATTTATATCAAAGAGGAAATCTACGAACAGTACAAACCTAAGTTAGTCAAGTATGTTCGATTGAACGCTCAATATGCGGATGAAGGTTACTTAGAACCTCTGTTAGAGGAGCTTTCCAGGGCGAAGAAACAACGTGAAGCTGTATTGGGTTATTTTCAATTGATGACGTCCAAGAAACCCATCAAAGCGAAGGATTTGGAAGAACAGTCTGGTGTTTCAGCTGCTGTTATCAAAGCGTTGGTCGACAAAGATATCTTCGAGTTTTATCACATTCAAACCGATCGAATTTCCTATTCAGGTGAAACAAATGATTTAAAAGAACTCAATGAATATCAGGCACAAGCGCTCAAAGAGATTCAATCTTCTTTTGAAGAAAAAGATGTGACCTTGTTGCATGGAGTTACGAGTTCTGGGAAAACGGAAGTGTATACAAAGTTGATTCAAGATGTGTTGAAAACAGGGAAGCAAGTCTTGTTTTTACTTCCTGAAATTGCGTTGACCACTCAAATCATTACACGATTACAAAATTATTTTGGAAATCAGATTTCGGTCTTTCATTCGAAATACTCCATGAATGAGCGCGTAGAGGTTTGGAATAATGTTTTGGACAGCAAACCCAAAGCTCAGATCATTTTAGGAGCCCGCTCATCTCTGTTTTTACCCTTTTCTAACCTAGGACTGATTGTAGTGGATGAAGAGCATGAAACGTCTTACAAACAGTTTGAGCCTTCACCAAGATATAATGCTAGAGATGCTGCGATTGTACTGTCCAATATGCATCAAGCAAAGATCCTTTTGGGATCGGCAACACCTTCTTTGGAAAGTTATTTCAATGCCAAAGAAAATAAATATGGATTTGTAGAACTGACACGCAGATTTGGTAATGTTCAAATGCCGACCATTGAATTGGTGGATATCAAAGAAAAACGTCGAAAGCGAGAAATGACTGGGAACTTCTCGGATACTTTGATCAAACAAATTCAAGAGGCCTTGGATGAGAAAGAACAAGTGATCCTGTTTCAGAATCGACGTGGATATTCACCCATTGTGGAATGCAAAACCTGCGGAACCTCACCACAATGTCCCAATTGTGATGTGAGTTTGACCTATCATAAATACAGAAATGAATTGCGTTGTCATCTGTGCAATTATCAACGTGCCATGCCCAATAGCTGTGGTGCTTGTGGAAGCAATCAGTTAGACACCAAAGGATTCGGAACCGAACAAATTGAGATGGAACTCAAAGAGCTGTTTCCAAAATTCTCTATTGGTCGAATGGATTTGGATACAACTCGTGGAAAACATGGTTATCAAAAAATTATTGGTGCTTTTGAAGCTAGGGAAATTGATATTCTAGTGGGAACTCAAATGCTCTCCAAAGGACTCGATTTTGACAATGTTTCCCTAGTTGGAATTCTCAACGCGGATAGCTTATTAAACTTCCCAGACTTTAGAGCCCATGAACGAGCCTTCCAACTAATGGTACAAGTATCGGGTAGGGCAGGACGCTCTAAGAAACGTGGGAAAGTGATGATTCAGACCTACAATCCCTACCATCAGATTTTACAGCAAGTTTCGATCACGGATTATGTCGCTATGTACAAAGAGCAACTACAAGACCGCTGGCAGTTTCATTACCCACCGTATTACAGAGTGATTAAGATTACGCTGAAACACCGAGATTATCAAAAGGTTGATGCTGGAATTCACTGGCTAGCGAAAGCTTTGCAGAATGTATTTGGAGAAAATGTATTAGGACCTTCAGCACCTGCTATTGCTAGAGTTCGGAATCAATACATCAAGAATTTGATGATCAAGATTCCACCCAAACAATCCATTGGAAAAACCAAGCAGCAAATTCACAAAATCAAAAATACCTTTGATGCTGTAGCCGACTTTAGACCGATTCGATTTATCATTGATGTAGACGCGTACTAGTTCCAGTTTTCAGTGATCAGTTAACAGTTATCAGTGAGGCGTGATCAATATATGAAGCTCTGTCACCCTGTCCCAACGCTTCGGGAGTTTAAGGGTCTTTAATTAGGATGGATGAAAATAACATACTGAAACTCCCGATCTCGAAACTTCGGGACGGGACAGCATGACAGTTCTAAATGAAACTTAAACGTAGACTTAATCTAAGATCGCACATAATTGTCTACTGTGACTGAAAACTGAAAACTGATTACTGCAACTGTCCACTGCAACTGCCTACTGCGACTGATCACTGAGACTAAGAACTGAACTCCTTCCACTTCTCAAGAATCTCCTGCTCCCGAAACAAAGGAGTCTTTTCATTCTTTTCTAGTTTATCTCGTCGTTCTTGAGTTAAGGCATCAGAATACCACCAGTCATGAGTTTCTTGGATGGAGGTGTTGAGATTGCGAATGGTCAGTCCGTTTTGCAATGCCTTTTGATTGTTCACCATGGCAGATCCATAGTTGTATTTATCCAACATGATCCAAGGAACAATATAGTAAACACCATTCTCTTTGAGAAAATCATAATTGTCAACGTACACAAAGTTATGCTCTACATCAAACGCCTTGGCAGCTTCTGATACAAAGCCTTGCATTGTGATTGGATTTTTGGGACCAACGGCATTGAAAGTACCTGTGACTTTCTCTTCCGCAAGTCGGATGCACCATTCGGCAACATCACGAACATCAATGTATTGAACGGGATCTTCTTTTTTACCTGGTACCAGAACATCACCACCTTTTGCGAGTCGAACAGGCCAATGTGTAAATCGATCTGTTCTGTCTCCAGGACCAAACATATAGGTCGGACGTACAATAATAGAACGATTTTCTCCAAAAGCTTTTTTCGCTTCGAGTTCAGAATTGGCTTTCATCACACCGTACCAATATTCGAGTTTGAGGTTTTCATCCTCCAGATTCTCAGGCTCTTCTAGTAATACTTCTTGTGTTTCTTTCAAGTCTCCAGTAAAGTAAGGAAAATAGACACCTGTAGAAGAGATGTATAAGTACAGTCCACAAGAGTCTTTTAGCAATTGTGCGGTATCATGCGTCCATTGTACATTTCTTCCCGAGTTGTCTATCACGACATCCCAAGTTCTATTTTCTAAAGCTTTTAAATTATTCTCACGATCACCAATCAATTGTTCCACTTGTTCAAAAGACTCTTTATTTACGGTGGGTTGTGTTTTTCCTCGCGTAAAAATGGATACTTCATGACCACGATCCACGGCATACTTTACCTGATGTGGACCCAAAAAGCTCGTTCCTCCCAAAATGAGAATCTTTAACTTTTTTGATTTGGATTCGTCTTTGCAGCTGAGTAGAGCACTTCCAATCAATGGAATGGCCACGCCTGCGGCTAAGGCTTTTTTGATAAAGGTTCTTCTTGATTTGGGTGATGAGGACATGGAGATTGTATTATATGAATAACGGTTCTAAGTTAATAAAACAATTTACACGAAGAGTTTCATCGCAGAATGTCTTCACGAGGAGAAGACAAGGCGAAGCAAGGTCAGCGACGTAGTGATCTCATAGATTCAAACTCATATTAGTAAGATTGCTTCGTCTCGCTTAAGCTCAACTGGCAAAGACACACCTAAAAAAAATGACTTTCTTTGAATTAATATATTTCCTTCAACTCCTTCATATGAATAGAATCAAGAATAACTTCGTTAGCTGAAATTACCTTAATACTATCCCTTCCGAGACTATATATACGTAGTTTTTCTTTTTCACTTTTGATAGGTAAAATATTACCAAAATTGCCTGCTAGAAATTGAAAATCGTCTATGTAAACGAGTTTGTATCGGAATTTTCGCCAAGAGGGTCCTTTCTTTGTTTCATTTTTATAATACATATGCTGTTGATCGAAATAAACAGTATCTATTCTGTATTTGGTTACAAGACGAAATGCTCTATCAGAAATGAGGATAGAATCTCTTGTTTGTAGAGAATCGGGAATTTTTTGAAATACATAACTCGCATAATTATCCGTGAATACAATACTGTCGTTAGTAATGGTCTTGATAGACATTCCTAGGGGATGAAAACTGTTAGGGTCTACAAATATTTTTTTGCCAATAATCTCATAGGGTTCTACTTTTACTGTTTCATCACCTGTCAGATCATAATTCTTTATGGTCAATGTTGAAAAACTCAAGACTGACGGTAGGTGAATTGCTATACTTTGACCGTCATTACGGTATTGATGTACTCGCATCCAAGTTCCTTGAACTCGATAATTTGAATACAATAGAAACAAAGCGATTCCAGAAGCAAGAATCAGCAATATGATTTTAACCTTCCTTTTCATGAGCTTGGGATTTTACTATTTAATTAGAAGGAAAAATATCGAAAGTGTTACAAATGAAAGTTTCAATAGTCTTTCATTTGAATTTCAATTCCTCACAAAGAATGCAAAATTCAAAAATTTATAATTCATAACTAAATAAGGGCAACCTTTTTAAAACACCCGTCGTCTATATTTTTGTAAGGCGGTAAACAACCAACGAAACTCGAGTGAAAATTATTCGATTACATACGTCGCAAAAGTCGACCATTCAAAAAGCGATTCAACAAGATCGAGAGGCACAAAAAGAAATTTTTGATCAGTTCTCTCCGAAAATGTTGGGTGTCTGCAGACAGTATGTAAAGGATAACCATCATGCAGAAGAGTTGATGCTCTCTGGATTTTTCAAAGTTTTTACCCACTTACACAAATTCAAACACGAAGGAAGCTTTGAAGGATG
>CAZTFN010000222.1:0-7163 GCA_964612905.1 uncultured Flavobacterium sp. | reverse complement strand
TGCTAGAGCATTTGGTGGCTGTGCATGAGCGCGAAAGAGATTATAGGTCAGCAATAAAAGTGCAACAAAAAGTAGTGCAACTAAATCCCAAAGGGAAAGAACATCTAGCTCGATTGCTGTATCAAAGCGGTGATTACAACGGAGCACTCTCGTTGATGGAAGAGCTGGAAAAGAAGAAAGGATTAACTCGATTTTTACAAACCTTGAAGCGAAGCATTGAATCTAGAAATTCTAGGGTAGTCAGGAAAGAAAACAATGACCTAAAAAGTATCATTGCCAATTTTGAGGAGGGTGATCAGTCATTTGCTTTGTTGAAGAAATTACTTGACAAAGCAGTTGAGGAAGATGTTGCAGCCTTGCATAAATATAGTGAGAAAGCGATCGATTTGTTTCCAGCGCAACCCTATGTCTATTTGATGCGAGGAAAATCATTACAAATTCAAAGTAAAAACCAACAAGCCGTTACGATGTTAGAAAGTGGTATCGATTTTGTGATTGACAATCCAAGTTTGGAAGCAACATTTTATGAAACCATGGCAAAAGCCTACGATGGATTGGGGAATGCAACCAAAGCACAAGAATATAGAACGAAAGCAAAAAAGTTGAAAGCGGTAAAGTAAATGAAAGGATTTAGATATTTAGTCATATTAATATTCTTGGTTTCGGCTTGTAAAACCAATAAAGCAGTAGTGGATGCAACGAATGTGAAAAAGATGAATGCAAGAAAGGTTGTAAAGAATCATTTAAAAACTCAGTTTGAAGCAAATACCCTAGAATCAAAAATCAAAGTTCGTTATACGAATTACCGCGGTCTGAGAAAGCGCCATCAGTTTACGGTGCGATTGCGAATGATCAAAGATTCTGTGATCTGGATGCGTGGGAATAAAGCAATCACCGTTTTTAAATTGAAAATTACACCGAATTCATTCAGCTATTATTCGCCATTGTCGAAAGAATATTTTGAAGGAGACTTTTCATTGTTAGAAAAAATCCTAGGTGTCAGCTTGAACTTCGAACAAGTGCAAAATTTGTTGTTAGGAAAAAGTGTTTTCGAAATGAAAGGAAAGCGATTTAGTTCAGAAATTGCTGAGAGTTCTTACAAACTAACGCCTAAAACTCAAGAGGATTTGTTCAAGGTATTCTTTAAAGTGAATCCAGATCATTTTCGATTGGATCAGATGTTTTTAGAGCATCAAAAGAAAGATCAAACCTTACGAATAGATTACAAAGCCTATACCAAAGCGGACGAGGATTATATTCCCAAAAAGATGATGATTAATGCCACGGAGGGAGAGGATGCCTACACTTGGATTGATTTAGAATATCGATCGTTAAAATTGAATGAACCTGTGCGAATCAACTATAAAATTCCATCTGGATACAAACGCATCGAACTCTAATGCCGAGATTTCTTAAAAACATATCGCTGTTTTTTGCCCTTCTTTTTATCACTCCTGTCATTGCTCAAAAAACAAGAAAGCAATTAGAGGCTGATAGAAAACGAATTCAAAAAGAGATCAAACAAGTCAATAAGTTATTGTTTGATACTCAGAAGAAGGAGCAAAGCGCATTAGAAGATTTGAAAGATATCAATACGAAAATTGAGGTCAGAGAACAATTGATCAATACCATCAACCTTGAGGCGAAGGCATTGTCTAGGGAAATCAATTCCAACCAAAAAGAGATTGAAAAACTAGAAGAGAAGTTGGAAAAGTTGAAGAAGGATTATGCAGATATGATCTACAAATCATATAAAAGTAGATCACAGCAAAGCAGAACCATGTTTATTTTTTCTTCGGAGAATTTCTATCAGGCTTATAAGCGTGTGAAATACATGAATCAATATGCTGCTTTTAGAAAAAAGCAAGGTGAAGAAGTTCAAGTACAGACCAAAACCGTAGAGAAATTGAATGATTCACTCTTGGTTCAAAAGCAATTGAAAGATACCTTGATATCCAATGAAGAAGATCAGAAACTAAAAATTGAAACGGATAAAAAAGCTCAGGAGAAATTGGTTTCTCAGATCAAGAGAAGAGAAAGAAAGTATAAGAAAGAACTGAAGCAGAAGCAAGATGATGAAAAGAAAATTGCAGACCGAATTGATAAGTTGATTCGAGAAGCGATTGTAAAGGCAAATACCGAAAATGGAGTCAAAGAAACAGAAAGTTTTGCCTTAACACCAGAAGCCAAAGCCTTGGCAGGTAGATTTGAGCAAAACAAAGGAAAATTGCCTTGGCCAGTAGACAATGGAATTGTGACAAGAAGATATGGGAAACAAGCGCATCCTGTGTATAGAGGAACCTATATAAACAGTACTGGAATTCATATTACCACGAAAAAAGGGGCCAACGCCGAATCTATTTTTAATGGAGAAATCTTAGCCATTCAAGTACAATCAGAAGGGAAGAAATCGGTTTTAGTGCGACATGGAAATTATATTTCTGTCTACAACAATCTTGAAAATGTATATGTGAAGGACGGTCAAAAAGTAAAAACTGGTCAGGCTTTAGGAAAAATCTTCACCAATCGCGTAACAGGGAAAACCAAACTCATCTTTGTGCTGTTGAACAACACAAAACGACTCAATCCAGCAAGCTGGATCTTACGTCGCTAGAGAATTTTCTTAATCAGATTTTTTTTCAACATTGCAGAGGTTGTAATCACTCCTGAAAACAAAGCGGCAGCTACTCCAGCAGTCACCACATCTTGACCAGTGAGATACAAATTCTTAATAGGAGTTCTTGGTTGCAAAAAATCTTTTCTGAATCGATCAGGCGTATGGTCCAGTCCATAGATTTCACCTTTGTCATAGTTCACAAAATGTTGTGTTGTTAATGGTGACGAAAGCTCATAATGTTCAATTTTTCCTTTTGCTTGAGGAATGTGTTGGTACAAAACTTCTAGCAAACGTTGAGCAATGTTCTCCTTCAAATCGTCGTAGTTCTCTCCTCGTTTCATCCAGCGCGTACCTTCCCAATTTTCGAAAATTTCATAGGGAACCAAGGTGATAATATCAATGGTACTTTTGCCAGGATATCGATTGCTCCAATCAGGATCTTTTGCAGATGGAAAGGAAATGTAAACCACAGGAAACTCAGCGTTGAGATCATTCAAATAACGTGCTACAGAAGCATCGTGATCCAAGTCTTCGGGATAAATCCAATAATTGGTTTTGGGAAGCTTCAATTCTTCTGGAGAACCCTTCAAGCCAATATATAAGCAGGCATGCGCAACCGATCTATTCACTTGCTTCAATTGCTGTTTTAGTTCAGCTTTTACAGATAGAGATTCAGGGAGTAGTTTCTCATAAGTATTCATAATACCCGCTCCACTCACAATACTTTTTGCAGTAACCGTTTTTCCACCTTTTAGCTTAACTCCTTTTGCCCTGTTGTTTTCGATAATGATCTCTTCCACTTCAGCATTGATCAAAATAGTTCCACCAGCTTTCTCAATAACTTTGTCTGTGGTTGTAGCAATTTTTGAAGATCCGCCAATAGGAAAGCTTCCACCACTAAAATAATGTCGAGCAACGGCAGCATGCATCACAAAACTGCTTTGTTTCGGAGGTAACCCATAATCTCCATACTGCCCGCACAATACCTTGATCAATCTTTCATTGTCTGTAATCGATCTCAGTACTTCATAAGTGGTTTTGTCAGAGAATTTATAAAAGGGTTTTCTCATTTTTTGACCAACGAATTTCAGCATGAGTTTAGAGATAGCTTTCGATGCATAAAAATTCCGACTCGTTTTTACGGCTTCAAAAACAAGATTTACATATTGGTCAATGGCATCCTTTTCATCTGGAAAATACTCCGTCATTTTCGACTTGAAGTTTTTTACACCTTTCACAAAGTCATATTCATCTTTACCAATCACAATCTTGTCGTATACTTCACCCATGTCGGCCCATTTCAATTCACCTTCTGTGATATAGTCAAATAACTTTTTTACCACCGAATTGGGGCGTTGCACTTCTCCTATATAGTGAATGCCCACATCCCACTCAAAACCTTTTCGTTTGAAAATATGCGTAAAACCACCTGCCGTATAGTGCTTTTCAAGCACCAATACTTTTTGACCTTCTTTCGCTAAAATAGCTGCCGTAGTCAAGCTTCCCATTCCAGATCCAATAACAATGGTGTCATAAGAATCGGCGAGTTGTGGTTTCTTTTTGTAGGATTGAATCATGGTTTGTGTGATTAGTGCACGCTAATATACAACCTTATTAAGTTGGACTAAAATGTTAAAGTCTACTAAAAGTTTAGTAGATATACTAAATAATTAGTAGTTTTGATTTGTAAAACAAAACGAATGAAGTTAGAATTGACCAAAGCGGAAGAAAAAGTGATGAAAATTCTCTGGAAAATAAATCGAGGATTGATTCGTGATATCGTTTCCGAATATGAAGACCCAAAGCCTGCATATACAACCATTGCAACCATTGTGAAAATTTTAGAAAAGAAAGGTTTCGTGAAGAGAAAACCTGTTGCCAATTCTTTTGAATATTCTCCAAAGATTCAAGAAGAAGAATATACACAAGGATTCATTCAGTCTTTTGTGAAGAGCTATTTCTCGAATTCTTACAAGAATTTGGTTTCTGCTCTAAGTCACCAAGAAGATATGAGTACAGAAGACATGGAAGAATTGGTTCAGTATTTCCAAGAGAAGATTCACGATAAAAAAACGCAGTAATGGAAAGTTATTTATTGAACTCCAGTTTATGCTTGATTATTCTTTATGGATTTTACAAGCTGATTCTAAGAAATGAAACCAACCACCAGTTGAAACGATTTACAGGTTTGGTCTGCATCATTTTTGCCTGTTTGTATCTCTTTATTCCTTTGGGTAGTTTAATGGTTCCTGACACCTATCCACAACTCATGAATGCAGTTTTTATTCAAGGTTCAGAAGGATTGCAAGAGGGGATTTCTAGAGTCATTTCGAAAGATCAAACCAGTATTTATATCACATTATACATCCTGGGAGTGATTGTATTTTCGCTTCAATCTTTGTTTGGACTGTTTACCTTGCTTAAGTGGTATATGAGTTCGGAAAAATCAAAACAATGGGGCTTCACGGTAGTTAAGGTCAAGAAAGATATCACGCCATTTACCTTTTTCAATTTGCTTTTTATGGGGAACGAATCCTTAGATGGCAAGGCCATGGAAAAGTTGATTGTCCATGAGCAATATCACAGAGATCAGTTTCACTCTATCGATACACTGTTATTAGAGGTTTTAGTGATTCTTTTCTGGTTCAATCCTGTGGTATGGCTATTCAGAAAAGACATCAAAACTGTGCACGAATACATGGCAGATGCCCAGGTTCTCAATAAAGGATTTGATCTGCTAGACTATCAGTATTTATTGTTTCAAACCAATACTGGAATTTCCATCAAACTAGGAAATCATTTTAGTCACAAAACAAATCTCAAAAAAAGAATTATGATGATGAATCAGCAAAAAAATACTTCAAAAAGAGGACTCGTAAAAGCCTTATTATTCATTCCACTAATGGCTGCTATTCTATTGGTAAGCGGATTTACGCAAGCCAATCACAATCTGTCTAATGAACTCCAATTTTTGAATCAAGAGCGCAGTAGAGATACGGTTCCTACGCAAAAAGAATTAGACAACGAAAAGTTTCAATTCAAATTGAGAAAAGCCTATGAAGACAATCGAAGCAAGTTGAAACCTTTGTTCATCTTAGTTGAGGGAAAAAAGGAGCGCACCATAAAAGACAGTTACATGAGAGGTATTGATCCAAAAAATATTGAAACTGTACACGTCTTAAAAGGCGAGGCTGCTAAAAAGAAGTATGGGAAGAAAGGTAAAAACGGAGTTGTCATTATTGTGTTAAAACAAAAGAAGGATGAAAAATAGATGTCTTATCATTCTTGGGTTTGTCTTTTTTAGTATGGTCTTACAAGGCTGTAAACAAGCTCAAAAAGAATCCATAACTTCAGAAGCGGTCTACGTGGGAGAAAAAGACATGGCGTGGGCAATTGCTCATTATGTCGAATATCCAAAAGAGGAAATGGAGTTCAATAGAGCGGGAATCGTCAAAGTGAAATTTCAGATCAACGAAAAAGGAATTGTCAATGATGTAGAAGCAATTCTAGATCAAGAAATTCAGGCCGAGATTGCCATTGCTAGAAAGAAGTTATTAGAAAAAGAGGTATTACCTATCAATCTTCCTGTTATATCTAGTTTGATTAAAAGTGTAGAAAAACTTCAGTTTGAACCTGCAAAAAAAGATGGAAGACCTGTAAGCTCAACCATCACAACTTCTGTAGAGTTCATGTTAATCTAAACATAGAAAACAAAATGAAAAAGCTCATATTCGTATTCATTTTAATGGGGTCATCATTGATTTCGGCCCAAGGAATTCATCGTTCTGCTTGCAATGGAAATGTACAGCGCGTAGACTCTTTGCTTCAACACAATGATGTGAACGTATTGGATGACAATGGTAGAACTCCTTTATTGTATGCAACAGGGTGCAGAAAACCCGAAGTGTTTAATCTACTAATTTCTAGAGGTGCTGACGTGAATATTGGCGATAAAAATGGACTGTACCCTATACTTTTTGCTGCCGAATTTCAAAATGAAAAATTCATCAATGCTCTTTTGGCGAAAGATGTGAATGTGAATATTGCCGATAAATATGGAGACACTCCCATGCATTTGGCAACCGTGCGAGGCAACTACAAACAAGTACAAAAGTTTGTAAACAAGAAGACAAAGATTGATCTTCAGAACAAACGAGGAAACACTGCATTGGAGATTGCAGTTCGAGAAGGTTTCGATTCCATTGCCGAATTTTTAATTAGTAAAGGAGCCGATAGAAAGAAGATTAAAAAGATGAAATTGAAAGGTGATTATTTGGGTCAAGAGCTACCAGGAATGACTCCAAAAATGTTCGCTCCTAATTTTGTGTCCTCAGAGAACTATATCCATACAGGAATGTTTCATCCCAATGAAAAAGAGTTTTATTTTACCTGTTCTTTGCGAAAGATTAACGCAGAAGCCATCATGGTAACGAAAAAGAAAAATGGAAAATGGACAAAACCAAAACGTTTAGAAGTTTTTGGAGACTCCAAGGAATTTGACACCTTCATTACTCAAGATGGTAAAAAATTATTCTATTGTTCCAAT
>CAZTFN010000221.1:0-7164 GCA_964612905.1 uncultured Flavobacterium sp. | reverse complement strand
CTTATATATAAATACCTGTTAAATAGAAAAGTAAAAAAGGCAGACGAACAACACAGAATCCAATTGTTGTTGGCTTCAGCTGAGCAAGACGCATTGAGAGCTCAAATGAATCCTCATTTCATATTCAATTCATTAAACTCTATCCAAAGCTTGATATTACAAAGTAAAACACAAAGAGCCTATGAGTATTTGGGAAGTTTTAGTAAGCTTGTTCGAAAGGTTCTACAAGATTCAAGAAATATGGATACAACTTTGCAGAATGAGCTTGACTTTTTATCTCTATATCTAGAATTAGAAAAACTAAGGTTTGAAAGTAAATTTAGTTATACCATTGATTTAAAGGGAAATGTGAATCCTGAAGAAGTGATTCCTTCAATGGTCATTCAACCCTTAATTGAAAATTCCATTATTCATGGTTTGGTCCCTAGTACTAACAAACGAAATATACTAAAAGTTACATTTGAAGATTCAGAGGAATACATTCACTGTATTGTTGATGACAATGGCGTAGGCAGGAAATTTCATCAAGAAAAACCGTCCAAGAAGAAATCTTCTCTCGGAATTAAGATCATTCAGGAACGATTGAATCTATACGACTTTAGCCATCAGTCTAAAGTTTATATTGAAGATAAGAGCAAAGGAACCAAAGCAACCATTAAAATTAGAAAAGATGTTAAGAGCGCTAATCGTTGACGATGAATCCAATGGAAGAAAAATACTGCATATTTTACTGTCCAAACACTGTCCAGATATTAAAATCCTAGGTTCTTGTGACTCTGTGTCTTCTGCAAAAAAGATGATACAAGACCTCAGACCCAACTTACTCTTTCTAGATATTAAACTCGGGCATGAGAGTAGTTTTGAGATTTTAGAAGAGTACCCTTGTCCTACAGATCATGTTCACATCATATTTACAACTGCGTACAGTGAATTTGCTCTAAAAGCGATTAAAAATGATGCTATTGATTATTTATTAAAACCAATTGACTACAAAGAACTTATTGTAGCTGTAAATAAAGTGCAACAAAAATTTACTCAAAACTCTGGTTCACAATACATCTCAAATAGTAAGCCTCTGAATGTGCCAAAGATTAAATTGGTGAATAGACAAGGGTTTGAATTGGTAGATTTATCGGAAATACTGTATTGCAAAGGTGAAATAAACTATACTCATTTTCATTTCAAATCCAAAAAACCGATTCTCACAAGTAAGACGCTAAAAAGCTATCAAGAATTTATAGAACAATGGGGCTTTCTTAGAGTTCATAAATCTTACATCGTAAATTTGAACGAAATTGTTCAGTTTGCCAATGGCAAAACAGCGTCCATCACACTCACAAATAAGGAGTCTATTCCTGTTGGTAAAGAATACAAAGCTAACCTTCTGAAAAGATTAGAAAACTAAAGCTTTTTCAAAGGGCTTTAACTTACAACATACAAATCGTTTGTCTATTTATTTCTTAATCAGGAAAATATCATATCCACCATTGTTATTGATAGCATCAAAATCATTGGATTCGGTATTACCCACTACAAAAAGTTTTCCTTGAGCGTCTGAAAATACTGCATTAATGTAATCTACATCACTTCCTCCAAATGTTTCTTGTTCGGTTAAGTTGCCATTTTCATCTAAGGCTAAATACCACCCATCAATCTCTCCAAACGACTCAGTTACATCTCCACCTTGTCCATCATGATAGTAACAAGTGTAATAAGTACCCGAACCGTTAGAAGATATAAAGCGTGAAGAATCGGTTCCTGGGCCACCAAAACTATTTGACCATACCACCTCACCTGTATCATCTACCTTAAGTACCCAATAATCAGTACTGCCATTGGTAGAATTTAAATCATTATCAGTAGAGCTTGTACTTCCTGTAATTACAACACCATCGTTTGAATCGGAACGAACCATGCTATCAAAACGATCATTTCCTGTTCCTCCATAGTTTTTGGTGAAAACAACCGTCCCGTCATTATCAATCTTCACAATACCACCATCATAAACACCTCCATAGTTGTTTGGAAAATCCAAGTCAGAAGACCGAGTAAATCCGCCAACAAAATACGTACCATCTCCATTACTAACAATGCTAAATGCATTGTCAGCACCAGAACCTCCTATGTTCTTTTCCCATATGATGCTTCCATCTAAAGTTGTTTTTACTACCCAAAAATCAGACTGTCCATTATTTGCACTTGCATCACCATCAACCGATCTAACTATTCCTGAGAACATCAATGCATTGTCATTGGTTTCAACCACTTCGGTAAAAACATCCTCATTAGATCCTCCATATGTGTTTGCCCAGATTATGTTTCCTTGTATATCAATTTTAAGTGCAAATGCATTGATACTTCCATTGTTCATTGCAAAATCACCATCTGAAGAATTTGTGAATCCTGTGATAATATATGAACTATCGCTCATTTTATTAATCCTGTAAGGAGCGTCTATTTGAGATCCTCCATAGTTTTTTTTCCAAAGAAGATTGCCCAATCGATCATATCTGACCATAATGATATCGGTTTCTCCATAATTAGAACCGATAAAATTACTTCCTAAAGTTCTTGCCAGTACAATGACACCACCATCATCTGTAGGAGCAGCTGATTCCACGTATTCTTGATCTGCAGAACCATCAGTTTTGAATAAATATTCGGTAGCAAAAGTGAAACTTGTTTCTGATTGACCACCTTCGGTATCGGTCACGATTAACCTTGCTTGAAAGCTTTCATTAAATTCTAGATTAGACAACTCGTAATTAGTTACTGTCAAATCACTTTCAACAATGGTTCCATTTAATTCAATGGCATAAGAAATATCATCATCATCCGGATCGTTGGCCATAGTCCAACTTACATCTACTGAATTACCATTAATTGATGTTGTGACGGTTACTCCTGACGGATTGTTATTGGGAATTTCTTCATTTTTATTCTGACAACCTGTGATAAGAAAAAAAATAAAGAGCAATGAAAAAATAGTACATCTCATAAATAATGAAGATTATGGTTATAAATCTTGCTAAAGAAACCATAACTTCACTAATGATGAAGGGATAGTTATTGAAACCTAAATCTTATTTTTTAAAAGACTGAATCGCGTTATTCTATACTGATGGTAAAAAGTATTGCTAATAAAAAAGGCGTCTATAGACGCCTTTTTTATTTACTGCTTTATAAATTTCTTTCGATAGGTTCGATTGTTCTGAGTATCGGTAAGATGTAACACATATATTCCTTTCGACAAGTGACTCACAGATATTTCGTCATTTCCAGTGATGTGTCGCTGTAAACTAAGTTGTCCATTCACATTGTAAATCAACACCTCATACGTTCCCAATGCAACACGAACATTCAAATCTGTAATGACAGGATTTGGATACACAGTCACTGAAGCTCCAAATGCCTCTTCTTCTGTAGACAAAATATCTCCAATCAACGTCAGATCCCCACTCGAATCAAACGGATCTGACCAAATCTCATTGGTATACACGTCCGTTCCTGTCAGAGTTCTTAAAAAGGCTTCTAAGGCGTTCTTATCATCCTCGGTAAGATTGAGTTCCTGTGTTTGATTTCCAGGTCTGTCCAATCGATCGTCAAGGTTTGTATTCGCAGCCTCATTCGGAATGCTATTATAATGATCAATGACCGCTCTGATAGTCGCCATACTTCCATCATGCATCAACGGACCGTTCAAACTACCATCAGGATTTACAATATCTCGCAAACTTGGTGATCTGGTATTCAACAAATCGATATCTGAACTGTTCGCAACGGTAATCACTCCATTATTTAAAGATGCTGGATCGATATCAAATTCTGGTGGTCTATGACACCCTGCACAACCTGCACCTCCAGCATTTGGAGGCTGTAAGAACAATTGTTTTCCATTGTTTTCTTCAGTAGTGAAATTCGGAAATGGTGCCCCAACATTCGGAGCCACAGCCAATCCGTCATCAAATCTCGAATCAAAAGATTGGATACTTCTTACAAACTGCGCCAGTGCCAATTGCATACGTTCCTCTGTAATCGTATTGTCGTCAAAGGCAAACTCAAAGAGTATCTGATAATAATCGATCTGAGATAATTTGGTAATCAAATCATTAAAATCAGGATCGCCATCGGCTCCACTGAATCCCATCTCAACATGATCTTGAATGGGTTGAGTCACTTGATCTTCCAAGGTATTGGCACGTTCGTCCCAGAAGAATCTCACCTCATCCGCAAAACGCGAATTGATCAATCGCATCGAATGTCTTCCCGTATTTCCACCGTTTAATCCAATGCTTGTTTCTAAAGGATCACTAAACGCAAATGCCTGTTGATGACAACTTGCACAAGCAATGGTATTGTTATTAGAAAGGTTCTTGTCATAAAACAAGACACGGCCTAAGGTTGCAATCTTATCATCAATTGCGTTGTTATTGGGTGTATTGTCTTTGGTAATGTAATCGGGGACATTTTGATTCGCGTAGTTAAAGAGATTGTCTAAATCAATCGTTCCGCTAATCAGGATAAATCCGAACCCTAAAATAGTTACAAATAGGGGTAGTTTTTTATGCATAAAGTTTGAGTTGATAGTTAATTACTATCATTAGATACAAGTCGTCTAAAATAGTTGGGTTAATATCTAAAATAATTTAGACATAACTTCATACTATCTGTGATAAGTGCAATAAAAACTTTACCAGTTGGATTTAAAAATATGTCGATTTGGTTTTATCTTATTCTATATTCACTTTTTATAATTAATTTTTTCCTCCTTAAGCCCGTAGCATAAAGCTGCTTTTTTTAAACCAAATATTCTTCCGTTTTTGGCTTCGTAGTTGGCATACAAATCGCCATTTCTTCTAAAAGCTTGCTGAAGACCTTCTTCTTTACCCATATTAAGATGTAATACCTTATAAATCTCACCTGTTTGATACCATTGCTTTTGTTCACCATGCGGTTGCCCAGAATAATACTGCAAATGACTCAATAAATTATGGTGTTCTTCAGATGACCAAACCTTTTTTTCTCCATGAAGTTTTCCTTTGTGATAGTTAGCCACCTCTTTCAATTCACCATCAAGAAACCACTTCAAAGCTTTGCCTTGTTTTCTCCCATTCACAAATCCAATTTTATCTTTTATGGTATCATCTTTATAAAAACTCGTCGCATATCCCGAATAAAGCTCTCCTTTGTACTTCCATAAAGATGTCTGCTTATCATACGTCAGTAATGACTTTTGAATCTCTTGGTTCGGAATTGAAATTTGCGCGTACTCTATGGTGAATTCTGGTGTTTTTTGTTGTGAGGTTTTAGCATTACAACCAAGTAATATCAAGCCAAACATCCATATGATATATCTATAATACTTCATTATATAGTCAACAAAGGAAACATGAAACTTAAAATTGAGAGATATCCGTTGGATGATTCCTTATCGATGAAAATTTGAGATTGATTAAAAAATGGTACTTGGAGTTCCTTGTAGATCGCCTGCAAAAAGAGCAACAATCGTCCCGAAATAGTATTCATTCACAATATGATAATGATAAATTTCAACACCGTTACTATGCGGAGTCACTCCAAAATGTCCTCCTGATGCATCCAAATCTGTAGGATAAGATCCATCCATTTCTTTTCTACCGTAGAGTAAGAAGCCATCTGCCATAATACCCACTAATCTTTCATCATCAAAAGAGAGCACAGTATTTTCTGGTACATCGTATGCTTCAATATGATAGTGATACCCAGAAGGACCATTATGAGCTCCTGCATAATCGAAGGTTTCAACAATTTGTTCTTCCAACGGTATATTGGGTCCTTCTAAGTCATTAAATATTGGAACTCCTGTCACAGCAATACCAATGGCTCCTAAGCCTGTAGCCGTACTATTTGTAGCCAACTCTGGTGCAGCAGAAACCGTAAGAGAATAACTTCTATCACCTCCTATTCGTCCTGGTGTTAAAGCAACCGCTACCACTGGATCTATATGAAATGGAGAGGCTTCCTCCCAATATGGAGATGTATGGTTAGGCAGTCCATTTGATTCAATGGTTATTTCATCACCATCAAACGAAACAGTTACTGCATCTTGATTAAATTCGTCAAAGGCAGAAATAGGAGTACTAGCAACATCACTTACCCCAGTATCAGGTGTTTCACTATTGTCTTTATTGCAAGAAGTAAAGAGAATCATAAAAAGTCCTACAAGGGGCATTAAGAGAGAAAAATAAGGTTTTGTCATAATTATTTTGTTTTTATTTATATTAATTTGGACTGCAGAACAGTCAAAATCCTTCGCTATCATATTTTATTTGTTTATCAGAACCTTGGAAACCCTATCTATGAAGAACTTAAAGTCAAACATTTGATCTTGATTTAATATTTTCTTTATTTCTTTAAAATGTTCATAGGTCAATTCAACTTTACTACTTTCCAGTTTTTGTAGTTGATTCAGTACATAGACTTTGTCAATATGAATTGTTGAATCCACTAAACTCTCAAAGTATGGAATAAGTAACCTTACTTGTTTTACCTCTATCTCCCTCATTTGATGTTTGTGAACGTCTGCTAAATCATTAAAATCTGCGGCCTGCTTGTCATTTAATTTCAGCAGCTCAATAAGTTCTGTTCTGATATTTTTGGCAGATTTCGTTGGTGGTTTATTATTGAAGAATGGCTTAGCAAGAAAAAAAGCGACCATCGTAATATTTAAACCTATCAAACCAATGATGATCAATTCGTACACTCTTTTTTGTTTCATGGTCAATAAATTTTATAAGAGGTTATCAGTATACTTTTATAGTTTTCAATGAATGCATCCTGTCTATTCATGCTTTGTTTATATTCTTTATAGAAAGAGAGAGCTGCCAAATTAAACATGAGAATGAGAGAAGCCGCTACGGCAATGTTTCTCCATTGGTTCAATGAAACCTTATTTTTTACTAAATCACAGAACTGGTCTTGAATTCTTAGAAATAATTCATGTTTTGGTGACACAGGCTTGTAACCTTTCATACTTTGATAAATATCATTTATCCATTTTTCCTTCATACTATTAATGCTCATTTTTTATATTGACCATTATTTTTTCTATTTCCTTCGGAACGGGTAAATTTGTTCCAATTCTGGTCGCATATTTTTCTTTGCTCTTTGTAGTAGGGACTCAAC
>CAZTFN010000220.1:0-7171 GCA_964612905.1 uncultured Flavobacterium sp. | reverse complement strand
TCACACTTTTTTGTCGAAAAACCCCCTAACACCTTGAAGGGTAAGGCGGTTTTTGGTGTTCCATACACACCTTCGGGCGTGAATATCAGCGGCTCAGAAAACGCCAGCCTGAGCACGGTTTGACGAACCACATGATTGCCATTTTTGTATATATCCCAAGGCTTTGAGAGGAATCTCAGGGAGAGTTCAATACACTGTTCAAACCTGGCTCTGTTTGGCAGCGGTTCTTCAAGATCGATTTCAAGCGCAGGCGTTGTACGCCGCTTGATCGCCGTTTCAATGGCTTCGTTCAGGTCAGAAACAGACTTGGCTTCAACATCTTTCACGAACGGGTATCCTTTTCGTGCAAGGACGAAACGACTTGTCGCGTCTGCAAGGATGCGGCGCGCTTGAGTGTGTTTCGTGTTTGAATTTCATCGTGATGGGCAAGTAGGCCCATGCACGTTTGGTGCGATGCAGCGTGAAACGCTTGCTGGTTGCGGCATTTGGCCGGAGCACCTAGCTTCATATTACCATGAATTGAGTCCACCAGCCAAATTTCGCCTTAGCGTTCACGGTCTTGGTCGCGGGCTCTCTGCCTCCCTGTTTGCTGCCCTACATACTTGGCACGCTCCTGGTCGCGCATCTGCTGGATACTTTCATAGGCACGCTGGTCGAGGCGAGCGGCCTTCAGGAGATCACGTTCGGGGATGACGCTGGTGCTCTGCCAGTTTCCTTCCTGATCCCGATAGGATCGGCTACGTTCAGTATTGAACACCGGTCCGTTGTCAGTCTCTCGCCGCCAGATAGCGACCTCAACCGCACCGTCCCGATGCTTGGCAACGGGTCGATTTGCGTCCTGTTTCTGCTGTTCACTCATTTCATGTTCTCCTCTCTTGGGATGGTGTTCATGGCCTGTAGCCCTTCACGAAGGACCACATCTCGTTGTCACGGTATTGGGGCCAATCCCGCAGGTGGCGCGGCGCTAGTTCGGTGATGACTTTGCGATGTCACTGACCAAACAAAGTGGCGATCTCGACGGTGCCAGGTTTCGAATGAAACGGATCGGCGAGCGGCCACGCCCCGATATTACCAATCTCCTGCAAGACCCAGAACTGGGGTCTTGCGGATATCGCTCTGCGCTTGTGCAAAAGCGCCGTCGAGAACAGCGTCCGCACAATCGGGCCGGAAGTCTCAGCATATTCCAGGTCCTCCATGATCGAGACGAGACATGGAGGACTGCCTTCTTTGGTCAGCATGTCGAACGAAAAATCGAATGGAGGAGAAAGGGCGTCGCGAAGCTGGGGGTCGAGCATGCAAGCATACCGCTTTAAGCTGGTCAAGCGAACTCGAATAGAGCCGAGAGAGGACTTGGTTTGCACTGACATTCCCGACGCGACACCGGAGTTAATTAGAGCCTATGCGCTCGACGACGAGCAGGCCCTCTTGGCTATAGTGCGATACAATCGCTTGATCGATACCTTCCTCGGACTAACGACGTACAGCCTCCAGAACCACCTTCGTACGACCGTAAAGGACATTGGACAGATCGAGATCGATGAACTTTACGTGGGCCTCGATAGACGTGGTTGCCACTATATTATTCCGGTTCAAGCCAAGGGCGGAAAGGATCAGATAGGCATAGTTCAGACGAGCCAAGACATCCGTTTTGTCGAAGATAGGTTTCCGGGCATGCGGTGCCGAGCGATCGCTGCTCAATTCATGGAAGCCGAAATTGTCGCGCTATTTGAGCTGACCTTGCAACATGACGAAATCAAAGTTGTAGAAGAACGGCACTACAGACTCGTTCCAGCGAATAAACTGAATAGCGATGCTATTCGCGACTATAGGGATACTTGAATGCAGCGTCGTAATGACCAAGACTAGCATAATTAACTTCAAGATCGATCAATCATACTAGTTTGCTCGGCACGCAACGCACTATCGAGATCGGCGAAGCGGTCACCTTACTTTTCGAGACTACCAAGTCCGTGACCAACCAAAGCAGCGATTTCACTGGGTCTGTAGGATGCAGCGAGTCTCTTGTTTTCCTGCTCCGACAACCCGTTGTCCATCCAAGCCTTCGAAGCCTCTGCTGCCTCTTTTAGAGCCTGCAATCCTGCAGCCAATTTTTCAAAGTCGTCTTGTTCGGCTTCGTATCTGGGAAACCACGAAGAATTTTCCGGCACCAGCGCTCCAATTGCATCTAAAGTGGCACCACCGAAACCTCCGGCCAGATACAAAGGCTTGTCCGCCTCCACCGATACCAGTACTTCTTCAATGATGCCTGGGAACCTCCCTAAGAAACCTGAGCGTTTCCCACCGATCACTACACGTGCGTCCGTCGCAGAAACTAAAAACCGTCGGAGACCAGTCAAAGAACCGGCAACCTCGTCCTCTGTGGGCTCGAACCCAGAAGGATCATCGGGGGGCGTGAAATCCATAGGAGAGCCGTTTGGATCAAGAAAAATGATCTCACCAAATAATCCAATGTGTTCTCTTTGAGTTTCGATCTCAGCACTCGACATGCGTTGATGCTCTGTGTACGACAAGCAGACTTTCAAAGGCGCGTCACGATGGCCGTACCTTTGAAGCTCATTGATAAGGTATTGGGTATACCCGTCTTCACGCAAATGCCCCCCGTAGAATATCTGTCCACCCGCAAATAGGATCGTTCGGGCAATCTCGCCAAGTGCAAGACGGAAATGGTCTTCAAATAAACCAAGCCGCTGGAGGTCAGGACTTTCTGACGCAGAAATTCCGAGAGAACGGCCTCCTAATGCATTGGGTGGAAGAATGCCTGGGTTTTCGACAACCATATCAACCGCCCCTCATCGCGAGCAACCTTGGAGTCATCACATCGATCTCAAGATCGAGCTTTGAGCTCTTTGCTAGAGTCTGCAGGGTTTTAAGCTCATCGTGCCCGAGCGGCGGGTCAGGATGAAGTATCGTCATTTGCCCACCTCCGGAAGTTTCCGAGGACTGCAAATGTTCTATCCATGCGAGCAGAGTAAGAAGCTCCGGCGCATGCGGAGACCACCAATCCACAGCAATTGATGCGTCTCGATCTGCGAGATGCTGTTGCTTGATCCAGATTTCTCGTTTGAGACACTCGTTTGTTAGAAGATTGAGAGCTCGCGCGATGTCATTGTGCTGCCACTGACTATCAGATTTTCGTGTAGGAATTCGGGGAACATGATCCATCAGGAATGAACCTCTTTCTTCGCCGAGACCGAGTGCATCAAGAGTCACGACCGGCATTCCGGCGACCTTAGCAACAGTGACTTCTCTTTGACACCAAGCGCGGCTCGCATAGAGGTCTGTTCGAACCGCCAACAATGCGCTGTTGCTGGCGTTCTTTATTAGTTCTGATTCCCAGTCTTGTCCGGGCTGGAGATCATGTGCGTCAAAGAATTCTGCCAACCTAGTAGAAGCTATGAATGCGCGAATGGTCTCGACCAGCTCGTCAACATCTTTCCCTTCGGTTGGGTTACTCCGCTTTGTATGGGATAGGAAAACCGTCAAACGCGCATTCTCATCATCGTCGAGGAATTGCGCCAAACCCTGTGTAAGGTCCCTGCAACGAAGGCCTGACTCGTCGTCCCCAGATGCCATTTTGGATGCTGCGCCTATCTGTTGATAGCCGCCAATTATTTCTCCGAGACGTGTTCCATCGAGGGCACTACGATCAAGAAGGAGAGGTAAAATAACAATGTGGCTTGGGTCCTTTCGCTGGCTCTCAACCAAGTCCGCTATGTACCGGTTCCAGCTACTTCCCTCGTCTTGGGCCGCTTGAGCCATCTGGCGACCAAGTAGAGGAACAAATGCGACATACTCGGCGGCCTCAATACCGTTGGGGCCTTGTTGCTGTGATGAGTAACAGGGCTGAGGACACTCGCTTGCGCCCGTCCAGCCCGCGCTTCTTGCAGCAACATGGACGCCACCGCCGATGACGCCGGAGAACGATGCGCTGCGGAAGTGCTCAACAAACTCGTTGGCAACTTGCTCACCCGCCTCGTCAAGAGGGTGCCAAATAACAAAGATTTCTAGTACAGGCGGTAACATTCGTCTTTATCTACGTAGGGTTGTATCTTGATCTTCAGCACCTCATATAGTACTCTTCAACTTCATTTTCTCAACATCTATGTGACAAAAGGTGTGCGCTATGAGCAAAGAAACCAAGAATGTCTTCATCAGCCACATACACGAGGATGATGCGGGCCTGGGCGATCTCAAGAATTTGCTTAGCAAGCATGGTATGGAAGTCCGCGATAGTTCCGTGACTTCAGAGAAGCCAAACAACGCCAAAAACCCTGACTACATCAAATCACAGATACTGGACCCGAAAATCGATTGGGCCAGCACCATGATTGTCTACATCACTCCAGAAACCAAGGATAGTGACTGGGTGAACTGGGAGATTGAGAGAGCATTCGAGAAAGACAAAACTATTGTCGGAGTATGGGAACAAGGCAGCAACGGTTGCGAGATTCCTGAAGCTCTGGAAAAGTACGGAGACGCGGTTGTGGGGTGGAATGGTGGACACATCATTGACGCTGTCAACGGGGACTACACTGGTTTCAACAACCCAGACGGCACTCCATGCAAGCCGCAACCAATCAAACGACATGCCTGCAGCTAAGAGTGCTAACAAACAAAGCTTGTATTCGTACGTGGTTCGCTACGACAGCGGGTTTGCCCCAAACCCTTTCGGTGGATATTGTACGCTCGCGACCTGTAAGCCTGGAATCAGAAAAACGGCTCAGCTTGGTGATTGGCTGCTTGGGACAGGCAGTTCGGACAGGAAGGTGAAACGCGGTGGCCATGTTGTATATGCAATGCAAGTGGAGGAGACGCTAAGCACGGAAGCCTATTGGTACGACGAACGCTTCCAAAGGAAGAAACCCGTCATTCCGGGTAGCTGGAAAACAGCTTGCGGAGATAACATCTACGAGCCACTTGAAAACGGCAACTGGCACCAGTTGAACTCTTATCACAGCGAGGATGACGGATCGCCAAAAATGCCGCACATCCAGCGCGACACTGCTGTTCAAAGAATTCTAGTATCGCAACGTTACGTCTACTTTGGTGCCGAAGGACCTATTTTGCCTAATGCATTTCTTAATGGCGGTGAACACGACTTGCTTCGATCAAAAAGGGGCTATTCACGAATTCAAGAGATCGACACCATTAATGAATTTGAAAGATGGTTTTCTTCCCTAGAAAAGGTCGGGTTTCAAGGCGTCCCCTGGGATTGGAAAAAACATTATAAGTGAGATTTTTATGGCGCTGACAATATCAGAATACGAACAGAAGATAGCTCCCACAGACAGGCTTACTACTGAAAACCTTACGCCAGTGCTGCTCGGGCTATTCGGCGAGGTTGGCAGCGTCATGGCGACATCAAAGAAACTTCACCGTGAAGGTGAGGCCTTTGCTGCCTATTCGGACGCTGTCGAAGAAGAGCTGGGAGACGCTTTGTGGTATCTCGCTGCACTCTGCCGTCGGATTGACGAACCACTGGACAAAGTCATTACGGATGCATGCAGCAGTGAAGACACTGTTTCTTTGACAGTAGCTAGTCTTCACCTTGCCGCCCCCGTTGCCCAGGTTCAGAAGTTTGAGAACCTCGAAGTCATTGACGTATTGCTTAAGGACCTCGGAAAGCACGCCGCCGAACTACTTTACGCCGAGGTTGGAGAAGCAGGATTAAGGGATCGCGTTGTCAAGTTCACCGTTGCGTACCTGAAGGCGGTCCAAGCCTCAAACGTGCCTTTTGGCCGAATTGTGCGCTCAAACATGGAAAAAGCAACTGGGCGTTTTCTGCCTTGGGACAAGTCGTTGCTGCCACGGTTCGACGCAGACTTTTCCGATGACGAGAGCATACCTGACAAATTCGAAATCGAGATTCAAGAACGACCAAACGGTAAAAGCTATTTGCGTTGGAAAGGTGTGTTCATTGGCGATCCGTTGACTGACAATATTGGCGACCCAGATGGGTACAGGTTTCATGATGTCTTTCACTTCGCCTACGCATCTGTACTTCATTGGTCTCCAACTTTTCGAGCGCTGATAAAACACAAGCGGAAGAGCAAGCCTGAGATAGAAGAGGCCCAAGACAGTGGCCGCGCCATAGTCATAGAAGAGGGACTCTCAGCCTACATCTTTTCATGTGCGAAAGAGTTAAACCACTTCGAGGGGCAAACCACAGTTTCCTTTGATATTCTGAAAACTGTGAGCCAGTTCGTTCGAGGATACGAAGTGGAGGAATGTCCGCTGAAGCTCTGGGAAGACGCAATCCTGCAGGGGTACGATGTGTTCAGAAAGGTATCAAAAAACAATGGAGGCGTAGTTGTTTGTGATAAACTGAATCGTCAGATTTCTCATAGGGCGCTGTCATGAAAAAAGAAGTTTCCGCAGAATGCATAGTCGAAGCACTTCAAAGCTTTACGTCTGACGTCGCCTTTAATCCATATCGCGATATCTGTGAGATCCATGACCACGCTAGATCCGCCGAGATACGATCTGACATCCTTTACAAGATGTTGGTGCGCGCAGAGATGTCAGAGGTCGATGCGATATGGATAGGAAGGGACTTGGGCTATCGGGGCGGTCGCAGAACCGGTCTAGCGTTGACCGACGATGTTAGATTTTCTGATCACCTCGCCAGGTGGCAGATCGATGCACAGCGCCCGACAAGCGGGCCTCCCGTAGCAGAAAGAACTGCGTCAATGGTATGGGACTACCTAGACCAAATTTCGGCGAGTGTCTTTCTGTGGAATGTGTTTCCCTGCCATCCCCATACTTCTGAGGATGCGTTCTCAAATAGAATGCACAACGCAAGAGAGCGCAAGTTTGGCGAAAGTATACTAAAATCAATTTTCGCCTTGATAGAACCAAAGCGGATTATTGCGATTGGAAATGATGCTGCAAAAGTATCAATTAACCTTTTTTCGGAAACACAGGTACACCATGTTAGGCATCCGAGCTACGGTGGTTTGCGCGCCCTTCGTGCCAATGGCTGATAGCGAAGTTCTGAAGCAGGGAGACCTGTTCGATTAGTGCGAGCTCATGACCGTATCATCATTGCGTCTCTGTCCGTCGAGATCGGTTGAACTGTGCCGACTTTGCTTTCGATCAGGTTGTTGGCGATCCGCGATTGCCCGAGCATCGCCAGCACCTGAGCGAGCCG
>CAZTFN010000219.1:0-7181 GCA_964612905.1 uncultured Flavobacterium sp. | reverse complement strand
GGTATTTATATATAAGTGCCAAGGAACTCAAGAAAAATAGAAACATTGAAATTCTGAACCACCATAGTTTCCAAAACGGAGCATCTACACTAAACGGAAACGAGTCTATGTAGTTGCTGTCGGCTTTTAATTCAAAGGTATAATCTCCAGGCTTTAAGCTTTCGTAGCTCACAATATTAGAAAAAGTCGATTTCCAATCTTCAGAGATTTCTTTAATTCTATATTGATAACTGGTATTCGCATTGTTAAAATCAAAGAGTTTAAAATGAAATTCGATGGATTCTCGATCAAAGGGAATGTGTTGACCTTTTGAAATGTTTTCAATTCCATTGGTGAGGAAAATTTCTGATTTTAATGGGTTGGATTCTCTAGGATATACGTCAAATTTTTTAGACAATAGACCTTGAGAAGTAGCCATAATTAGCATATCATTTATCACTAAAGCTTTGTTTAGAATCAAATCTCTACTACTAAGCAGTGATCTTCTTTCTAAGGTCAAATCTTGACCCAGCTTTTGAATACCTTTTCTTGTTACTATATAGAGAATATCTTTTTCAATAAAGAAGTTCTTTACTTCGTTTGAAAGAAGTCCTTCCTTGACATTCAGAATTGTAACGAGTTTGTTGTCTTGATATATATAGACCCCATTTCCTTCAGTCCCAACTACCATATAATCTTCATAAAAGGCAATATCAATGATGCGATGTTCATGCGCATCGCCCTTATTGAATATAGGAGATATTCGATTATGATACAATTTATACAATCCATTTTTAGCAGAAATGTAGATTGTAGAATCTATTTTTTTTAGGGTATATACTCTCTCCTTAAATAGTTGTTTAATTTGAGCATTTTTTCTTCGGATAAAAAATCCCGTTATTTTTGAGTCTTCATGAACTTTTTCAAGACCACCTGCATCTGCTAAATAGTAATGATTCTTGCTATATACGAGATCCTTTAATGATAGAGATTCGAAAATTCTATCAATGTTTTGATTGCTAAATCGATAGGACCCTAAATTACAAATGATGTAGAAGTCATCTTTGAAGTGTGTTACTTTTCTAGGTTTTGAATCAATGATTGTTTGAACTTCTTCTTTCCAGGATTTTGTTGAAATAAGGTGTGCTTTTTTGTTTTGTGTTACCGCTAAAATTTTATTCCCATTAGAATCAAACGAAACAACATGATCTTTGACTCCTCCTATGATGGACAGATCATTCATAATTTTGAAAACACCTTCTGTACTGGTTACCCAAAGATTGTTTTGATGGTCGTACAAGCTAGAGGTAATAGTTTTCCCTTTAAAAATATGGATTGGAGCTCTTTTGAATGCCTCGGGGGAGGAGTTTTTAAATATAAATAGACCATCATTAGTAGCGACACAAATACGCCCATTTTTTCCTTGATATAAGTTGATTATTTTTAAATTCTTACTTACACTTTTGCTCAAATAGCTTGGAATGTGTTCTATTTGAAAGGAGTTTTTCCTTTTGATAAAAAACTCGTTAAAGGGTCTTGAATGAATTATATCTCCATTTTTGAGAAGTAAATTATCTTCTGTATTGTTCTTTTGATATTCATTTCTATAAAACTCATCAATGAAGAGCTTTTTGTGGGTGACCGTATTGTAGTAGTAGTTTTCACCAGAATATAGCAGTACTTCTTTGTTTGAGTTTTTTACGAAAAAAGCAGTTCTTTGGTCTATTCGCAGCGTAGAATTGTTCTTGAAATCAAGAACATAAGAATAAGGGCCATAGTTTATCCAATATCGATCAGGATTTTCTTCATAAGTCTCCTTAATGAAAAAGTCTGCCTGTATGCTGCTTAATAAGTTGTTGTTTGATGGATTATGAATCTTTCCTTCGAAATAAAAGCAAGGTTTCCCATTAAATGTTTCAAACCATATTCTACCGACACTATCTTCATATAGGGACAGCACTTCATAATCTGTTAAGCCATCATTTACTGTAAACTCTGTGAAATTTCTTCCATCATATCGACTTACACCAGAAGAAGTAGCAAACCAAAGATATCCTTTTTGATCTTGGATTACTTTGTACACATCTCCTGATAAAAGTCCGTATTCCTCATCTAATTTTTGAAAGACGACTTCCTGAGCATGAGTTGTCAGAAAATTAACGAGCACTAAAAGAAATATACTGAAGCGCATATAATTGAATTATGTTGAAGCCAGTGCTTGGCTAATTTATAAAAAAGAGATTTGCGTTATGTTGTAAATAGAAATCATCATCCATTGAAATTGGTCAATAACTTATTGTCAGGTTAAAATAATTATTGATTCGCCATGAGAACTAACTCGTTTAATTTGGTGTAGACAAATCGAATTGAAGAATATTCATTTCATAATTTAAATGTTTGAAAAATGACGTACCAAGAATTTAATCATATCTATTATACCTTCACCAATAATGAAAAAGGGATTAAACCTCAAGATCAAATAAGAACTACGGGATATGAATTAAAAGAGTTCCTAGAGCATGCCATTGACAAACATTATGAAACACTCTCTAAAGGTCAATTAAAACTACTTTAATTTTCATCCCTCCAAAGTATACCTTGGTATGATTTAATCTTCTTGTTATTCTGTAAATAAAGTAACTAAAAATAAAATGAACGTACTGTTTCATTTCAATAATTAAAACGACACTTAAAAAAATTGCGAGTAGGGTTTTAATCAATTTCTATTGTCATCTCTTAAAATCAAATTTATTCTTGACGTAACAAACGAGTCGTCCCCCCGTAATTGAACAACGTTCAAAGAACGATTCAGAACAATAACAAAAATCTAATTACGGAATGTTTACGTTTACAGGAAAGAGTGTGTGCTCATGTACATATGCTCTTAAAGGCAAACTATTATTTTTAATACTGGTTTGTTTTGGAATAGTGCCATTACTAAATGCACAGAAATCTCCATTACAAGAATTGACAAGAACACCTCCCGTGGTGATCGATCAAAACTATTGTATTGAGGAGTCTACACCTACCGATATTTGCTTCAGTGTATCAGATCTAGAATCCAATCCATTTACCATGGTCCATTATCCTGGTATTCAGTTTTTGAAGGCAGGGATCGAAATATCAGATTATACTCAAGATACCATGGCTTTAACGGCTGAATTAACCGTGAATGCTTCTAATTTGAGTATCAGTTATGGACTTGACCCATCGGCAACCGTTTACACATGGTATATATTAGAAGGAGATGGAGGTTATAATGGGGCTCTGCCTGTTTATCCATCTGTAGCAGGGTCTGGTTCCACCATTACTATAACCAACATCGGCGAGTTGGATGATTTTTATTTGGTAGTTGAAGCTTCAAACGGAACACAAGCAGCCTATGCTTCATTATTATATGCCTTCAGGACTTTCGCTGAAGGAGGAATCATTTTTGCACCAGATGCCACTCCGAGTTTTTCAGGAACAACATTAACATGGACAGACAATTCTGAATTATATCAAGGTAACCCTGCAGACAATTTTACAAGTGTAGATCAGTATGCTATGGACACTGATGGTGCAGGGCCTACCTTGTTTCCATTGTTTTTGCCTACTCCAAATACTACTACGGCATCGCCCACAATATCTCATGATTATGGGGCGTCTACATCTTATGGCTCAACTTTTTGGTCCACAGATGACGATGCTGCTGGATTTCCAGTGGGCTCTCCTTTTTTCTGTTCAATTTCTTATGAAGAGACTACAGAATTTCCAGCCAATGGAACCATAACAGGAATTAGTACAACTTCTACGGAAGCATGTTTCACATATACCCCAGATCCTGGCTTTACTGGCACAGATATGGCTTACTTTCTCATTTGTGATGACGAAGGAGCCTGTAATACAGTTCTTGTGGAGTTTAACGTCTCAGCAACTGTGCCAGATTTAGCCTTGGGAACACCTGTGACGGATCCTACTACATGTACTGGATCTGATGGAGTGATTACGCTAAATACGTCAAATATTATTGATGGAAGTTATACTGTGAACTATACAGATGCACTGGGAAACCTTCAATCTACTTCAATGACAGTTGCCTCTGATGTTGGGACTTTAAACGGTTTGTCTGTAGGTACATATGATAACATTACGCTAGACTACGGTGGATGTACCACAACTTCAAATATAGATGTTACCTTGGCAGGACCACCATTGCCGGATGCAACCTTAACTGTGAGTGACCCAACTACGACGGCTACTGAATCTGCAGACATTGTTTTGAGTAGTAGTGAGATTGGTGTTACCTATCAACTCCGATTAAATAGTGACAACAGCAATGTTGGAAGTCCGCAAGCTGGAACAGGTGGAGACCTAATATTCACGGTCAATCCAGCCGTAAGCACTGGATATAATATCCTAGCAACCATTGACGGCACAGATTGTTCGGCAGAATTGGATGATCATGGAAACGTAGCAGTGGACACCGATGGAGACGGTGTTCCAGATCATCTTGATTTGGATGATGATAACGATGGTATCTTAGATAGTATTGAAGATGAAAATTCAGATGGAGATAATGATCCTACCACAAACCCAACAGATACTGACGGAGACGGAATTCCAGATTATATTGATTTGGATGCAGATAATGACGGTATACCAGATATCATTGAAGCGCAAACCACATCAGGTTATATCCCACCAAATGCAGATACTGCAGGCGACTATACAAGCAACAACGGTGTGAATACTGCATTTTTAGGAGGATTAACCCCTGAAGATACAGATGGTGATGGTACGCCAGACTATCTCGACTTAGATTCAGACAATGATAATTTATTTGATTTGGACGAATCAGGCTCAGGTCTTATTGATGCTGATGATGACGGACGAACAGATGGTACTGTTGGGATCAATGGGCTTGACAATACCTTGGATAATGGTGGAGTGGATGATTATACAGATGTAAACGGTTCCTTTGACGATACACAAACAGATAATTTTTCAGATTCAAATGGAAATGTAGGATCAGGTGGAGATGTTGATTACAGAGAAGTCAATGCAAGTATGATGATCTCACAAATCTATAGCAGTGGAGGAAACAGAGTTATAGAATTGGTGAATATAAGTGCTACAATTGTAAGTGAAGTGACTATTGCAGTCTATAGAGATGTTACTGGAGATTTAACGGGAGTTGAACCCTCAAATTATACTACGCTTTCAGGTGAAACGATTACACCTTTCCAATCTGTTCTATTTGAAACCACTGGTTTTACAGGAGCCAACATAAATAATGCTCCAAGGAGAAGTGTTAATGATATGGTGACCAATTTTGCAGGTGGTGATGATGTGATTATTTTGACTACAACCACTGATGGAACGGCTTGGGCAAATCGTTATGATGTTGTAGAAAATTTTTCTGATAATACATCCTACGTACGTAATGACGATCAACTTACGACAAAACTCACTTTTGATGCGTCAGATTGGACAGCATTTGTAGATGATTCTCTGGACCCCTACAGAGACGCTGTATCTGGAGGTCCTGAAAGGCACCCTCATGATCCACTACTTTCAGAAGTCCAAGGCAGCGTCCCCGATAAAAATCAAGGATTGGGTTACCATAGAACTGGTAGTACTGGGATTACTGGAGGAGCGTGGGGAAATGGAGAGCCAGATAGATCCCGAAGAGTTGCAATTCTAGAAGATTATAACCATACAGGATCTAATTTGTCTGCCAGACAATTAAGTATTCAAGGAAACAGTCAACTTGCTATTACAGACAATGCAATTATTGTTACTGAGACAATCGATTTGGAAGCCGCGAATGATGAAATTCGATTGGTGGGAAATTCACAACTAATTACCACTCACACAAATACCACACAAATATCAGGGACTGGAAGCTTACAAGTTGATCAGAATTCAACAAATCCAAGCTTATATCGCTACAATTATATGGGGAGTCCAGTGAATAGCATAGGGCAAACGACCTACAATGTGGCCGATGTTATGAAGGATGGTACCGTGCCTACTTCGGTATCATCGTCGGTCACAGACATCAATTTCATTAGTGGGTTTGATGGTGACGGAACAACTACGCCAATTTCTTTAGCTGAGTATTGGATTTATTCCTTCGGAACAACGGCCAGCTGGACGCAAGAATTAAGTACTGGTGTTATCCCCCAGACCAATGGTTTTATTTTCAAAGGACCTGGACAAGTACAGAATTACACATTTATAGGAACTCCCAAAGATGGAACCATGCAAACAACGGTGGCTACAGATGCAAGTTATCTTTTGGGAAATCCTTATTCATCATCCATCAGTGCCAAAAAATTTATTGAAGATAATTTAACTGCAACAACAGGAACCCTTTACTTCTGGGAACAAAAAGAAAATGTAAACGGGGAAGAGACCGTGGCAGGACATTATTATTCTGGTTATGTGGGAGGCTATGCTATTCGAAATCTATCAATGGGCATCGCTGCAAATGCCGTGGCTGCAGAAGATTCCAGTACAGGGGCAGGAGGATTAGGAACTGGTGCTTATACAGAGCCAACTCCATACATCACTATAGGTCAAGGGTTTTTCGTTGTGGGCAGTGGCACAGGCGGTACTATTGAATTCAACAACTCCCAACGAGAATACATTATCGAAGGTACGGATGCTGTATTTATTCGAAATAACGAATCCGAGAACAGTTTTTACGAGAATACGGTCGGTTTTAAATTGGGAATGACCTACCTGATGGAAGATGAAGATTATCATAGGCAAATAGGAATTTCATTTTTAGACAACAATACTTTTGATTTTGACAAAGGGTATGATGCTCAGGCATTTGACTTGGGTGATACAGATATCTATTGGGATTTTCCATCGGATGACACCCCTTATTTTATTGCTGGTATTGGAGCTATTCATGACAGTTTGCAAGTTCCTTTAACCATTCAGATGAGCTATGACGGTGACATAAATTTGACCATAGATGAAATCAGTAATATCAATAGAGATATTTACTTATATGACAGCGTTGATGAAATTACATACGTATTAAATGATCAACCTCAAAACCTCACATTGTCCTCAGGGACTTATAACGACAGATTTTTTATTGTTTTTGGAGATAGTCAGTTGGGAATTGATGATGCACTTTTAGATCATTCCCAATTGCATCTCTATGTAGACCAGGAAACCCAACATATCATTATAAAAGCTAG
>CAZTFN010000218.1:0-7195 GCA_964612905.1 uncultured Flavobacterium sp. | reverse complement strand
GAAAACACAAATAAGGATGCAGAACATGCTTTGTTAGTTTTAAGAAATATTGTTCTTAATAAATCCCTACTCTTTGTTGGAACTGGAATGGGGGATTTCCAAATCAATAATATTTTTGAAGAAGTTAAAGTTCTACAAGGTCAATACAACCAAAAACACTTTATTTTAACTAATAAACCGATTGATAGCTCACTCAAATTTTTAACAGAGATATTAATCACAAATTATTCAGAAATAGACTCAGTTGTAGATGAATTATTAAAAATAAAGAATGAATGTAACAGCGATGATTCTATTAAGATACTTGAATTAGAGCGTCAACTTGAAGAAGCCAATAGAAAAATAATAGAGTTAGAAAATACATCTAATAAAGATGACCTTTTAGAAAGAGAAGCCCTTAAGTATTTTGCCAAAGGAGTAAAATTTAGTTTAATGGATCAACCATTAAAAGCTTCAGAAGAGTACAAAACTTCCTTAGAATTAAAACCAGATCTTTACAATGCACTATATAACTGGGGAACTGATTTAGGTAAATTAGCCAAAACCAAACAGGGAATGGAAAGAGAGAAATTATATCAACTAGCTTTTGATAAATTTCGAAAATCCATTTACATAAAACCAGATCAACATGAAGCTTTCAATAACTGGGGAGCTTATTTGGGTAATTTCGCAAAGACAAAAGAGGGAAAAGATGCGGATGAATTGTATGAACAAGCTTTTAATAAATTCCGTAAAGCGATTGAAATAAAGCCAGACAAGCATGAAGCTTTCAATAACTGGGGGGGTTGTTTAGGTGATTTAGCAAAGACAAAAGAGGGAAAAGATGCAGAAAAATTATATGAGCTAGCTTTTAATAAATTCCGTAAAGCGATTGAAATAAAGCCAGACAAGCATGAAGCTTTCAATAACTGGGGAGTTTATTTAGGCAATTTTGCCAAAACAAAAGAGGGAAAAGATGCAGAGGATTTGTATCATCAAGCTTTTGATAAATTCCAAACAGCGATTGACATAAAACCAGGTTATCACAATGCTTTAGACAACTGGGGAGTTTATTTAAGTTACTTTGCCCAAACAAAATCAGGAAAGGAAGCAGAAGTTTTATATCATCAAGCTATTAACAAACTCCAAATAGCCATTGAATATGGAGCGAGTTCCTACAATCTCTCATGCACCTATGCTCTTAAAGGAGAAAGAGATAATGCAATAAAATATTTAAAAATGACTCTTTCTAAAAACGAAATAGATGTGAACTATATTGAAAGAGATGGAGATTGGAAAGACTTTTTAAAAGATTCTGAATTCATTGAATTACTCGAAGAATACAAAAGTAAATAACCAAAATTGACACACTAATAATTTCAAATACAATTCTACCATAAGATTTCCCACTCAAATTCGTTACTTTTAAAGACAATCAACAAACAATTTAAAAATCGCTGCTTTGAAGATTAAAAAGATTTGGAAACGAATTTTATTAGCCGTCATCATCATACCTATTCTGGTGTTGACAGGCGGAATCATCTACATTCAAAAGAATCAGGCAGAGATCATCAAAAGCGAGATTGCGAAACTCAACAAAGAACACAAAGGTCTCATCGTAGTTGGTGATAGCGAATTGTCACTGTTTGATAATTTTCCCTATATCTCTCTCAAGGTGTATGATGTTCAAATCTTTGAAACCAAAGAAGACAACTCCTCTACCATCATTGATGTACAAGACATTTATGTGGGCTTCAACCTGAATGATATCATCAATGGAAACTATGATATTCAATCCTTAAAGGTAGAAGAAGGTGTTTTTAATATTGTGATTCATGAGGACAACACCACGAATCTAGAAAACTCTTTGGCGACCACTTCTGAATCTGACTCTGATTCTTCATCCACCAGTGTTCACTTTAAAAAAATAATCTTTAAAAATCTGGATATTCATACCATTGATGAGTCTACAAACACGGACATTGAAAAATTCATTTACAATGGCCAAGGTGGTTTTACCCTGAAGGATAGTTTGATCGCTGGTCATATTGATACCGATTTCGAAGTGAATGTGATCAAGGATGGTGATACCACCTTCATCCGAAAAAAGCATTTCGAGTTTCATACCGATGTGGAATTCAATACTGATACAGGCGTTTTGAACATTCAGCCTTCGGGTGTGGTGATGGAAAATGGCGACTTTGAATTGGAGGGTTCTATCAATACGAAAAATGATTTGGAACTCGACTTCCTGGTCAAAGGAACCAAACCGAATTTTGATATGTTGGTGGCGTTTGCTCCTGTTGATGTGATTCCATTCCTTGAGAAGTACGACAATGCAGGCGACATCTACTTTCAAGCGAGTATTCAAGGGAAATCCATCAAAGGAAACAAACCTTTGATTCACGCTGATTTTGGAGCTTCTGAAGCCTTTTTAGAAAATCCAGAACGCGCCAAGAAGATTGATCATATGGGCTTTAAAGGTCATTTTACCAATGGTTCCAGTAGAGATGTGAGTACCATGGAATTCTCCTTGAAAGATATGACGGCAAATCTGGAAGAAGGAAAATTCACAGGTTCTTTATTAATCAAAAATTTTGAATCACCGGAAATTGACATGCAGGTTGAATCCAATTTCGATCTTGGATTTGTCGCAGAATTCTTCGAATTGGAACAAGTGCAGGATGCTTCTGGGGAAGTTTCTTTGAAAATGAACTTTCATGACATCATCGATATCGATCAACCTGAAAAAGCCTTGCAACAACTGAATCAGGCCTATTTTGCACAATTAAAGATTGAAGACTTGAGCTTAAATGCAGAAAATCTTCCCGTTCCACTTGACAGCTTGAATGTAGATCTTGTGATGGAAGGTAGAAAAGCTACGCTGAAAGAATTCAATTTAAATATGGGCAACACCGACCTTTCTGTGACAGGTTTTCTTTCGGATTTACCATCCATTGTGCATCATACGAATATCCCTGTTGAAACCCATTTGGATATCAGTTCAAAGAACTTGGATATCGCTCAGTTGACAAGTTATTCCGCACAAGATTCCATCCAAAAAGGAATCGATGAACGAGTTGAAAACCTGAGTTTAGGACTTTCGTTCAAGGCTTCTGCAAAAGACTTTACAGAATCTAAATATTTACCGAAAGGTGAATTCTTTGTGGATAGTTTGTTTGCAGACTTGAAACACTATCCGCATTCAATTCATGATTATCATGCAGACATCTTAATTGACAGCACCGACTTAAAGATTGTGGATTTCACTGGATATATTGACGATAGCGATTTTCACATAGATGGAAAGATTCATGACTATGCCTTCTGGATGCAACCAGAATTGAATGGAGATGTGGATTTAGACATCAATCTCACCTCGAAAAAACTACGATTGGAAGATGTCTTTTCTTACAAAGGAGAAAACTACGTTCCCGAAGAATACAGACACGAAGTCTTTGACAATCTAGCTTTGCATTTTTCGTCTAGCATGCATTACAAAGACTCTTCATTGCATTCTATCGACCTGGCTTTGGATAAACTAAACACAAAAATGGAAGTACATCCGCTCCGTTTTCACGATTTTAAAGGGAACATCCATTACGAAGATGATCATATTGTCATCAAAGACTTTCATGGAGAGATCGGGAAAACCAATTTCAATTTCGACTTGAACTATTACCTGGGTAACGATCCTCAAATCAAGAAACGAGATAATTATCTGGGTGTCAAAGCAAATTATATTGACTATGATGCGCTTTTTGCTTTCAATCTAACTCCACCAAAGACAGCCGACTATGTAGTTCCCACTACAGAAGATGTAGAAGAACATGCTGAAGCCTTCAACATCTATGAATTGCCATTCACAGATATGAAATTTAAGGCGGATATCGGACATTTTATCTGGCACAGAATCGATTTGCAAAATATCAAAGCGGAACTCAGAACCACTCCAGATCATTACATCCATATAGACACGCTGGATATGGATGCTGCAGGAGGAAAGATTCAACTCAATGGATATTTCAATGGTAGTGATCCAAAGCATATTTACATGCAGCCAGATCTTGTTATGGATAATGTTGATTTGGACAAACTACTTTTCAAATTTGAAAACTTTGGACAGGATCATTTGGTCTCAGAAAACTTACAAGGGAAACTAACCTCAAGAATTCAAGGAAAGATTCGAGTGTATCCTGATATGGTTCCAGATCTGGATCAGTCCAATTTAGAAATGGATGTCAAAGTCTTGAATGGACGTTTGAAAAATTACGACCCAATGTTGGCACTCTCAGATTATATTGGGAATAAAAACCTCCGCAACATTCGATTTGACACACTACAAAACAATCTGAACATCGAGAAAGGAAAGATTCACATACCCTCTATGACTATTGAGTCGACCATTGGTCATATGGAGTTTTCAGGTTCGCATGACAGTGATCAAAACATTGATTACTACTTACGAATTCCATGGAAAATGGCGGCAAGAGCGGCTTGGCACAAACTATTCGGAAATAAGAAGAAAGAAGTAAGTCAAGAGCAAGAAGATGAGATTGTGGAAGTAGATCCGAATAAAAAAATCCGATACTTAAATATCAAAATCAAAGGAACAGTGGACGAATATAAAGTTTCATTGGGTAAGAAAAAGAAGAAAAGAAAATAGTACAACGAGTTGTTAAATCTTCATTAAACTAACTTCTAAACTACAGTTAACTCAGATTAATCCGTATCTTTCGTTCAAGAAAAATTGGCTATGAACTTCCCCACATATTTTGGTGTGTTCAATAATTAAACCTATAGCAAAGGTTGAACCAGTTCGTATGTCCATTTTTCCAGCTATTGAATCACATTAAAAAATTTAAAAATGAAAAAAGCACTGCTCCTACTATTCACTGTATTATGTATTTCTTGCAACAACAATGACAACAACAATCCTGAATCTACCGATTTAATTGTTGGAACTTGGACCGAAATAGGCTACGGAACTATTTCCGACACTAATGATGTTGAATTTTTTGAATACGACTATTTCTGCGCAACCTTAGGGCGTTATGTATTTAACGGTGATGGAACATTCCGAGTAGAAACCTTTGATGGACCCGATAACAACTGCACCAGTACTGGTGTTGTGACAGGAACTTGGGAAAAAATAGGGAATACTTCTTATTTGATCTCTATTCTTTCTGATACATCTGACGATGATCCTCAAACCGGACGGGAAGTAACTGTAAGGGTTGAATTCCCTTCCAACGATCGCATGCAATTTATCTATGAGATCAATCAAGGAGGAATCGCTTTTGAATACGATGAATATTCTAGATTGAACTAAAACTAAATTTTGACTATGAAAAAAAGCCTGTACAGTTTGTACAGGCTTTTTTATATAATTTATTTACTATTTCTTTAGAATGCTCACTGCCACACCTCCACCTGCGGCAAGATTCAATGTCAAAGTTGAATCTTTAGTCACAATCATGGTTTCGACTTCTAAAGATGTTGGGTTTTCATCCCAATGGGCATCTTTTCCATCTTTGTAGATTTTCGCTGTGTATTCAGTATCTGCATCCAAGAAGTTCAAAGAAACTTCCAAGTCTCTTGCATTTTCATCTGTAATCGATCCCAAGAACCAATTGTCGGTTCCACGCTCTTTTCTGGCAATCGTTACATAATCTCCTACTTCTCCATTCAACACTTTGGATTCTGACCAGTCCACTCCAACTTCCTTGATGAATTCCAAAGGCGCTGGATTTGCTTCGTAATGCTCCACCAAATCGGCAGCCATTTGAATGGGTGAATAAATCACTACGTATAAAGCCAACTGTTGTGCCAAGGTAGTATTCACTTGATTGTTGGCTTTCCATTCATCAAACTTGATGTTGAAGATTCCCGGTGTGAAATCGATTGGACCTGATAACATCCTTGTAAAAGCTACTATCGGTAAATGCTCTGGTGGATTTCCACCATCAGGGGACCAAGCATTGAATTCTTGTCCACGCAATCCTTCCCTAGAAATGGTATTTGGATAGGTTCTTCGCAATCCCGTTCCTTTAATGGGCTCATGTGCATTGATAGCTACTTCGTACTTCGCAGCTTTGATCACCGTATTGTTGTAGTGATTCACCATATATTGACCATGATGATATTCTCCTACAGGGATCAACTTTCCTACATACCCTGTTTTCACCGAGTGCATTCCATATTTCTGCATCAATGCAAATGCTGTATCTTGTTGTTGGGTGTACGTTCCTGTCGCTGCTGAAGTTTCATGATGCATGATCAACTGAACACCTTTCTCTTGTCCATATTTCAATAATTCATCTAAATCGTAGTCCGGATAAGGAGTCACAAAATCGAAAACACCTTCGCGATCTGGAAAACCAATCCAACGTTCCCAACCTTGATTCCATCCTTCTACCAGGACACCTTTCATTCCGTTTTTAGCGGAAAAATCAATGAATCGTTTCACATTCTCCGTTGTAGCTCCATGCACTCCGTGTGCTTTTCCAACATCGGTCCATTTGCCGTTAACGCGTTCCATTCCGTAATCCCATCTAGATTTACCAAGATGCATCTCCCACCAGATTCCAGTATACTTCATGGGAGTAAACCAAGAAACATCGCCTAGTTTGTTCGGTTCGTTTAGGTTCTCAATCAAGTTAGATTCGATTAACGCTGGTGCGTTGTCTGTAATTTGAATGGTTCTCCATGGTGTATGGAAAGGAACTGTTCTTTCCACTTTATAATCTCTATTTTCTGACCCCACTAAATTGGAGGTTAATTTTAGATTTTCTTTATCAACAGCTAAAGTCATCCCTGAATAATCAACCAATGCAGCTTCGTGAAAACTCAAGTGGGTTCCATCTTCTCCTACCATGGTCACGGGAGTGTTCAAGGCATTGATAGGAATGTATGTTGCTGCCAGAGCTGGATGATTTCTTTTCGACAAAGCATCGATCTCAGAAATCTTAGTAGTGCTGTATAAATGTTCGTAAATATCCCAATCACCAGGAATCCAAAACGTCTTGTAATCTTCAGTTAAATTGAATTCAGTACGTTCCTCCGTAATGAATACTTCTTTCAGATTCTGTTGTTCAGGGAATTCATATCGGAATCCAACTCCATCATTGTAAATTCTGAAAACAACATTCACCTTTCGTTTCAGATCATCGCGTTCGGTCAACTCAACTCTTACCTCATTGTAATGGTTTACTAC
>CAZTFN010000217.1:0-7230 GCA_964612905.1 uncultured Flavobacterium sp. | reverse complement strand
CTACTCTTACCCTTTCCATTCATGTCAAAGTCATAAATGTTAATATTGAACTCCTTTGGTAAAGACGTACTATTCTTTATAGTAATATCATAGGTCTTTACTTCTCCTTGTTTTTGATTGAAATGAAAGTGGGAGGGAGAGACAGATACCCCGACAGTTTTTCCGGGGTCAGTTCCTTTCTTGGATCCCTTTTGCGCCATGGTATTAGGAGCAAAAGAAACCAATGAAATCAACAGAACTATTATATGAAGTTTAGTCTTAGGGGACATTGATTCATTATATACGTTTGCCAAATAAAGCAAAAAAACTTTGATAAACCAAAAAATGAAGGTGAAAATTGTTTCAGATAATCATTAAATTCGCCCATAAAACCTATAAAAACGTGAATCTTAACAACCCATTAACTTATATCAAAGGAGTCAGTTCAAATAGAGCTTCTTTGTTGGCTAGTGAGTTGGGATTGAATCGGTTACATGACTTATTGCATTTCTTTCCATACCGATATATTGATCGAACACGTTTTTACAAGATTGCTGAACTGATCAACAACAGCGCTGATGTTCAGATTGTTGGGAGAATTACCTCATTAAGCGAAGTAAAGCAGAAAAGAGGCTCTAGATTGGTGGGAAAGTTTCAGGATGAGACGGGAACTATGGAGTTGGTTTGGTTCAAAGGTCATAAATGGATCAAAGATGGTATCAAGCCTAATATTCCTTATGTAGTTTATGGAAAACTGAATCATTATAATGGTCAGTTCTCTATTGTACATCCAGAGATGGATTTGGTTGAAGACTATAAGAGAAAGATTCAATCGAAGTTGCAGCCAGTATATTCTTCTACGGAGAAATTGGTAAACAAAGGTGTCAGCAATAAAATCTTTCGAGGGTATGTTCAGAATCTATTGCAACAAATCTTTGAACAAATAGGGGAAAGCCTTCCTGAGGAGTTTAAGAAGGCATATGGCTTGTTAGACCGAAGGCAGTCCTTATTAAATGTTCATTTTCCAAATTCGCCTGAATTGTTGGCCAAAGCGCAATACAGATTGAAGTTTGAAGAATTGTTTTTCATACAGATTCAATTATTGCGAAAGAAGCTCATTCGAAAACATAAAATCAAGGGCTATGTCTTTGAACATGTAGGCGAAAATTTCAACACTTTTTATAAAAGTCATCTTCCTTTTGATTTAACCAACGCGCAGAAACGAGTTTTGAGGGAAATCCGTAAAGACCTCGGATCAAATGCCCATATGAATCGTTTGTTACAAGGAGATGTAGGGTCGGGAAAGACCATTGTAGCCTTATTAACCATGTTGTTGGCTATTGATAATGGATTCCAAGCAACCATCATGGCACCCACTGAAATTTTGGCAACGCAACATTACAATGCCATTCAAGAATTGTTGCAAGAGATGGATGTTACTGTTGAGCTCTTAACTGGTTCTACCAAAACCAAAAAACGAAAAGAGATTCATGAAGGATTGCAAAATGGTGAACTGAAAATATTAATTGGAACACATGCTTTGTTGGAAGACAAAGTACAATATCAAAACTTAGGAATTGCCATTATTGATGAACAACACAGATTTGGAGTGGCGCAGCGATCTAAATTGTGGCAAAAGGGAAGCCAGAAAACAGGGGTTGGAGGGGTCATTCCCCCTCATATATTAGTAATGACAGCAACTCCCATTCCAAGAACTTTGGCCATGAGTGTTTACGGGGATTTAGATATTTCGGTCATTGATGAACTACCTCCCGGAAGAAAAGAAGTGAAAACGGTACATAGATATGACAGCAATCGTTTGTCGGTTTTCAGTTTTATGAAGAAGGAGATTGCGAAAGGTCGACAAGTTTATGTCGTGTATCCTTTGATACAAGAATCAGAAGCCATGGATTATAAGGATTTGATGGATGGTTATGAAAGTATCTCACGTGAGTTTCCTTCGCCTAATTATCAGATCAGCATTGTCCACGGAAAAATGAAAGCGGATGATAAGGAGTATGAAATGCAACGGTTTGTGAAAGGTGAAACTCAAATCATGGTCGCCACTACAGTGATTGAAGTGGGAGTAAACGTTCCAAATGCCAGTGTCATGGTAATTGAAAGTGCAGAACGTTTTGGATTGAGTCAGTTGCATCAGTTGCGTGGTCGAGTAGGACGAGGTGCGGATCAGAGTTACTGTATTCTATTGTCGAGTTTCAAATTGTCATCAGAAGCCAAAACTCGTTTGCAAACCATGGTAGAAACATCTGATGGGTTTAAAATTGCAGAGGTCGACTTAAAGTTGCGCGGACCAGGAAATATTATGGGAACACAACAAAGTGGTGTGCTGAGTTTAAAAATTGCTGATGTGGTTAAAGACACGCCCATTCTTCAAAAGGCAAGAAATGCTGCTGCCGAATTGTTAGAAGATGATCCCAATCTGTCAAAACCAGAGAATGCTCCGATTCAACGGATCTACTCTGAGCTTTCCAAACGAACTGGGATTTGGTCAAATATTAGTTGAGATACGAATTTTTAAATTGATTTTTTTTCATTCGGGCAAATTCGACTTATCTTGTGGAAAATTGTTTTTCAAACATAATTGACCATCCATAACTATGAGTAAATCTACTGCAACGATTATTTTAGTGATCATCATCATTTTTACCCTACCTATCTTTTTTATTGTGATTCCAATTCTATTCATGATGTATAATTCGCTCACCAAGAAGAAAAATCAAGTGGATATGAGTTTTAGCGGAATTGATGTCATGCTAAAGAAGAGAAGTGATTTGATTCCCAACTTGGTGAATAGTGTGAAACAAATTATGAAGCATGAGAAAGAGGTGTTTACGAAGATTACAGAACTCCGTAGTAAAATATTAGACAACCAGGATGATGTTGAAAAACGCTTTGAGATGGAAAACACCATGTCTCAGCTGTTAGGAGCCATCAATGTAAGTATGGAGAATTATCCTGAGATTAAATCAGATCAAAACATGGCACAATTGCAACGTTCTCTCACCGAGATTGAAGAACAACTTAGTGCTTCTAGAAGAGCTTACAACTCATCTGTTCTCACTTTAAATAATAGTATTACAACCATCCCAAGTAATATCATGGCTGGATTTATGTCTCTAAAAGAAAGAGTCTATTTCCAAGCTACAGAAGCAGAACGAGCTACACCGAACGTGGGTAAACTCTTCGATTAACATTTGCTAGATGACCCAAGAGTTTCAGACCTTTCTTGAGGAGAATGCGCGTAGTTTAGAGAAAAAACGCAAACGTTTATCGGCATCACAGGGATTGTACAATTATATTGTCAAGCCTTTGCAGTTTATTACTAGTATGGTATTTTTCTTCTTCCTAATTACAGGGTTGATATTTCCTATCAATTGGTTGGGCACAATAATTTCTTTTGTTGTTGCGCTCATTTTATCCAATATCAGGCAACCAAAGTACATTTACCGAGAGTACATCAAGAGTGAGTTGTTGCCGAAAATCTTTGAATATGTAAACCTTAACTATTCATACTATGGTTACGGCTATAATGCTGAAATACTCAAATCTAGTGGAATTTTTAACAGCTCATTTTTTTCAAAATCATATCGAATTACTGGGGAGGATTTTGTGAGTGGCTCTATTGATGGAGTAGACCTTGTATTTAATGAGATTAGTTTTTACAAGGAGCAGGTGAATGTTTTGAAAACTTCTGGTGGATGTTTGTTGTCCATCATTCTTTTTCCTATTGCTGTTTTAAAAGGTGTTGAAGGGATTCCTTTTTTTGGTCTCATTAAAGACGAAGTGAAGTATTACAAAGGAATGTTCATGAGTGCCGATTTTCATAAAAACTTTCATGGAGAGGTGATGATGATTCCTAATAATCTCAAGAGTTTAACTGATAGACTGAGTGATCTTATCTTTGGAAAGAACTACACCAAGATAAACTTGGAGAATGCTATAATTAAAGACAATTACACTGTTTATGGAACGAATGTTCAAGAAACATTTTATATTCTTTCGCCTAAAATTATAGATGCGATTCATGAGATTTTCTTACGTGAAAAAGTCACTCCTGTGATCTCCTTCAGAGGAGGGAAAATGTTTATGACACTTCCATGGAATCGAGATTATTTTAGCACAGATTTGAGAGTGAAAGTTAGAGGAGTTGAATACTTCACTCAATACATAAAAGAAATTGAATCCTTTGAAAAAATGATGCGTCACTTTAATTTAAATACAAGAATTTGGACGAAAGAGTAGCTACAGAAAACGCGCGAATTGATTATTCAAAATACGAAGTAGATGAGGTGGTAGAAAAAATTGCTGATGCCATCTTTTTCCCTCTTTATATTGGTAGGGTGGTTCTGGGGGTGGTGGTTGTCTTTTCTATACTGCTTGGAATTTTTTGTTCCTACACAACTACGTATACGATCTTTGCTCTATTGCTTTTTGTCATTTCTTTTGCTATTTCTATCCCTTCACTGATTCTGGTTTCTGCCATAAGATTGGTAAACACCATTAGAAATGATATGAATAGAATCATTGAAATTACAGTAGAAACAACAACGCATGTCTACAATGATTCAAAGCTGCTTTCACAACAACGAAATAAAGGTGTTCCTTTGAAGAGTTCTTTTAATGATGTTTTTCGTGGTGTTTCTTTGTATGTGATTCGACCGAGTTTAAAAAGAGTTTTATCTAGGAAAATTAAGTTTTTAGCCTTTCCATTTACTTTTCTAGTCGATAGAATTTTTAATTATGTAATGATTAAGAAACAGCCAACGTTTGATGTTCATGTAGATACCGAAGGAAAAGTGGTTGTAGATGCTCCTAAGAAATCCATCGGAGGGAAGATCAAAAAAGGAGGTAGTAAATTCACAAGTATCTCTACAGGAATTATCAAAGCTCCAATATATCTACTGTTGTTTGTGTATGGTACAATTAACTTGATTCTTGTTTTGTTGCTGAGTTGGTTGTTTTAGTTTTCTTTTCTTTAGGTTCAAAGGTGCAGAGTCTCAAAGTCTCAAAGTCTCAAAGGTGCAAAGGTGCAAAGGTTCAGAGGTGCAAAGGTTCAGAGTTGTTTGGTTGTTCAGTAAGTTGTTCTATCTTTTAAAACCCAACACTTAACACCTAACATTCACTATTACTCCTTTTTAAAGTACATATTGTTGTATTTCCGTGAGTTAAAAACCAATCGGAAACTCCAGGTACTTCTATAGATAGTTGGGGGTGTTTCTAAAATGTGGTGTGGCGGGTACTTCATTTTAAACTTTAACCTTGCTGATCCATATGGTTTTGGATATGTAATGGATCCTTTATAAGTCTTAATGATTCTGTCTTTATCTGTGATATGAAAATAAACTGAATCGTTTCGTTTGATTTCAAATCGAAAATGATCGTATTGCCATTGTGCTTGAACAGGATCAAAATAGGTAGTGTCAATCACATAGTTGCCATAGAAATCGGATTTGTCCAAGACTTTTTTGGTCATAAAAGGTCTTGCAATCATCGCCAATACAACGATGAAAAATATGAACCCCCAGAGTGTTACCAGACAACTTTTTACCGCCTCAGATTTGGTCAATCCTAAAACAATCAACCCTAAGATACTGGCTCCAACCACTACCAAAAGGAAAAACAATTGTAAAAGAGGAAATAAAAACATAGCAATTCGGGAACTTCAATTATCAATTATCAATTAATCATTGATCATCAAACTATAAAACCCATCGTAAATTAAATCCAAAACTATCCAATCCAACATCTGTATTGTCTATGATTCCTAGATACGGACGCCAATCGAGGCCAATAACTAAAGGCAGATCATTAAATCGATATTCTAAACCAACTTCTCCCACAGCTCCCAAACCAAAAGGATCACCTAAGAAAGCATACGCTCCAGCACCCGTATACCAATACAACGATTCTCCATCAATAGGTTCTACGATAAAATCCCAGATCACATCAGCACCAACACCTTTTCCGAAAGATATATCGGCGTGAATACGATTGCTTTCGCCAATAGGTAAGACAGCGTCAATAGCAACATTTCCACCAGTTACATCGCCGAATCGCAATCCTAATTCTTGCGCATTGATTTGACTTAAAAATCCGATAAATAATAGAGTGATAAAGGTTTTTTTCATAATTGATTGTTTATTGATTCCACTTGGGGTTGTGATTTAATATTTCGTGATAAATTGGACAATTTTCGTCATGAGCACCTTTTAAATAGCCAGTGCTCATTAAAAACTCATTGGTGATTTCACCACCAGTAAACTTAAAAGTCTTTTTGAAGAGCTTCACCCATTCTTCTTTTGTTTTCGGGTGTTGATAGTCTAACCAAGCTTCAAATGAGCCGTGCTCTTCTTGTAACGATAAAATTACCCCTGCGTTGTGAATCGCCGCATTCACTTTTAATTTATTTCTAATGATTCCAGCATCGTTCAGAAGTCGAGCTCGTTCCTTTTCATCATAATGCGCCACGGTTTGAATATCAAAATTAGAATAGGCTTTTCTGAAGTTTTCTTGTTTGTTGAGAATAGTGTTCCATGACAGGCCAGCTTGATTGATCTCTAAAATTAGCCTTCCAAACAATTCGTTGTCGTCGTGAATTGGAAATCCATATTGAGTGTCATGATAGACTTTATGAACATTTCCTTCTTCTAGGTTCTTTGTGTAGTCGCAATAAGAATTACCGGCCATAGGATGATTTAATATAGGAAATAAAAGTACTACAAAGACTTTCAAGATAAAAACAATAAAAAGTCAAAATTTTATGGGTAAGAAAATTCAGTTTATGAAACCTAAGAGTAGAACTCATATAAAATGGTTCATGAAAAGTAACTAGATGTAGTGTGTGAGTGTCTATAAAAATTCTTTAAAATTCTATGGTAAGAATTTTAAAAAGTTGACACTCTTGAATAGAAACACTTGTTGGGAATGTTGAATTGAAAAAGGAAAGAATGAACAAATTCTCTCTCGCACAAGAAATAAAAAGACACAAAGCTGTGAGTGTCTTAAAATGTTCGCAGTAAAAAACTAAACAATAATCTTTACTCATGAAAAAATCAATTTTAAACATTGGAAAAGCTTTAGACAGAGCAGAACAAAAACAAATTTCGGGAGGAGGCAGTAGATCTAGTTGCCAAACCGACCAAGATTGCGAGCAAACAGGCTTGTATTGTCCAGGAAAAGTAGTATGTGTTCCAGGATTTAATGTCTGTTTAGGTGTTATTGCTAATGGAG